>NC_019729.1:4175898-4476181 GCF_000317475.1 Oscillatoria nigro-viridis PCC 7112
AGCGCTTTGACAATCAATTGAGCGTGAGCATTTCTCAGATGTAATCCGCGATCGATTTGCAAATCATCTGCCAGTTTATCTGATATAATATCTATGGAATTAGCAAAATTCTCGATCCGCTCTGTATTACATACAGGTGTAGAAATTTTGCCAATTGTTAACAAATCGCTGACAAACTTTTTGCCATTCTGAAAACTGTAACCTGCGTTAAGTTGGATCGCATCTAAAACTTCGGCGCGAGCATCGTTAATTTCTTTGTTTTTCGCTTCCTGCTGATAAATTTTGGCACAAGTCGCCAAGATGTCAATTTTATCACTGCGGAGGGAAATTGCGCTGATTGTGCGATCGCTATAACCGACAACATTCAACAAAACCTCAGCATCATGAGGAATAATACCAGTTGTTTGCAGAAAACCGTAGAAGCTGTGAGCGTAGCTACCCGCCTGAATCAACTTAGCGCTTTCCTTATCCTTATACTTAAAAGCCGTAAAATAGCGTTTTAAATCCTCCGAGAAATCAACACCTAAAGTGCTAGTATCGATTCGCAGATTAGAAAAAACACTTTTCGATCGCAAATAGTTAATTTCTCCGATCAAAGACTTACGCATCACCTCTATTTCGTTGAGATTATCGATTCTTTCCGAAGTCAACGGGGGAGTAAACACAGATAAATCAACGCACAGAATTCTAAAATCCTTACCATTCTGTAACAAAATCAAGGTATCAGCTTGCAAAAACTCGCCTTTTTTCTTGTAGCGGCGGATGTAGGAGTTAATCTCATCGTCTGAGAAATTTGGCTGCGCTGTTTCAAACTGAGATAATACCTTCTTAAACGCTTTAAAAACTTCTGTCTCCTCGTCATTCTGGGTTCTAATACTGTTAGCACAACTCAAACTGCACTGAAAATACAAGATTTGCGATAACCTTAAAGTCCAGCCCGTAGATGTGAGATACTCCCGGAAGAAATTCAACCCACCAATAAAGCCTTTTTGGACAAAAAATCGACTCCACTTCTCAACAATTTTAGCATCCAAACTACCGAGGAGATTAGCTTCCCTAGTTATTTCCGCCATCATCTTTGGCAATTCTAGTTTCTGCAAATCGAGACGGTAGGAATCTCCGAAATTGTGAGCTATATTTTCACGCTGAATATACGCCAGAATCCCAATATTAAATCCCACCTCAAACAGCCGTCCAAAATCTTCACCAATCATGATTAATACCTCCGTTATCCACATTCAATACTTCTCTTACCTTATTCAAAAATGCCAGGGAATTAAAATCCGCACTACCCCTACCATGACTAAATATAGACAAAGCACCAACCGATTCATCGCCAATAATTCGCTCGTATGGGTCAAGTTTTAAACTAATATTGTGACGAGCTTCATACCGAGAAAAGTGGAATATTGTTAGATAATGTAGCAAAGTATTTTTGATTGCACCATCATAAATCAAACCTTCACGAATATCTTGATCGTCTAGGATACCTTGATAGATATTCAACAGAGTAGAGTAGGAAATGACACCGTTATAAAAGTTCTTTTCCTCCCTGACTCTAATTCCGTTAAACAAGTTGAAAAACATCACAGCTTGCTGACTGGTATCTGCAAACAAGCTTTCAAGCTCCATTGCATCCTGAATGTAAAAGGATTTTCCTTTATCGCCTAGGAAACTGCGGACATAGTATTTGTCAAAGAATATCGGATAAATTTTGATATCCCGCCGCTCTCCCTTCAAAGTTCGGAGCAATTTTTTTGACATGAAAGATAATTCCTCATCTTCCTCAGTCTGAGTAATATGCAGTGTACTCATGTAAGGTGCTTGCGAAATATATGCGAAATTCCGATATCCTTGCTGATAAAGCTGGCTCATGACATCTTCAAGGATTAACGGCTCAGAATAAAGACGGCTGACACTGTAATTCTCGGAAAGTGTTTTCAGCATTTCAACTTGAATTGTACTGTCATCTAGGCGATTGATTCCGACAATTTCTCCGATTAAGCTGGCTTGTCTTTGGAAGCGGTTTTGATTGCTTCTTTTCGCATCACTATCCCGGCTGGAAACGACAATAATTGCTAACTTGTCTAATTCGGGAGCTAGCAGCACATTGTCGTTGAAGCGAAACTTTTTAGGAAGGATTGAATACAGGGAACTCAAGCCGTTACGAATTGTGAAACCATTGGGAGTTTTTTTAATCCGAAATCCTTGAGAAGTTGAGCGTTGTTTTTCACTCAAAATATGAGACAATGTTTTAGAAAGGTTAGCCATAAACACTTCTGACGGCGAAGGGTGATTGTGGTCGCCTTCGTGGAGCCTCACCATCGGAATAAACAAGTTATCTGCAGTGTTTTCGAGCAATATCCTCAGACAGATATAGGACAGCAGCAACATGGTAAACTTATAGACAAAAGCCGCCGCCGGTTGTAAACCTGTATCGCCACTGTCCAGTCGTCGGTTGTTATACCGGAATAACAGCAACTTATACTGTTTGAAAAAATTGTTATATGCACTCATCCGACTTTCTGGAACTGAAGCTACAGGCAAAATATCAACATCTTTGATATTATATTCCATGCTGAAATTTTGGCGTTCATCAGTCGGGAAATACCGGACATCTTCGATGCTGATATTGACTGGTAGCTGACAAATAGATTTTTCATCGACACTAGGTTCTTTGACGGTAATATAATGAAGCGTTTGCTTGTAATTTCGCTCCATAATCTCATTAAAAAATTTACCATTAGTCAAAATATTGTCAATATCTTCTACCAGACCTATTTTGAGGTTTACGTGTCGCGTTTCTGTGCGGGTTGGCAAAATTGTCTGACGTTCCAGAAAGCCTCTAAGCATTTTTCTCAGATGCGTAATTTTGTGTTTTATGTTAAACTGATTAAGCCCTTTAATAAAGTTGCGAAAAAGCTCTTTTTTATCCTCATCGTTAGAACCTTGCAAAACGGGCAATACTCTTTGTTCAAATATGGCTTTAGGCTGATGATTTAGTTCAGATTCCGGATCGTAATTTTGTGCTAGTGGGTTATTGCGGGAAGCAAGCACAAAATAGTAAAGCAATGCTATTTTTAACAGTTTGCGGACGAAGGTTTCGGGATTAGAATCTTCATCAAATTCTGCTTGATGTTCTTCACTGTCGGGATTTAGCAGGTTCAGATAATACTCAAATACATCTTTTCCACCGCGCGCTTGAACTGAGTTATCAAATTTTATTTTGAGGCCAAAGATAAACTTACGTTCGTTACGAGAATTGTCCGTACTTTCTCCCAAGTAACCTGATACAATGGGAATAATTGGCAGTGCATCTAAAAATTCGGATCGGGCAAATATATCTCGATAATTAACTCGAACACCAGCATAATTAACTTCGTACTCGCCATCGGATTTAGTTGGGTCGTTGATGTATTCTTCTATCAATCTGAGGCGGCGAATCAAGTCTTCTAAATAGATGATGCCTACAGTATCTGTGCTGCTAGCGCGGATGTGTTCTAGCAGGTATTCCAAGTAGGTAATTTTAGCTTCTTTTTGAATTTTGCCGAGAGTTTCTTTGTCTACCAGTCGGATTAATTTGTGAAAATCCGAGTCGGGATTTTTAACAATCTCATCAAGACGGTGGTTAAGGTCTTCTTTCTCACTGCTAGTGTCGGCATTTTCATTGATATAATTTTGCAAACCCTGCTTGAGTTCTTGTGCAAAAATATCAGTATTTCGGACGGTAACGGTCAATTTATGCAATTTTAAAGCCGCATGGCTTCCAGTACCTCGGCTTTCCAAAGTTAGCCTTTCTTTTTCTAAAGAAGGGTGGCGGGTGTCAAAATCGTATTTAAAGCCTAACTCTTTGCCGTTTCCCCGAAAAGATGGTGAGTCTAAGGGACTAATCAAATTAGCGACAAAGCTTTCGATAGAAGTGTTTGGGGGCAGTTTTAATTCTAAATGTTGCCGCAAAAACTCTCTAATCTCTTTGACTTGACTGCCAAAATGCTCTTCAATTTCCGGCGGTAAGTTAACAGTAGCAGAATCTGCTTGAGGTTCAAAAGAACCCAAGGGTTGCCGCACTTGCTTGCGGGAAACATCCGCAGCAATGGCATCAATATCAATGAGCAAGCGGCGGTTGTCTTCTGATACGCTAAACGGGTTCTTTCCCTGCAAAACTTCTAAAATCTTGTCCAGCAAATCGCCATAGTCCACTGGAACTAAATCGCTGTCACCCAATGTTAAGCTGTTCACCCTGTTAACCCCTTCAAAAAGCTTGAATCCACTCTTTCACGTCGTACTCAGTCCAAACCCCATTTACCCAATAAGGATCGGCTTCCACTAATTCTCGCACGGCCGCCTCATCTTCCGCTTCGTAAATTGCAAAAACTTTTGTTAAATCTTTGGTTGGCCCGATCGTACTTAATACTCCCGATTCCTTCTGCTTAGCCAATCCGGCTAAATGAGCGTCTCGAAACGGAGCGCGTTTTTCGATAACGTCTTCGCAGTAACTTCCCCACATCACATATTTGGTCACGGTTTTGAGCCTTAGATGAATTTGTTTAAAAGTTATTGTACAATAGGAGTAACAGGATTTAACGAAAATTTTAAGGATTAAGATTAATTAACCGCAGAGGGCGCAGAGGGCGCAGAGGAAGAGGGGAAACAGAGATGATTCTTAGATAGGAGAAGATTGCTATGACTTTATTAGACATTCGTTTGTTGACGGTTCAAGAGTATCACCGTATGGCCGAAATTGGGATTCTTGACGAAGATGAACGAGTAGAATTACTAGCAGGACAGATAGTCAAGATGGCAGCAAAAGGAACAGCACACGGTGCAGCGATTGCGCGCACGAAGATATTACTGGATAACCGTTTAGGAGAGCAGATTTTTGTGCGGCTGCAAGACCCGGTTCGGCTCAATAATTACTCTGAACCAGAACCAGATATTTCTGTAGTCATACCCGATCCACTTTACTATGAAGACCACCATCCAACTCCCTCAGAAATTTATCTGATTATTGAAGTTGCCGATACAACCCTGAGAACAGATTTGGGGATTAAAGCGACTATTTATGCTCAGTCGGGAATTGCTGATTATTGGGTTTTGGATGTTAATAATCGGCAACTCCACGTTTTGCGAGAACCGAGTCAGGATGGTTATCAAAGTATAGTAGTTCTTGGGGATGATGCGAGCATTTCTTCTTTGCAGTTTCCCGAGATTTCCTTTATGGTTCGGGATATGTTGCGGCCGTTGGTGTCAATTTAATTAACGTTAAAAATTGAGTCCGGCAGGGGTTGAAACCCCCGCCTCAAAGCTGAAGTCCTCTCAAGAGGACTGAAGAGTTCATTAGTTAGAAATTATGCACTTTAGACGGTTTTATTGCAAGAATTTGAGATTCTTCGCTTTGCTCAAAATGGCAAATTTACCTTGTAATCCGTAAATCTTATTAGTCCTCTTGAGAGGACTTTAGCTTTGAGCCAGGGAATTCATTCCCTGGCGGTTTCCATTGGTTAGTAGCGGCCTATTTTAGCTTCTCAAACTAACGCCGAATTTCTCTACTAAAACATCGCGCACTTTTTGTTGTGCCGGTTCGACATCGGTTTCGCTCAAAGTTCGATCGCCCGCGCGGTAAATTAACCGAAAAGCCAAACTCCGCTGTCCCGCCGGCACGTTGTCGCCCCGATATTCGTCGAACAATTCCACCGAATCCAGCAGACTACCCGCCGCCTTTTTCATCGCACTCTGCATCTCCACAACCGGAACTTCAACCGGTGCGAAAAATGCAATGTCTCTGTCGGAAGCGGGGAAACTCGAATAACCCGCAAACTTGCGAGTTAAGTTGCTGCATCGCCCTAATCCACCCAACAGCACCGCTAAATCTAATTGAAACACGTAAACCTGCTCGGGCAAATCCTTTTCTTGCTGCAATTGCGGGTGCAACTGTCCGAAAACTCCTAAATGTTTCCCGTTTAACGATAACGCCGCCGTGCGGCCAGGATGCAAGCGCGTATTCGAGGAATCGCTTTGATATTCCACCGACAAACCCAACTCTTGAAATGCGCTTTCCAAAATACCTTTTGCCTCAAACCAACTCAAAGGTCGATCGCGCCCGGACTGCTGCCATTTCCACACAGTCGGATCGCCGCCGATAATCCCCGCCACTGCATCGGCTTCCTTCATTGTGGGGTGGGCATCCTGCCCGCCCTCTTCCTTCCAGAAAATGCGGCCGACTTCAAAACCGTTTAGCGCGCCATTTCCCTGTTCTAAATTGTACTGGAAAGCATCAATCAAACCCGACAGCATTTCTGTCCGCAAAGCCGAATACTCCACAAACAGCGGATTCGCCAGCACTACCTGATTGTCTCCCTCAGTTTTCACCAAAGAATAGTGCATCAACTCCGTCAAACCGGCCGCCCGAAAAGCCGATCGCACATTCCGAATTGCCGCATATTCTGCCGACAGATAACCTGGTTCCGTTTTGCTAGGCAAAGTATCGCAGAAATTGTCATAACCGTGGAGTCTGGCAACTTCCTCAATTAAATCAATTTCCCTTTCTAAATCGCGGTAGCGGTAAGGCGGCACAGTCACATTCCAAACCCGTTCTTTTTCCGTCGGAACAACTTCGCATCCCAAGGCTGTCAGAATATTTTTTACCTCTTCCGGTTCCAGATATTTAGAACCGCCCGTTTCTCCTCTTTTCAACTGCCCCAAAACCAGATTTACTCGGTCTAAACGCAATTCGAGCGATCGCGAAAAACTCAAATCATCGCCGGAACTCGCCGTTTTCTGAACCGTCGCAGTGCCTCCAGCCAACTCCAAAATTAGAGCTACAGCGCGGTTGCAGGCCGTCGCCAAGGCTGCCTGATTCACCCCCCGTTCGTAGCGGATCGATGCCTCGCTCCGCAAGCCTTGAGCGCGCGCAGAACGGCGAATCGTTGCCTGGTCAAAAATCGCTGCTTCCAAAACTAAATTTTGCGTTCCTTCGTGAACTTCCGTATCTTCGCCGCCCATTACCCCAGCCAAAGCAACAGGTTTGTCGCTAGCAGTAATTAACAGATTTTGAGCTTGCAAATTGCGGTTTTGTCCGTCCAAAGTTTTGAAGGATTCGCCTGTTTTGGCAAAGCGGACGCCGATGCTGATATCTTGAGTACCGGTGAAAGATTGCAGGCGATCGCGATCGAAAGCGTGCAGCGGTTGTCCCCATTCCAATAAAATGTAATTAGTCACGTCAACCACATTATTAATCGGCCGCACTCCCGCCGCCTGCAACCGCTGCTGCAACCAAGCTGGAGAAGCAGCAATTTTCACACCTTCAATTGCCGTGCCGATGTAAATCGGGCATCCTTGCGGTTCCGATATTTCTACTGCCAAACCAGGACTTTCTTTGCCCTCAATTGCAACACCGTTCGCTGCGGGAATTCTCAAACTCGCCCCAGTCAGCGCCGCCACTTCCCGCGCTACACCCACCATGCTCAAAGCGTCAGCACGGTTGGCAGTTGCTGTCAAGTCTAAAATCACGTCATCTAAACCCAAAAGCGGGCGAATATCGCTGCCCAATTCTGGATTTTCCAACTCAAAAATGTGAATGCCGGCTGACTCTTTAGCCAGTCCCAATTCTGCTAGAGAACAAATCATTCCTTCTGAAGGAACTCCCCGCAATTTAGCAGGTTTAATCTTTAAATCAATAGTCGATAAATAAGTGCCAACAACAGCGACAGGCACGTAAATGTCTGCCCTAGCGTTGGGTGCGCCGCAAACAATATTCAAAGGTTCTTCAGAACCCACATCCACTTGACAAACTCTCAATTTGTCTGCATTCGGATGCTGTTCGCAGGCGATGATTTTGCCCAAAACTACACCGCTTGCCCACGGGCGGCGGTCTTCGATTTCTTCCACTTCAAACCCTGCCATTGTCAGGGTTTCGGCTAATTCTTCCGGCGATATTGCCACATCCACCAATTCCCGGAGCCACTTTAGAGAAATACGCATAATTTAGTCAGTAGTGAGTTGTCAGTGCTCTGTAGTTATTAGTCATTAGTCGGCGCCGACGGGCTACGACTTTTGAGTCCCAGAATTTATTCGGGAAAGCTTTTCATAGCATACTAATTCAAATTTGTCAATACTATTAGGGTATACATCAGCAAAAACTAAGGATCTGCCCACAGGTGGATGGCGACTGGAGGATGAGTAGCATTCTCATTCAGAGAATGAGCTATGCTAGAAACATCTAACAACGCAAAAAGCACTTAAGTTTAGAAAGACTTTACACAAAAAAGGGCAACGTTAGCAAGTCTTTAAACTATCTTCAAGGATAATCAACCGAAAAAACTCACAGCAGCGAGATAATCAAAATAGGGAAAAGATATCGGCCTAAAAGACTTAGGTGCAATTCCAATTCGCAATCGAAGGCACGGCCTGCCGAAAACTGATAGATTAGTATGTCTACCAGAAGCAGGAACAGGCAATTTGTGCAGTCGAGCGACGCTGACAAGATCAGAACAACATAGGCAAACTCAATCAATATGAGCTACTGCGTAAATCCGGGCTGTCCCCATCCTCAAAACCCTGCTGACTCTATTCTCCAATGTCAGACCTGCGGTGCGCGGTTATTGCTGCGCGCTCGCTACCGAGTTATTGAACCGTTAGGACAAGGAGGTTTTGGAGCTACATTTCTGGCAAAAGACATCTCATTGCCCGGTCAACCGAGTTGTGTAGTCAAGCAACTGCGACCCAGTAGTTCGTCGCCGCGAGTTTTAGAAATGGCGCGGGAATTATTCAAGCGAGAGGCAAAAACCCTCGGCCAACTGGGCGACCACCCGCAAGTACCGAGGCTGCTAGACTATTTTGAAACGGAACAGCAATTTTACTTAGTTCAAGAGTATGTTAGAGGCTCGACTTTGAAACAAGAAGTCAAGCACTCAGGCCGTTTCAACGAATCGGATGTTAAAAATTTTCTATTAGAAATTCTGCCAGTAGTGCAATATATCCACAGCCAAGGAGTAATTCACCGAGACATCAAACCCGCAAATATTATTCGCCGAGTTCAAGACGGCCACTTAGTTCTGATTGACTTCGGAGCGGTAAAAGATCAAGTCAGCCAAACAATATTATTAGACCCCGCCGACCAAAGCGCCAACACAAAATTTTCAGTCGGCACATTTAGTTTTGCTCCCCCGGAACAAATGGCGCTGCGGCCGATATTTGCCAGCGACATCTACGCCTTGGGGATGACTTGCTTGTACTTGCTGACAGGAAAATCGCCCAAGGATTTAGATTTTGATGGAGTAACCGGCGAAATTGTTTGGCAGCCACACGTTCAGCTGAGTCCAAATTTTGCGCGGATTCTCGAAAAAATGCTGAAGCCGATGGTTGGTCACCGCTTCCAATCAGCAGCAGATGTCCTCAGAGCTCTCTCTGGCGAATTTGAAGACCCAAGTCTTGTCGATGGCTTGGCAACTCAATTCCACGGCTCTTCTCGTGCTGTTGAAGAACCGACAATATTTAATGACGAGGGTTCTTCGTGGTCACCGCCGAGGAGCAAAATTAATCAAGATTTACGATCGAACCACACCCGCCCTGGTAGAACTTCCTTCAGCCAATCTGGGAACACGGGGATGCAGCCCAGAGTTTCCCGTACTCTGGCTGAGTCGGGCAGAACTTTCGGAACGGTTGGACCTTCTAGCGACAATTTAGCAGCGTCAAAGCTATCGAAAGTTGCTCCTAAGTGGGACACCAACAGCGTGCGAGCGGCATACTTTAAAGGCAAGCGCGATTTTGCTGACTGCGAACTGTCTGGCCTGCAACTGCAAAAATTGCAGTTAGCGGGAAGTAATTTTTATCAGGCTAGGTTGGTGAAGGCAAATTTGCAAGCAGCGGATTTGTCGGGGGCGAATTTGGGTCACGCGAGGTTAATTCAGGCGAATTTGCGAGATGCTAATTTGACTGAGGCTTATTGCAGCACTGCCAATTTTGAAGGGGCGGATTTCCGAGGCGCTGATTTGACGGGGGCTTATTTGACTAAGGCGAATTTGCGGGGAGCAAATTTGTGCGGGGCGAATCTTACCAACGCTACAGTTTCTGATGAACAATTGGCAATGGCCAAGACCAATTGGCTTACTGTTAAGCCGGATGGCAAGCGAAGTTTTGGATTTTAAGCAGTCAGCAGTCATTAGTCAGCAGTCAGCAGTCAACAGTCAACAGTCATTAGTCATTAGTCATTAGTCATTAGTCATTAGTCATTAGTCAGCAGTCAGCAGTCAACAGTCAACAGTCAACAGTCAGCAGTCAACAGTCAACAGTCAACAGTCAACTCCCCACTCCCCCAGTCAGGTGAGTCGTCAGGAGGAAGCCCGATCGCCCCAAAGCCGCCTAAATTAAAAACTAGGAATGGAGGATTCGATCGTACCTAAACATGAAACTGCTCAACCGCCGCACTCGAACGCTTCTGTACACCGGCATCCTGGCGCTGGCCTACTTTGTTACCGGAAAACTCGCAGCGTCGATGCTGGGACTGGTGAAAGCCGAACCCTCCCCCGTGTGGCCGCCCGCCGGTATTGCTCTAGCGGCACTGCTACTGCAAGGGCGACGGATGTTGCCGGGAATTGTCCTCGGTTCAGTGCTGTTAAACTCTACCGGCGGTATACCGTCGGCTGTCATTGTCACATCGGCTTTTAGCGTCACCCTGCAAGCGCTGGCTGGAGAGGCTTTACTGACTTGGAGCGGATTTTCTACCAAACTCGATCGACTGCGAGATGTTCTGGGTTTGGTAGCGGGCGCTGTCATCGGGTCTACTTTCCTCGGCTCTATCCTCGGCAACTTGGGTACGTGCATTTTTGGTTGGGCTCAGTGGAGCAATTTCTCTCGCAACTGGTGGACTACGTGGCTCGGAGACGGCATGGGAATTTTGATTGTGACGCCCCTGCTGCTGACTTTGAACCACCTCGTTAACAGTTTTCAATTTCCACTCAAACTCAGATCTTTCATTATTCTCAATTACTTGTTTAGGAACAGGCAAGATGCCTGTGAAGCGAGAGATGAATTTTCTGGTGGAACAGGCATCTTGCCTGTTCTCGATGGTGGTGTAAAATGTGAGATTAAACCTGGGAATATTTCAAGATTAAAAGCATTTTTTAACTGGGTAAATTCCAAATTACAATTGACTAATTACCAAGGATTAATTACTAATTATCGACCCAGATTTTCTGGATCTGAAAAACGCTATAATCTTCTATTTTTCATTTTTAATTATTCAGAAATAGCGCTCTGGCTGACTCTATTGCTGAGCGTGAGCTGGCTGTTTTTTTGCTCAAAAACACAAGCGGCGATCGCTCTGTATCCGCTGGAGTATCTGCCTTTTCCTCTGATAGTTTGGGCAGCCCTGCGGTTTCAACCGGCGGGAGCGATTTTTGCTTATTCGATCGTCTCTTGCATCGCGATTTGGGGAGCAGTGCAGGGAGGCGGCCCGTTTTTGGCCAAAAGCGATAATCTCAAACAGGCGGTTTTATTTTTACAAGCTTTTACCGGTACGATCGCCCTTGTGGCTCTGATGTTGGCCGCCGCCGTAGCAGAACGCCAGCAAGCGCTGGTGGAGGTGCGCCGCACGGCCGCCATGCTGCGGGATCGCGAAGCTAGTTTAGCCAACGCTCAGCGCATCGCTCAGTTGGGAAATTGGGATTTAAATTGCCCCGCCCTCACAGCAACTGACAACTGCCAAGAATCTGCAGAAGATCGTATATCCAATATCGAATTGCGGTGGTCGAACGAACTTTACCGCCTCTTGGGTTTTGCTCCGGGAACTGTCAAACCGACACCAGAAGTTTTTTTGCAGGCCGTACATCCAGAAGACCGAGAATTGGTGGCGCGATCGCAGCGCCAAGCTATGTTTGAGCACAAACCCTATTGCATTAACTACCGAATTGTGCTGGCAGACGGCTCGGAACGCACTGTCTGCGAACAGTCGGCAATTGAGTCAGGGGCGATCGCGGCCACAGTCCAAGACGTTACCGAACGCCACCGCGCGGAAACCGCTTTGCGGGCGTCCTCCGATCGCGATCGCTTGCTCTCAGAAATCGCCCTGCGAATTCGCAACTCCCTCGACCTCGAAGAAATTCTGAATACTACTGTTGCCGAAGTCCGGCAATTTTTCAAGGCAGACCGCGCTTTTATCGGTATTGTGGAAGCGAACGGAGTACATCTTCCCAGCCCGGTGTACGGTAAGGTTGTGGCCGAGTCTGTGGATGCCCAATGCCGTTCTCTTTTGGGGTGGGTACTCGCTGACGAGAATCACCTCGAAAACCAGAAAACTTTTTATGCTAACAACCGCGTCCGAGCTATCTCCGATACTGCTAGCGTTCAAATCAGCGTTCCAATTGCCCAATTCTACAGCGACTATCAAATTCGCGCGACTTTAAATGTGCCGATCGTCCTGGGGGATGAATTGTTCGGAATCTTGGCCGTCAACCAGTGTTCGGGGCCCCGCCAGTGGCAGGAATTTGAAATTGATTTGTTGGAAAAACTCGCTACCCAAGTGGCGATCGCCCTACAGCAAGCCCAACTTTTGCAGCAGGTAAAAGCTCTCAATGCCAACTTGGAATCTCAAGTGGAGGAACGCACCCGCCAACTACAGCAAAAAATGCACGAGTTGCAAGAAAGCAACCGCCTCAAAGACCTATTTTTGCACGCAGTTTCTCACAATCTCCGCACTCCTGTTATGGGAATGTTAATACTGCTGAAAAATTTGCTCAACAAATCGCCCTCTGACTCTCTACAAGATGTTCCGGTTTCTCGATCGATTTTGCAGCGCATCGTTCAGGCCAGCGAACACCAGTTGACTATGGTTAATGCCCTGCTCGACGCTCACGCTAGCGAGGTCAAAGGGATTGTTCTCAATACTGTACCGCTGGATTTGCCGTCTTTAGCTTCAGCCATTATTGCCGATTTAGAACCGATGCTGGCCAAAAATCAAGCAACTTTGACTCAGGATATTCCGGCGGATTTGCCACAAGTCAATGCCGATCGCCAACACTTGCAGCGGGTGCTAGAAAATCTGTTGACTAATGCTATTAAGCACAATCCTCCGGGAGTCAATATAACTTTTAAAGCAGAGGTAATTGCAGTTGAAACAGCGCTAAGTTATGAAGAAAATTCACAGGCTTTAAGATCGCCCAATAATCCGCTTGCCCGCTGTATCGCTAACGGGATATCTGCTGCGGGCGATCGTCCTAGGATGGGCGAGACCACCCAGAAAAATCAGGAAACCCTGGCCAAATTCAACCTCGACGGTAGTTGCAAAATGCCCCGCTATCAGGGTCAAATTGGCAAGATCGGCAGCAAATTGCCCGGAGTTACCGTAAAAATGGTTCGCTGTACTGTAACAGATAATGGAGTGGGAATCAGCGCCAAACAGCGGGAATCTCTCTTTGAACTTTACGTTCAAGACCCTAATAGCCGACAATTAACAGGGCTGGGTTTGGGACTGTACCTGTCCAAGCAAATTATCAAAGCTCACGGCGGCTTCATCGGTGTCGAAAGCACTCCCGGCGGTGGTTCGACTTTCTGGTTTTCGCTACCTGTTGTCAACTCGGACGAGCCCTCTTTCTCAATCTAAAATCTCAAATCTCAAATCTAAAATGGATGGAGTGGGAATCAGCGCCAAACAGCGGGAATCTCTCTTTGAACTTTACGTTCAAGACCCTAATAGCCGACAATTAACAGGGCTGGGTTTGGGACTGTACCTGTCCTTTGCAAATTATCAAAGCTCACGGCGGCTTCATCGGTATCGAAAGCACTCCCGGCTGTGGTTCGACTTTCTGGTTTTCGCTACCTGCTGTCAACTCGGACGAGCCCTCTTTCTCAATCTCAAATCTCAAATCTCAAATCTAAAATGGTATGAACTATTTGGGCAATGCAAAATCAGTTCAGGCGTTAACGGTTTACGAGGTGTGGCGCGATCGCTTCCTCCGAGATCGGCTGCGCCCTGCTGTCGGAATTGCCATCTTTTTTGCCTTCACAATAACTGTCTATTTTATGGGCGAAAGATTCTTCGCTCGCCAGGATTTTGAAAGTGTTTATTTGTACACGAGCGCTGCTGTAGAATTGGGTTTGTTGACCTGTTTTGTGTTGCAAAAAACCTCCTTCGGACAGCGCTATCCCGGTTTGCTATTTTTGGGTTTTTCGTGGTCGCTGACGCTGGTTGTACAGATTGGGCTAGCTGTCGCACAAGCCGGGGAATTACCAATTTTTACCTGGACTTTAGCATTTCTGATCCAAGCTACGCTGATGCCGGTTCGCTGGCGCCTCCACCTGATTTCTCAACTCGGCGTTTTGTGTTGCCACGTCGGGATAAATTTGGTTTTAAATCTAAGTTTTGCTAAGTATACTCCTTTTAAGTTGACCGGGTTGTACTTATATTTGTTTTGGTTTTGTTTGATATGTGACTTGTCCGTTTATTGGTACGAATGTCTGCAACGGACAGAGTTTAGTACGAGGCGTGAGTTGGAATCTGCTTACCAGCAGTTGGAGGCGGCGGAGGCGAAGTACCGCAGCATCTTTGAGAATGCCGACGAGGGGATTTTTCAAAGCACTCCCGATGGGCGTTATATTACTGCAAATCCAGCTTTGGCGCGGATTTACGGCTGCGATTCCCCGGAAGAAGTGACGGCAAAGTTTACTGATATTGAGCGGCAGTTGTACGTCGATCCGGCTCGCAGAAATGAGTTTTTGCGATCGATCGAGGAAAGTGGCACAGTATCGGATTTTGAATCTAAAATTTACCGCTCAGACGGCAGTATTGTCTGGATTTCTGAGAAGGCGCGGGCGGTACGGGACAGCAGCGGCGCCGTGCTTTATTATGAGGGTTTAATTGAGGATATCACGCAGCGCAAACAGGCACAAGAATCGCTGCGGCTGTTTATCCACGCTCTTTCTCACGACTTGCGAAACCCGGTAGCGGGAATGTTAATGGTGCTGAAAAATTGGCAGACGAAAACCGGGGATTCGATCGCAATTCCCCGTTCTGTTTTGGAGCGGATGATTCAAGGTAGCGAGCAGCAATTGCGCTTGATAAATTCGCTGTTGGAAGTTCACGCCGGGGAATTGCGCGGTTTGGTTTTGCACTGCGATGCCGTTGATTTGAGGGCGATAGTTGAAGCTGCTGCGACCGATTTGGAGCCTTTAATGAATGAGGGTAAAGCTACTTTTAAAAATTTGGTTCCCGATGATTTGCCAGCCGTGAATGCTGACAAAACTCAGTTGTTGCGCGTCCTCTCTAATTTAATTGCTAATGCTTTGAAACACAATCTACCCGGACTGAATTTAACAGTCTCGGCTCAAGTAATCAAGGCTGGGAAATTAACTATCAATCAAAGAACAGCAAAACAAGACATTGACAAATTACCGATTACCAATCCACAATCCCCCATTACCAATCCCCAATCCCCAATCCCCAATCCCGGAAGTAGGATGATTTACTGTACGGTGGAAGATGACGGGGCGGGAATATTGCCGGAACAGTGCGAAAATCTTTTTGACCTTTATGTTAGGGGCGATCGAGCCCGACACTCCGTCGGTTTGGGTTTGGGTCTATATCTTTGTCGGCAAATTATTGGTGCTCACGGCGGCCAAATTGGGGTAATTAGCACTCCCGGTGCTGGGGCAAGTTTTTGGTTTACTTTGCCGCTGGCTGAGAATTTCCGTTAATTTTTTTGTATTTTAAATTACATTTAATCTAGCAATCGTCCCAGATATTTAGAACGTTATTAATTGCTGAAACCGTTGCGAAATATGCTTCTTCCTTCTGCCTGCGGCTATACTTTTCTTGTGCCGTGGCGGGTGCTTTTTGAGTGGTTCCATCCAAATCAGTCGATCGGAATATTTCCCTCGGACTATTGATATTAATTTAAAACCGTGGTATAGTTACCCAAATGTTTTTCAACAAAAAATAAATTTCCAATCTTCACATTTTCTTTAGAAACATCATTTAATCTAGAAAATATCTAAAACTAGATAAAAAATATGCAACTTATGTTTATCGAGCAAAGCTCAGAAAATACAGCTAAAGACAATGCAGCTAAGTACGACTCAGCTCAATATAACGAGCGGTCGTTATCAACTTTAATTCGGACGCTCCGTCTTTCCCAAGGTTACTTTTCTTTCGTTTTAGTCAACTGCAACTCGCTGGCTTTGCGGCAGCAAATAGTCGATCGGCTGCAAGTAAGTTGTCCCGTGAAACCGCAGCAACTATTTTTGCCCGAATCGGCGACAACTCTCTACAGGACAATCGCAGCAGAAATAGACGGGGAACAGCCTCCAGCTTTAATGCTCCTCGGTTTGGAATCAGTGGAGGCGATCGATCGATTGCTCGTTTCTACCAACCTCTTATGCAGCGAATTCAGCAAAACATTTTCGTTTCCCCTCGTCTTTTGGGTGACGGATGAGCTCCTGAGAAAAATCATTCGCACCGCCCCAGATTTATACAATCGGATGACGACAATTAGATTCATCAGTAATTAATAATCAGCCCATCGATTTTAGATTTTAGATTTTAGATTTTAGATTTTTAACAGTCAACAGTCAACAGTCAACAGTCATTAGTCAAGTGTTAAATTCCGCTTCCCAAATCAGAACCAATTCTCGCGCCGCCGCAGTTCCCTCAACAGGAAAACTTGCCAAAAAGTCTTTATCAGCCGCCACGTCGTAAGGCCCTTCCTTAAACTCCAAAATCACAGTATCCTGTGTCAAAGCTACTAACGTGTGAATAGTGCCCTCTGGCAGTTCGACAGCGCGAGTCGGGCCGGTCGCGCTGACTCGCAAGGAGCGCAGGATTTGACCGTTTTCGTTCAAAATAACAATACCGACTTCTCCTTGAATCACCACAAAAAACTCAAAACCGTTAACGGCAGGCGGGCGCAGGTGTTGGTGAGGGCGGACGTAAGTGCCCGGTTGCAGCACGTTGACAAACCGCTGCACTTTTTCAGATAAATCGTGGAAATTGTAGTTTTGTCGCTGGCGGGGACTGCGGCGGGAGGAAGCGGCAACTTCGTCTAGCAATTCTTGCGTCAGCAATTTGATCGGAGGGGGCTGCACAACAGATATCCTGTATTTAATAGTTTTTGAACAAATGGGCTAGTCTGGGATCGTCGTTATCAGCATCTCTTGACACATGAAAATCGCAAATCAGGTGCGTATCACTAAGGCAAGGCGTTTGTCAAGTATCTTTAGAAAAAGTATTAGCCCGATCGCCCTTTTGACTATTCTAGTCTGCGCCAGTAGCGTTTCTGCGTCTGAACCGAGGGTGACACTGTTGGTTCAGCAGCAATTCTCACAGCAGCAATTTAAAGAAGAAATTCGCGATCGAGTTCAAGAAGAAGTTGACATTGCTTTCGGGCGCACGGCGGTACTGCTTAACGGGCTGGTAATTGCCCTAACTTTTTTTCCGACAGCAGCCGGAGTAGGGGTTTGGTTTCTGTTAAACAAATTGTCCAAGCAGACAACAATTGCCCGCCAAGAAATTGAAAGTCTCCATTACGATACAATCTCTCAATTAAAACTATTAATTTCGGACGCTGAAACTATTTTAGGCGAAATTCAACACCAAAGTCACTCGACCGAGGCAGAAACAGACCTTTTATTCCCCGATGCCCAAATTCAAGAATTTGCTCCGGTTAACTATGGCAATTACCAACAGCTATTGACGGCCGGCGACTATGCTAAACAGGGAGATGCTTGTTTCTTTGAAAATCGTTATCAAGATGCGATCGCCGCTTACGATCGGGCCCTGCAAATTCAGCCGGATTTAGCCGATACTTGGAATAACCGAGGAGTAGTGCTCACGAGAATGCAGCGGTATCCAGAGGCGATCGCCTCTTACGAACAAGCTACTACAATTCGCCCCAATTATCCCGATGCTTGGAACAATCGAGGCGTGGTATTGTTGGAGTTGCAGAAGTACCAAGAGGCGATCGGCTGTTACGAACAGGCAATTCAAGCCAAACCCGATTATGCCGATGCTTGGAACAACCGAGGCGTTGCTTTTTCCAAAATGCAGGAGTACGAACAAGCAGTAATTTCTTACAATCAAGCCCTACAAATTAAAAATGATTATACTGACGCTTGGAACAATCGAGGCGTTGCACTCTCCAAATTGCAAAAATACGAAGCGGCGATCGCTTCCTACGAAAATGCTGCCAAAATTCGACCTGACTTTTACAGAATTTGGTACAATAAAGCCCGATGTTATGCGCTACAAGGTAAAATTGAATTAGCTATTGAAAATTTAAAGCGCGCCCTCAATCTCAATCCGAATGTGTGTAAAGAGTTGGCAAAAAGTGAAGCTGATTTGGAGAAGATTCGCGAACACGACGCATTCAAGCAGTTGATAAGTTAATCGTTCAGAAATAATCGTAAACTATAGGATAACGAATAGGTCGTAAGATGAAATGAACCGCGAAGACGCTAAGGACGCGAAAGAAGAGAAAGAAGGGATGCAGTTTTTCCTTCGCGCTATTTGCGTCTTTGCGGTTCGTTTTACAAATATTTCTGCAACAACAAACCCATTTTCTCCTTAGTGGCGGCCGGCACTCGATCCAGCCGAGTCAGAATTGCATATTTTAAAGCTGAATGTGCATCAGATACGGGGGGATTTTCTGTTAGTCTACGGACTGTTTCTTGAATGACTTTTTGAGCATTCTCTGCATTGCGGTGCAAATTTGCTATTACCATTTCTACAGTTACGCTGTCGTGTTCGGTATGCCAGCAGTCGTAGTCTGTGACTAAGGCTAAAGTTGCGTAGGCAATTTCAGCTTCTCTGGCTAATTTTGCTTCCGGCAAATTTGTCATCCCAATGACTGTGGCATCCCAACTGCGGTAAAGGTTTGACTCTGCTTTTGTGGAAAACGCGGGGCCTTCCATGCAGACGTAGGTGCCGCCCCGGTGGATGTTAACGTCGGGGAGGTTCAATGATTCGATCGCACTTGCCAACACTTTTGCCAATTCGCCGCAAACCGGATCGCCGAATGTGATGTGACCGACTATTCCTTCTCCAAAAAAAGTAGAAACTCGATTTTTTGTGCAATCGATAAACTGATCCGGCACTACCATATCTAAAGGTTTCGCCTCTGTTTTCAGGGAACCAACCGCCGACGCTGAGATTAAATACTCAACTCCCAAACTCTTCATGGCATAAATATTTGCGCGATACGGCACTTCGGAGGGCAAAAAAGTGTGGTTGCGGCCGTGTCTAGCCATAAATGCTACGGGCGTACCGTCCAATGTTCCCACAATGGCGGCATCGGATGGCGATCCAAAAGGTGTATCAATTTTCACCTCTTCAATATCCTTGAGGGCCTCCATTTTATACAAACCGCTGCCGCCGATAATTCCGATTTTTGCTTGTGCCATTTTTACCCTCTGCTTGAGTTTTACCACAGTGATTCTATCGGGCCATCGTTAAGTTGGCGTAAAGATAATTGAAGATTTCGTGACAACAGTCACCCGACATACACTATTTTGTCACAAATTATATGTGATTCTAATCACAAATGACCTTCACAAAATCTTTAAAAATAAAGGTACATAGTTCTGTTACTTATTTTTAGCGTGTTAAGACCATGACAGTCAGCTCTGCTAACCTCCCCAAAATCTCGATCGAGGCGATCGTCGAGCGCATCTTTGCTTTTCGCCAGATTACCCCCCTTGACAGACGGCTGCTGAAATCAGCAATGCTAGCCCAGAAAGGTCTCAACGAAAAAGACCAGTGTCACATCAACCGAGTGTGTCAAGGCATCCAAAACGGCTTGATTTTAGTTGTAGAATAAATTTGCAGCACGATCTCTTGCTAGCTCAACAAGCTGTTTTAAAATTTTTGTCTGAGTCTGTATCTGCTGGAACTGAAGTTCGGGCGGTATGTTACCATTTTTCGGCGCGCGATCGCTCGACATCACAAATAATATTATTTATATCGTTTCCGGTTGCATCAGAATAATAAAATCGAGTCAACAGTTAACACTCAACCATTGAGTTTTTTGACTCCGAGTCAACAGCCAACAGCCAACAGTCAACAGTCAACGATCGTTTCGCTCGTACAACCGGAATGGATCTTACATCTTATCGATCAAAATTCAACAGCCAAAAGCCTGTATAAGTCATGCCACTATCATCTGGCTGCACTAACAAAAAATGCAATCCTTTACTTAATTGCTTGCGCTGTTGGTAAATTTGGGCCGCAGCTTTCACCTCGCTATCTTCAAAAGTAGCCACAACCCACCTATCTACTAACCCAGCTTCCAATATCAATCCGTCGGGTTCTCCAGCGATATAATTCAAAGCGAAAGGTTTGGCATCCTGAAGCCATCTAGCCAACCGCATAGACTGGCGTCCGCCGTCAATCACAACTCCCGGTACGGGTACTGTTGAGGCCAAGCCCAAATTCAGCGGTAACAGGAATTCTGGCATTTCCAAAATTGGCAGGGGACGCCCTTGGAAAGCCTCTTCAATGTCGCCGGCGGGTAGGGAAGCAAAACGCCAGCCATCGCCCCAGAGGTTTTCGGGTAAGGGTACCGGCGGCGGCGAGTCGAGGGCGATCGCGCTGTAAGTTTCACCTGTATAATTAGGCATACTCGAATATTCTTTTGCGCGTTGTTGCAGCAGCAATTTCAGAGCCGGAGTGCGCCGAGTCGCTTCCACCTTGACGCCCAAAACTTTGCCCGCAGCTTCGATTAAGCCCAGAGACTGAGGCCTAAATACTTGAATCAAGTCGGGCAAATTGTGGGTTTGAGCTTGCTGCTGCAACTGCGAAGCTAGCCAATTAGAATTTGCAGCCCCCTGGCTACAAACTGCACTAAATTGGAAACTGCCTTCCGAGTCGCAAATGAAGAGTTCCCACAGTGGTTTGCCAGTTTCGTCTTGGAGAGGGCGGCGGTAAAAATCGGCTTGCCAAATACGCATAAATAATTAAAAAATAAAATCTACAACTCGATAATTTTAATATAGCGTGGTGACAATACGATACAATACCGAACTGTGAAAAAAACTTCGAGCGATATATTCTTAGTTCATAGTGGATTTTTATTTCCAAATCTAACACCCGTTAAAAAAACTGCAACTGTAGGCAGGTGTTCCCAACGGTGCTAATAATCAGTCATTCCCCATTCTAAAATCTCAAATCTAAAATCTAAAATTGTATAAAGGCTCGGCTTGCCATCCTTCATTAGCAATTAGTCATTCCCAACATTATTTAAGATGGCGAACCAAATACATATCCAATTCGCCCTTATTTTTAGCATAAATTTTTCCTCGGTATTCGCATTCAAAAAAATCTCTAACTAATTCAAACGTGTCGTGAGAGATATTGATATTTCCAGGGACGCCGGAAGATTCCATCCGAGATGCAGTATTAACTGTATCTCCCCAGACATCATAGGAAAACTTTTTATGCCCAATTACCCCAGCAAGTATTGGGCCTGAATGAATGCCAATGCGGATATCCCAATAAGGGATATTTTGTTGAGCTTTCTGCAATTTTCGCAAATCCATGAACTGTCGAATTTCTATGGCAGCAAGTACAGCGTCAAATGCGTGTGTTGGGCGAGGCGTAGGAATTCCCGCCGCACACATATAGCTGTCGCCAATAGTCTTCAGTTTTTCCATAGAGTATTTATCCATCACGCGATCGAAATAAGAAAAACAATAATCTAGTTCGTCAACCAACTCTCGCGGCGTCATTTTTTCAGATAACTGAGTAAAGCCTTTAAAGTCAGTAAATAAAACCGATACGCAATCATAATAAAGTGGTTCCACTTTGCCGTTATTTTTGAGTTCCTCGGCAATTTCAACCGGCAGCACGTTCAACAGTAACTGATCGGATTTGTGCTTTTCGGCATCGAGTTCGGAATACAGCCTATTTATCTCTTTAAAACGTTCAGCATTGCGGATGGCTGAGGATAGTTGCAAAGCCAAAAGATAGCCAATCCGCAAGTCTTCTTGAGTGTAAGCTCTCGACTTGGTTGTGGCAAAATTAATTGTCCCTAAAATCTTACCTTCGCTTTCCAAAGGAATGATAATTTGCGAAGCGTAGGGGGATAAAATAGCAGTAGCACCCGCTTCTTGAATTAATTGAGGTTGACGTGTTGTGAAAGCTTTGTGAATAGGGCCGCCCTCTGGGAGGGCTGCAATATCTACAGGGATATGTCGGCCGAATAAGGTCATGCAAGCGTTAGTGCTGTGCAGGCAAACGCTACAGTGTTCAAAGTCGAGCAACCATTTGGCTTGCTTGCCTACTACCCGCAAAATCTGGCCCAGATCGAGGGTGCGGTTAATGGCAGTTGCAACTTCGTTGACGGCGGAAATGCGGATGGAAAGCGCTTGAGCTTCTGCTAACAAACGGCGGGCTGTCAACAGAAGTTCTTCTCGATCTTGATCTTCTAGCCGATCGCCCATAATATGGGTATAAAATATAGATTACAAAGCATCTATTTCGAGGGCTATTGCATCAGTATATCGGTTGACAAAGCTAAACAAGTCTGCTGTTGCAATAATCTCAAATATTTCAGAATCATCTAGCCCTAAATCCCGCAGGTTTTGGTAATCATTTTCTGTCATTTCCAGGGGTTTTGTAGCAGCCAGCAAGCCAAAGGTAATTACGGCTTTATCGCGTTTTGGCAAAGGGCAGTTGGCAAAGTCAGAAACTAGGGTTCGCAGTAGTTCTTCGCTCATCCCCAAGGCTGACAATCCGTGCAGGTGAACTTGGAGAGCGTACTTGCTATTATTTGATTGGGAAATAGCGACGCCGACCATTTCTTTAAGCGTGCGGGGTAAGTCTCCTTGCAGGATTGTTCCCCGGAATTTTTTCCAATTTGCTTCTAATAAGTCAGGGTTGATTGCCATTGACTTGAACAGGTTGGGGACGATGCCAAACCCCAAGTCTGTCAATATTTCTTCGTACACTGCTTTGGCTTTAGGATCGGTAAGTTGCTCGTATTCTATAAGTGGAAAGTGTGTCATTGTTGTGTTAAATTTTACGGCAGTTAATTTTGATGTGGGTTTATAGATTGTCGATGTAACGCCACTCAAACGCTGACGTTACGAGCTATCTTGGCTAGAGTCGGATTGATGATGAAATGCACCGCTGTCAGCAAACCGCGAATCCTGATAATGAGCTAGCAACAAATCTGATGCTTGAGGCTGGATTAAACCTGCAATTATAGCAGTAACCGGAACCCATAAAATTCTGTTGCGATCGGGTTTTACGGCTAATTTTAAATTCTCCCAATGGTTATTGTCAAGTATCGGCAATTCATCTGGCGCGACGGCGTGAAATCTTACCACAACTCTTGAAGGAGAGATGGCTGTTCCGTTCGCTAATTTTTAGGCAAAAAACACTGTTCGATCGATCGAACTCCACAAATGGCGACAATCTTATACTCCGGCGCGCGCAGGGGAAAAAACAAAATGCTGTGCGATCGAGTTTATTGAATTAATCAGACGCTCGATGACAACCCATGCTCCAGACAAGCTAGGCTAACGCCTGCGACTGGAGTTATCATGGGTAAACTGTAAACTTCTATCATTGTCGCTGCATTTGCTATGAACCCTGCCCTGACTCAATTTGGCGCTCAGATGTCCCACCTCACGGGAGTTCGGGCAATTATGAAAGATATTATTGAAACACTCAGAGCCGGCAGCGGGCAGGAGTTTATCAATTTGAGCGCCGGAAATCCGGTGATTTTGCCGGAAGTCGAGCAGTTGTGGCGCGACTGCACTGCGGAACTTTTGGCGAGCCCGGAATACGGCGAGGTGGTTTGTCGCTACGGTTCCAGTCAAGGTTATCAGCCGTTGATCGATGCGGTATTGGCAGATTTTAACCAGCGTTACGGGCTGAATTTGACGGATCGCAATATTCTAATTACTCCCGGAAGTCAATCGATCTATTTCTACGCAGCCAACGCTTTCGGCGGCTACACTACCAGCAAACAGCTTAAAAATATCGTCCTACCGCTGAGCCCAGACTACACCGGTTACGGCGGCGTTAGCTTGATTCCCGAAGCGGTAGTCGCCTGCAAACCCACCCTCGATATTGATGCAGCCGCCCACAGGTTCAAATACCGCCCGGATTTCAGCCAACTGTCGATCGACCAAACCACCGGTTGCGTCATTTTTTCCCGTCCCTGCAACCCCACCGGCAACGTTCTCACCGACGACGAAGTTAAGAAAATTGCCGATTTAGCGGCCGCTTTCGACGTGCCGGTGTTCGTTGATTCCGCCTACGGCCCTCCCTTCCCGTCCTTGAATTTTACCGAAATGACGCCGATTTTTGGGGGCAATATCGTGCACTGCATGAGTTTGTCGAAAGCCGGATTGCCGGGAGAAAGAATCGGAATTGCGATCGGCGATGAAAAAATCATTCAAATATTAGAATGTTTTCAGACCAATACGTGCATTCATTCGCCGAGATACGGACAGGCGATCGCAACTCGTGCCATTGCTTCCGGCGCTCTTGCCGATATTTCCATCAACGTAATTCGCCCGTACTATCAAAGCAAATTTGCGATCGTAGAAAGCACTCTAGAACAAGCAATGCCGAAAGATTTGCCGTGGTTTTTGCACCGGGGCGAAGGAGCAATTTTCGCGTGGTTGTGGCTGAAAGATTTGCCAATGACTGATTGGGAACTGTATCAAGAGTTGAAGAAAGTCGGCGTAATTGTCGTGCCAGGAAGTTCTTTCTTCCCGGGTTTGCGGGAAGATTGGCAGCACAAGCACGAGTGTTTACGCATCAGTTTGACTGCAACAAATGATGAGATTGAAACTGCCATGAAACGCTTGGCTCAAATGGTTGAAAAGGTTTATCAGTCATGAGTAACGGGTGATTGGTGATTGGTTATTTGTTAGCGGTCACCAATTACCAATAGCCCAATTATCAGTTACCGATTATAATGACCAAAGCATCCAGAATACAATCCCCCGGATTCATCCTGGGGCTCAATTCTTCAAATCTAAAATCTAAAATCTAAAATCTAAAATCGATTGACTTTTTCCTTGGCAGCTCGACTACAATTGAAATAACAATTAGTAGCGCGGTGGGTTATGGCAGTGCAATTACTCAAAAGGTTGTTGACCGTAGAAGAATATCATTTAATGAGCAAAGCTGGTATTCTTTCCGAGGGCGATCGGGTAGAACTGATAGAAGGAGAACTGATCCAAATGGCAGCAATTGGAACTCGTCATGCTTCCTGTGTGAGACGGTTCATCGGACTGTTGAGCGAAATTCCCAGTAACCGGGCTTTTCTGGATGTGCAAAACCCCATCCAGTTGAGCGATCGCACCGAACCTCAACCTGATGTAGTATTGCTCAAACCCCGGGCTGATTACTATTCAACAGCACATCCAGTACCGTCAGAAGTTTTGCTGTTGGTAGAAGTATCCGATCGCACGGTTGATTGCGATCGAGATGTGAAAGTTCTGATTTACGCTCGATCGCTGATTCAAGAAGTCTGGCTCCTAGATATAGAGGCACAATGTTTAGAAGTTTACCGCCAGCCAACTCCTAATGGTTACAGTTTAATCCAAAAATTTTGGCGGGGTCAACAAGTTGCGTCGCTCGCCTTTCCTGATTTGGAAGTGAATATCGATTTCGTACTGGGATAGATTCAGATGATAGGTTATGGAAAACATTCCCAAGTCTCCATTCCTCAATTAAACCACCCGATAAACAAAACTCAGAGTTGCCCAAACATTCACATCCAAAGCCAAATCATCCGTCGATATCCCCACTTTCTCTACCCCCGGAATGCTAGCCGCGTGCAAATCTTCGAGTACCGCCCGCGCCACATTTAAAGGATTCACCAACACTCGAATTGGCAGGGAATCCCTCGTTTGCTGCATTTCGGCTTCTATTGCAGCCAGAGTTCGATCGAAAGGACTCTCACTAAATATAATCACAGTTTCCGCAAGTCCGATCGGCCCAGATACCGCCCACCCGCTCCCCCCAGCCGCCGGCAGAGTCAAATTCTCCCCAGGAGCGATCGCCCGCGACATCCCCGCCACAGAGTCTTTGCCCTCAGCGCCGAGCACGGACAGCCGTCCCCCGCTGTCCGAGCAAAACACCGCAAAGTAAACCGGGCGACCGCTGTCGTTATACAATCTGTACCGAACTCGGCTGCCTTCTGTTAAACTTAGTATATGAGGGCTGGCGGATTTCTCACTTTCCCCGCTCAGCGGTTCCAGCCGATAATCACCGCCGGCCCGCACCGGCTCTCGCTGCGCCACAGCCCGCGCTTGCGGTGCAGTAGTTGCCAGCACCGCCCGCACCTTCAGGCGCGAAGACCCCTCATTGACTGTCAGCCGCAGCAACTTCCCAGCCTGCAGCGCTTTCAACTGCGGAGTCAAGCGCTGCACCGCCACCTTGACTGCTTCTCCCCCGTCGCCCTCAGTATCGGGAATCAGCGTTTGAGCCAAAGAAAACAAACCGTAACGGCTTGGATACAAAGCAGGCTCGTGAGGCGAGACTGTTTCGGCTAAAGTCGTTTCCGGGACTCTGCCAAACCGACAGTCAGCCAATTGCTCGCTGCCTACCGCCGAAACTTGCGGCACAGTCGCAAAGGCGCTGGTAGCGTCCACCCGCTCGATGCGTTCCAAACCCGAGTCCAAAGCTACTGTCAAACCGATGTTTCGCGGCAATACCCGAATTTCTTCCGTCACCACTTCGCCGACTGTTAATTGGCCGTCTGTTAGAGCAGACCCATCTAAAACTTGCGCTTTAGCAGAGATACCAGTGCGTCCCCGCAGCAAAAGCCTCGCGCCTTCGGAGGAATCCACTGCAAACACAGAACCCCCGCAGCACTCCAAAACCGAGGGCGACAACCCGCCCAGCCACAACTGCACAGTTTTGCCACCCTCTTCCAGGGCCGTCACAGCGCCGTCCGATGCAGGGGAATTGAAGATTAAATTTGAAAAATTCACCGCCGGCGCGGTTGTTAAATCGTGATTGAGAATTTGCGGTTGTTGCGATAACCCCGTGATTTGCTCGACCTTACCCGCAGCGCGACTGAAATTGACGCTGAAGCTGCTAGCGGGAGTTGCCCACCACAAAGTTTGGGTGAGGGCGTAGGTAAACAAACCTGCGGTAAATCCGCCCCACTCTTGTTCGGTGGCGAGTTGGGAATCCGCGCCTGCGGCAAGTACGGCGGTGGCAGGACGGAGATTGGGGCGGGAGCGGAGGTCTTCGGCAAACGTTAATTCTGCGAGGCGAGGCTCGCCGATGGTGGGGCGGGGGCGGGAGCGAATGCGAAAATTGCCGTTTGTGGGGAAACCCCGATAGTGGTAGCTGGTGTCGAGGATGGCGATCGCATTTTCTGTCGCGAGCGATCGCATCAACAGCAACAGCGTTTCCTCTAAAATATCGTTCACCGCCCGGTTTGCTAACAACGGCAAAACATCATCCGCCGGCACCAAACTGTTTTGCATTTTGCCGGGAGACTCGCCCAAGCTGACTCGGCTACCGCAGCCGCTAAAGTGAAAAACTACCACGTCACCGGGTTTTGCTTGTTGAGTCAAGTGAGTCACAAAAGCCGTCTCGATATTGTCCCTCGTAGCTTGAGCGTCAGTCAAAGTCAAAATGTCCGACGGCACAAACCCAAACCGATATATCAGCAGTTCCCGCTGCATTTCCACATCCGTGACGCAGCCGTGCAGGGGCGAGTCTGGATATTTGTCAACGCCCACCAACAAAGCCAATTTCCGGGCTGTCGGCTGCGCTAAGGCTTGGTGGTAGCGCGAACCCAACGGCAGCCACAGGGCCTCGCTGATTCCAATGGCGGCCAGCACCCGGCCAGCTTGCTGCAAAAATTCCCGCCGCTTGAGTCCCATTTTTAAATAGCTTTGAATTTTAAGTTTTGAATTTTAACTTAAATTCCCCTCAATAATTTTAGGGAAATTAATTAGATTGTGAGTATTTAGCATGAAGGGAGTTTTTAAGTTTTAACTTTTGAGCTTTAAGTTTAAAATTTCCCATTTAAAACTCAAAACTCAAAATTCCAAACTCTGCAGAATGTCGCCCACACCAAAGTTCAAGATTTAAATCTCGTAATTGAAAATATTCATTGCCTTGGCTAATTCTGCGGCGACTTCCGGCCGGGAAAACTGCGGCGGCGGCAATTTTCCAGCGCGCAGCATTTCCCGAACTTTGGTTCCAGACAAATGCACCCGTTGTTCGGGAGTGCTTGGGCTTGTTTTAGTTGTAGCCATTTGTTCCGTCAGTTTGCAATAGAAAGCGTGCTCGAATTTCATCGGCACAATTCCCAATTCTCCCGGCTCAAATTCATCAAAAATATGTTGGGCATCGTAAGTGCCGTAATAATCGCCAACTCCAGCGTGATCGCGCCCCACAATAAAGTGAGTGCAGCCGTAGTTTTTGCGGATTAAAGCATGAAAAATTGCTTCTCGCGGCCCGGCGTAGCGCATCGCCGCCGGATTAATTGCCAAAATTACGCGATCTTTTGGATAGTATTTTTCTAGCAGAATTTCGTAGCAGCGCATCCGCACATCAGCCGGGATGTCGTCTTCTTTTGTCGTCCCGACAAGCGGGTGCAGGAACAAGCCGTCTACTATTTCTAAGGCGCATTTTTGGATGTATTCGTGGGCCCGGTGAATGGGATTTCGGGTTTGGAAACCGACTATGGTTTTCCATCCTTTTTCTGTGAACAGCATTCTCGATTTCGCCGGGTCAATTTGGTATTGGGGGAAACGGACATCTAGTTCGCGTTCCAGCAGCCAAATGTCGCCTGCGAGGTTAACGGGCCCGGATTTGTCTACTACCTGGACACCGGGGTGTTTGAGGTCGTCGGTGCGGTAGACGTTGAGGGCTTCTTCTTCTTTACTGTAGTGGTATTTTTCTGCAAGTTCCAAGAGCCCGACAAATTCGCCCGCCGGCGAGTCGAGGCGCACTAAAGTGCCTTCTTTCAGGGTGTCGGCGACTGCTTGTGTTACCGAGAGGGTGATGGGAACCGACCAAGGAAGGCCGTTGGAGAGGCGCATTTGTTTGACGACCGATCGATAATCAGCTTCGTTCATGAACCCTTTGAGGGGACTCAGGGCGCCGATGGCGATCATTTGCAGGTCGGAGATCGATCGATCCGACAACTGGACTCGCGGCAAGACTTCTGCTTTGTCGAAAAATTCTTGTCTTTGGTCTAGTGTGGCAATGCGGTTGACCAGGATGCCGCCGTGAGGGGCAATGCGGTCTGAATGCTGGCTCATGTCGATTTGAAGTTGTGGGTTTTAGCTGCCAGAGTACATAGTATCAAGCGGTGGCTGCAATTCTACATTTTTTAATTGTTCTGGGCTTGTGCAGAACGCTGCTTTTGTGGCGCTGTAATTCTTGAACTGTAAGCTACCGCACTGAAAACTCTAAACTTTCCGGTCAAGTCTGCACTTGAAATTTTTCCGGATCGATTCCCCAATTTACCCAGCTAATCGCTTCTTTAGCCGTTAGCGAAGCCCTCGAAGAGGATCGCACTTTTGGCGGCACTCGCAAAACGTGAACCTGTCCCGTACTCGGACAAGTCATCTTTAACAAATAAATTGGCTCTATGTCAATATTATTCTCAATTTTCAACAAAGTATATTCTTGGTAGGGGTAGCCCCCCGTGGCTACCCACTTATCCAATTCTGTTGCTGGCAATTCTTGACAAATTCTCCGATAGCCGATCGCCTGAATCAAAACTCGCCGCACTTCGGCATTCTGTTCTGTTAACAGCCATGAAGCTTGCCAAGAGTGGGGCGGAACTTGACCGATTATTTCCGGCAGTCGGACGCCACGATAAGAGTATACACTGAACTTGTCAGCAAATTCAACCGCTGGTTGACCTTCTGCGTGGAGCAAATATTCCCTATCAAAATGAAGTTGGATCGGGCGATCGCACACAAAGCACTTTTTCTCAAACGGGTAAATCCAGCCGCAGTTTTCCACTAAAGATTTAAAGGCTGAGTATAAAGGGCGATCTATCTCCAAATTTAACACCTCTATACAAAATTCAACCCAACTTCCGTGACAGGCTGAAAGTTCGGAAGCTATGCAGTTATTGTTGTAAAATTGGCGGTTCAGGATGCTGTCCCAATCGCTACTATCTAATTCGCCGATCAATCTGTTTAGAAGTTCATCTTTAATTTGATCGTGCAATTGACCTATCCATTGGTACAGCGGGTCGTCAAGTTGGCTGTAAACTTGGTTTTGCAGTTCGCTGCCGAGTTTATACCTCAATTGATTGTACAATTTAGTGTGAATTTTTTTGATAATTTCCCTGCCCAGCTCGCTCCCAAAATCGCCTTCTATTAGCGGTTTAAAAGCTTGCAAAGCAGCGTCAGGGCTGTCAATCGATTTGAGATTTGAGATTTGAGATTGACTTGCGCGAGATAAATGCTCTTTCTTAAGGATTTTCGATTTTCGATTTGGGATTGATTCCACGGATCGATCGCGTGGCGGGTACCACCTTTGAAATTCGTGGTCACAGAAAATAATTTTCGGTTCTGAACAGCGGATGATGTTGTAGGCGGTGTTGATAGCCGCTGTAGCTTGCGGGCGATCGATCGGTGCGATCGAAAGTCCAATTTGTCGCCACTGCTCGCGATAAATCGGAATTAGCGCTGTTTGTTCTGGAGTCATTGCGATCGTTGGTACAGCTAGATTATTTGATTTGCGGTCAAACTTTTTAGAGTTCGCATCCGGTTAAAAAATCTACATTCCTGGAAAAACGCTTCGCAAAACAACCCGGTTTCTCGTTGTCGCGATCGAGCGTATACGACCAAATTACCTGTATAAACCTGGTTTTTGCATCCAGGACGGTTCGAGATAGAAAGCGAGTGAAAATAAACTCAACTGGCTTGTATAAAAACTTACACAAAAAAACCGGTTTTCTGCGAATAATCTTGGTTTGGTAGCGAAGTATCTAGGAATAAACCCAGTTTCTTACCCCTGCGTAAGTCCTAATACAGCAAATCTTGCAGAATTTGTGAACCTCTTTTTTTTGACTTCTGACTTCTCTCGCGACGATAACTAAATCATTCTTGATTCTAAACATTTAACCACTCAAGGAGTACCCTGGGCGCCGGCAACAAAATCATTAACAAAAGCCCGATCGCCATTAGCCCCAAAAAATCCCGCCGATTATCCAATTCACTGACATCATTCAACGCCGGTTCGTCGTTTAGTGGCGTGAAAAACAAAATAATCGCCCACAGCAGCAAACCCTGTTCCAAAAAAGAAAGCAGCAGCATACAAAATCTAGCAACTTGCCCGATCGCCATACTCGCTCGCTGACCTAACATCGCGTGTACAATGTGTCCGCCGTCGAGTTGTCCCACCGGCATCAAATTAAACGCCGTCACGATCAAACCCAAATAACCCGCCACCGCTACCGGATGCAAATCGATCGCAGTTTCCGCATTTAAAGCACCACCCAAGCTGAACTTGCTCAAGAGAGTCATCAGCAGCGAAAAATTGGGTTTGAAAGACTCAAAATTTAACATTCCCGACTTGTCGGACAGCGGTACAATAGTCGAATGATTCAAACCCCAAATTAATAATGGCACTGTCGCCACTAAACCCGCAAGGGGGCCGGCAATGCTAACATCAAATAAAGCTCGGCGGTTGGGAATTGGACTCCGTATTTGAATGAAAGCCCCAAAAGTTCCCAAGAAAAAAGGAATCGGTATAAAATAAGGCAAAGTCGTGCGAATTTGGTAAAATCTGGCAGCTAAATAGTGGCCGGATTCGTGAATTGCTAAAATTGCAATTAGAGCAAGCGAGTAAGGCAAACCCTGGAGCAACATTGATGGGTTGGACTGCAAAGCTTGTTCAGTAACTCCGGCAAATCCCGCCCCGACAAGCGTAGTCGTAAACACCGCGATCAGCAGCAAAGCTAATGCGAAAAATGGCTTGGTTACAGATTCGGTTTTGACAGGAGTTTCCCCTGATTGGTGGCTGGGATTGGGAACTATAGCAAAAAAAGGTTGACCGCTCAAGCTGTTTTGAAATACTACTAAAAAGCGATCGCCAAAAAGCCTCTCCACATTCTCCCGAATTGCCTGATAAGCCGCCTCCGGGTTCGTCCGCAACTGTCCGCGACAAATTACAGCCTGCGGCCGAAATTCCAAATCTCGCAAAAAGTAAATTGACCAAGGAAAACAATCGCGCAAACTCGCTTCTTCTGCAGCATCGATCGGGCGCAGGGGCGGTTTTGGCTTTGCAGGTTCAGTCTCCGAGTCTGCTACCTGCTCTGCAGTTTCGGCGGTAATTTTCTTGCGCCCCAACTGTACCAAAAACCAATACAAAAAAGGGCAAACCAGAAAAGGTATAATTACCAACTCCGGCGGTACAGTTTTGCTCGTGCCGTAAACTAAAATCCAACTACCCCAAATCAGCGCGGGCGCCATCATTACCAGCCACAGCAGCCATATCGGAGTCCTGGTGATGCGGCTGGTGCCGTTCTGCAACAAGAAGTAGGATATCAGCCCCAATACGAACAACCATAGTAAAAAGAACATAATATTTATCCCATTCCCTTCTGAAATACTTCCTTGAAACAACAGAGTTCAGTCTCCAAACAACCCAGGCCCGTGCTCGACAATATCCTTGCTTTCGGGCCTAACCGGGATACCCTGGGTGCAACAGCCTATTTCATTGTAGAAAACCAAACTAACATCCTGGTGGATTGTCCCGCTTGGGATGAGATTAACCAAACATTTTTGCGGGAACACGGCGGCGTGCGACTGCTGTTTCTCACCCACCGCGGCGCTATCGCCAAGGCGCGGGAGATTCAGGAAGCCACGGGGTGCGAGATCCTGATTCAAGAGCAGGAAGCTTATTTACTGCCGGGTTTGAAGGTGACGGTTTTTGAGCGAGAATTTGTTTTGAGCGATCGAATGAAAGCATTTTGGACTCCCGGCCATTCTCCTGGTTCCTCTTGCCTTTATCATAGTGGCAGCGGTGGAGTGCTGTTTTCGGGTAGGCACTTGCTCCCCAACCGAGAAGCGGCCCCAGTACCGCTGTTGACAGCAAAAACTTTTCACTGGCCCCGCCAAATTAACAGCGTGAAGTCAATTATCGATCGATTTTCGCCGGAAACTTTACAGTATATTTGTCCCGGTGCAAATACTGGTTTTTTGCGGGGAAAAAGATCGATCGATCGAGCTTTTGAGAAATTAGCCAATCTGGATTTAGCTGTTTGTTTGCAGTCAAAACCTGAACCATAAATGTATGCTGCAACATCAAAAAATGAGCTGATGCGCTAATTATAGCGGTAAGGTGCGCCTAGCGCACCTACATTATCCCTCTTCTGTCACTTTCGGTAGAGATTGCGATCCTACTCCTATTCTAATTAAAGTAGGGTGCGTCGCCGCCAGAATTCTGATTGTTGACGACTATCAACGAGCGACGCACCCTACCGCTATACTCTCGCCCGAAGTGACAAAAGAGAGTTATTCTTCAGTCTCTTTGAAAGGAAGTTAGTTGGTGAAGTAGCGGTTGCAACCGCCGATTCTTACTGTGGAAAAAACTGTGGAAAAAACCGAAAAACAAAAAATGCTCGCCGGCGAATTGTATTTAGCTGCGGATGAGCAATTAATTTTAGATCGCCAGCGAGCCCGCCGCCTCGCCCGAACCTACAATTCTACCCGCGAAGACGAACCAGACAAACGGTTAGAAATTCTCGCAGAATTGTTCGGTGCAGTTGGCCCAAAAGTTGAAATCGAGCCACCTTTCTACTGCGACTACGGCAGTAATATTTATGCTGGAAACGGATTGTATATGAATTTTGGCTGCGTGATTCTCGACTGCAATCGAGTTAACATTGGCGAGAATTTGCTGTGCGGGCCCAACGTACAAATTTACACCGCTCTTCACCCCACAGACCCGGAAATTAGGCTTTCTGGGCTAGAACTCGCCGCTGAAATTAATATTGGCAATAATGTTTGGATTGGCGGCGGCAGTATTATTTGTCCGGGAGTCACTATTGGCGACAATAGCACGATCGGCGCAGGCAGTGTTGTTGTCAAAGATATTCCCCCAAACGTCGTGGCGGCGGGGAATCCTTGCCGAATCATCCGGCATCTACCTTGATGTGGTACGATCGACACAATCGCGCGATCGGCTCCTTGGAGCTTAACCAAAAAATTTTAGGTTTAGAACAGCCGGTTTGAGATTTTTTACGTAAAATCCCCGAAAAGAACCGTGGAATAAATCTAAAATCTAAAATCTAAAATCGCTTAATTTCTGGTTCCCGTTTTCCACACTAGCAAGTTTTTCTTATGACGACTGCAACAGTTTATTCCAACGCTCCAGATCTCTGCACCGACGACTACATAGCCGTCGGTGTAGCTACCTGCTTCATCAAAGAAGAAGGCGAAGTTTTTGAAGTGCCCGTAATCGAAGCTATTCCCTCAGCAGCTTTAGAAGCAATTGTGAAGGGCATTCCCACATCCTATTTAATGGTTAGCGGGACGACTTTGGGAGCAGTGCTCGACGGCGAAACACCCAAAATGTTGCCAGAATTCCCGACATCAGCTCAGTTTAGCGAAGAATTTGCCTTTCGGGCGATCGCCGCTGCCCGCACTTACAAAATCCGCCCCCAAGCTCAACTTCACATTCCCTTGGGAACAGTTCGCAACGACTTTACTTATTCCTTAGAACGCAAAAGGGTGCTCAATTCCGAGCGCATCATTCGCACTGAAGACAATGTGAAACAGCACGAACACACTCACAAGGTTCTTTAAGCAAATCCCGCAACTGGGGCAATTTAGCTGCCTCAGCCAGCGGATGCAGCAAAAAAATTTTTGATTGTTGAGATATAAATTAAAGATTTAATAAGTTTTTTGTTCATTAATGAAGGAAAAACTTTTAATATTTCGTTATTAAGCAATACTGCGAACAGTTTTGGATTACCAACTGTAGAATAAGGGTTTCAAGGCAATTCGGCAATCGAACTATCAACGGAATATCTAGGGTTTCAGACTATGAACTAAAAACAGTCTGGACTATTGATTGAGACACGCACCAAACCTCTCAACCTAAAATGTCTACTGCTCGCATCACCTAAATAACATCAATTATTAACGACTGTAAAAAAGAATTAAGTAGTTGATGAAAATTTTTAATTTGTCAAAAATGTGGTATGATATTATTCCTGTTTAATAAAGTGATATCAAATCGGGTAGCATCGGAATTAATATTACCCACCGCTTTCGACACGGCAGTGCTGTGTCCCTACAATTAATCTGGGTAGGGAAACGGTACTGTCGTGTCCTTGATATCATTCCGGTGCCACCGGAAACGATAGGAGCTACTTGGGGGGAAATTTTAAAAAATCCCCGCAATTATTGAATGCTAGTAGTTTAAGACTACTGGCAGGCTCGGACTAGATCGTAGGTGAGCTAAGGATTTCAATCTCACAAATTGGTCAAACCATGCGAAGCTTTGCGAGAGTAAAGTGGTGGAAATTAACTCGACTATTGCCAGCGGAATTAAAGGGCGAATACCATCTTGGGTACCAAACTGCGCTCTTAATTTTGGGGGGAACAATTCTGGCAGCTAGCATCACTGGTTGTATCAGCTATCAAAGCATTCGCCGCTTGATTATCACCAAAAGCGAGCGAAATGCTTTGTTAGAAGTTAGGGAGCGGGCCAACAAGATCGATCGCTGGATCGGCACTAGAAAAGCCGAGATCGAAATCCTCGCCAACACTCCTCCCGTTCGTTCGATGAATTGGTTAGTAACAGAGCCTTATTTAAAATCGGAAGTAAATCGACTGCAAGAATTCCAGCACTTTGCATTAATTGCACCCGACGGTTCTTATTTCACCACAAAAGTGGGCAGAGCGTTGATTAATGTCAGCGATCGCCAACACTTCAAAAAGGCAATGGCTGGGGAAGTCTATGTTTCAGATCCTACCATTTCTCGCACGCTCACAAAACAAAGAAGGATTGTTCCCATTTCGGCTCCCGTGTGGTCAAGTTCGGTAAATTCTCTTGATAAAACAGCACAAAAGCCGATCGGAGTAATGAACGGCGTCATTAGGATGGAGCGAATTGCCGAAGTAGTAGGAAAGCTGGAATATGGGGCAGGAACTTACGCTTTTGTTCTCAATTCTGAAGGAGTGCCGATTGTCCATCCCGACGCTCGATTAATCGGAAATATCGACAAGCCGGCTTCCAGTCTTTTAGAGTCTGCAGATGCTAATTTGGCAAATGTAGCCCGGGAGATGGTTTATCAAAAAACGGGCATTTTGCTGACTCAAATCAACGGTGCCAGAGTTTATGTTGCCTATCTTCCTTTAGAACAAGCTGAATGGTCGATCGCCCTCGTAATTCCCCGCGACAATATCGAAAAAGAACTGCTCCCTTTAAATATACTCGCAGCAGCGGTCGCCGTACTTGTCGCCGCAGGTATTTTCGCAGAAATTGTGGCACTCAAGCTGTTTGCCCTAAATTGCATTCGCACTCGCACAGAAGCCCTTCTCCACCGCTTGACCGGCCGCATTCGCGCTTGCTTGCACCTCGATCGCATCCTCCAAACTACAGTAGACGAACTCGGTACTTTACTTAAGCTCGATCGAGCAATTTTCGCATGGTACGACCCCCGACAAGATACTTTAGAATTTGGCTGGGAATATTGCCGGGAAGGTTTGCCGGGGCGCTTGGGAATCTTTGGTGTTCCAGGAGGGCCCTCTGGAGATTTAGCTGCACGGCTTCACCGCTGCGAAACGATACTGCTACATAAAACCGCCGCCCCTGATGCCAAAGCGTCTGAGGAACACGCCCATATCGAACTCAGAAACAGTCACTACGCAGCAGTACCCGTACTAACTCAGAATCATCGGCTGGGATATCTGTTCGCCTGTGCAAACCGCCGGTTTGCGACTCCCGACGAGGTGGAAGTTTTGGAAGCAATTGCAGACTCGCTGGCGATCGCAATTTGCCAATCCCAACTCCACGGGCAAATTCAAGAAGAACTCCAACTTTTGGAAGAAGTATTAGCCAAACTCAGAAGCACCGAAGAGCTTTTAGTACAAAGCGAAAAAATGACAATTATCGGTCAACTAACCGCCGAAGTTGCCCGGGAAATTCATACCCCGATTAACTTTATTTACGGCCGCCTGATTCACCTCAACGATTATATCAAAGATTTGCTTCATGTAATTCGCCTCTATCGAGAACAATATCCCGAACCTGGGCCGCGAATTGCTAAAAAAATAGAGACCTGCGACCTGGATTTTATCAGCCAAGAGTTGCCGCAAATCCTCAATTTTTTGAAAATAGGAGCCGATCGCATTCGCCAGATAGTCCTGGCTTTGCGAAAATTTTCCCTTCCTGACGAAGCTAACAAAGAACGCGCCAACGTTAATGAGAGCATCGACAATATTTTGCTGTTGCTGGCTCACAGACTGGAGCAAAAAATATTAGTAGTCAAGGAGTACAACAACCTGCCGCCAATTTTGTGTTATCCCGGTCAAATTAGCCAGGTATTCGCGAGTCTCATCATCAATGCTATTGATGCTGTTAAAAGTATTGAAAACTCCGCTCAAATTATTACAATTACCACCGATATTGTCGAGGAGTCTAGAGGCAGGTTTATCGTAGTAGCGATCGCCCACAATGGCTCAATAATTCCGCAGGAAATTCAACACAGAATATTTGAGGAGTTTGGCCGTACTAAATCCTTGAAAAATTTGAGAGGACTAGAGTTGTCGGTTTGCTATAAAATTATTGTAGAATTGCACGGCGGCCGCCTTACAGTTGAATCTCCGGTTCAACCTCAAATTAAATCTAAAACAGGGGGCGGTGCTGAGTTTATAGTAAAATTGCCGGTCGTTTGATATCGCATCTTGCCGCCAGGGAAACCCGTCGCAAATCTTGCTAGCAAGCTGCGCGAAAAGCTTAATTTCTGTTTGTACTGAGGACTTTAGCCGTCAGAAAACAGAGGGCTGAAGTCCTCACTACAAACCTAACGATCGTTTGTCAACCCAAATTGCTATGATAGGATTAGGGAAATAATAAAGGTGCAACCACAGCAAACAACCAACCTCCCATTACCAAGACTTCCGCAACAATTAATAAAATATTTCTGTTCTTTTTCAAATTAAGCATTTTCACATTAAGAGCGATCGAGCAAAGAGCGAATTTTCTTCCACCAAGCAGCCGGCGAATCTTCCGGGCGATATGCGGCATCAAACATCGACAAAATTAGCGGCAAACCCCCCACCTTCGCACTCATCAACAAGTGCATTGCCAGACAAAATACCAATACCACCCAACCAGAAGCGTGTAAATAATACCAAACCTGCGTCAATTCCCCAGCCGGCAGCCATTCTTCCTTAACCATACTGCCAGAAGCGATCGCCCAAGTCAGTGCCAGCAACATCAACGTATTCACAATCCGGTGCAAACTGTACCACCAAATCGGTTTTCCTAACTGCGTTAGTTTGCCAAAAGAATCCGGCTGCACCAAGCGTTTTTGACCTGCGTGGAAACTGTACAATGCAAAAGCCGGCATTATTCCTAACAGCAACATCTTGCCAAAAGTGCCGTGAATCCCGATAATATCTGCAATCTGAGGCACTGGGACTTTGCCAAACCGCCCATCGTAGGTGTTGTAAACCAGAAATGCGCTCAAAATTGCTAAAAGGGCGATCGCAGCGTTAACCCCGTGCAGTAACCTGAGCAGCAGTGGCTGGTAGGGTCTAGATTGCGGCATAATCAATTCTGCTACTCGATCGATAATTTTTTAGAGAATACAGCTAAGCGCCCATTTTTTCAACCCTCGCCAATAGTGAAATAAATCTGAAATAAAAATGAAAGGTTTATGAAAAAAAAGCATTAATATCAAAGTTTAGTGTAAAATAAAATTGTCAAGAAGAACAGTTTATTTATAACACCTAACACTTTACAAAAATGGATGCAGCCACTACCATCTTACTTTCCTTGGGACTAGCAGCAGATGCTTTTGCTGTTGCTGTTTCTAGCGGTTTAGCAATTAAACACATGAAGGTGAATAAAGCTTTAAAAATCGCCTTATTTTTCGGAGGTTTTCAAGCTTTAATGCCCGTATTAGGATGGTTTTTCGGCCTTAGTTTTAGTTTTTTGATAACACCTATCGACCATTGGATAGCTTTTGGTTTATTGAGTTTCATTGGCGGTAAAATGATTTACGAATCGCTGCAAACCGAAGAAGGCGAGAAAAAATTTAATCCCTTAGATACGGGTACTTTGATAACGCTGTCGGTGGCGACAAGCATCGATGCTCTTGCAGTTGGCATCGGATTTGCAGTGCTAAAAACTGCGATCGGCCCTGTCGCTAGTGCGATCGGGTTTATTACTTTCTTTGTCGTATTTGCTGGCGTGTTCATCGGCCACAAGTGCGGCAATTTATTTGGAAATAAAATAGAGTTACTAGGAGGCGTAATTTTAATTGCGATCGGCAGCAATATATTATTTTCGCATTTAACAGAAGCGTCGGCAGTCATCAGTCATTAGTCATCAGTAATGGGTAATTGGTAATTTATACTTTTTCCAGGCTATGCCTGAGAACACATACCCGGAGGCTGTGGCTACAATGCCGAATTTCTCATGCCCAATTCCCGCTACAATAATAATATTGCGTTAGAGGACAAAATTCTGTGCTGAAACTTTACGGCGGAGCCCGCAGCAGGGCCTCAATTGTCAAGTGGTATCTAGAAGAAATAGCGGTTCCCTACGAATTTGTGATGCTGGATATGCAAGCAGGGGCACACTTGCAGCCAGAGTATCTCGAAATTAACCCGATCGGCAAAGTACCGGCAATTGTTGACGGAGATTTTAAACTTTGGGAATCCGGCGCAATTCTGCTGTATTTAGCTCAAAAATATGGTAAGATGCCCGACACTTTGGAGGAGCAAGCTCAAATCGTGCAGTGGGTCATATTTGCTAACGCTACGTTGGCGCCGGGAATATTTACAGAAGCAACTCGCGATCGCGAAACTCCCAAGTTGTTAACACCGCTTAATCAAATCTTCGAGAAACAGCCGTTTTTGATGGGCGATGAATTCGGTGTCGCCGACGCAGCAGTAGGGTCAGCTTTAGCCTACATTCCAATGATGCTAAAACTAGACCTCAGCCCTTATCCGGCTGTTGTAGATTACATCAAGCGGATCTCAGAAAGGCCTGCTTTCAAAAGTGCGATCGGCGGTAGCTGAAGGATGGCACTACACGGATTTTGACACGGATACACGGATGAATTATTGAGGGTGAGTCAGGAGTCAGGAGTCAGGAGTCAGAGGGCAACAGTCAGCAGTCAGCAGTCAGCAGTCAGAGGGCAAAGTCATAAAACTTAATAGCTAAAAGCAGGGGCAATTTGTGAATTGCCCCTGCTTTTGATGAAATCAAACTTATCTAAATCCGACAGCCGCCTGCCAAACAAAAGCCAGCAGCAAGAAAAATACGGGAATGACCGGCAAAACATTAACCAAAGGCTCAAAAATCGAATAAGCTTCGGGCAGTTTTGCTAAGAGTAATGCAGCTTCCATGAATCAACCTACCTATCCAACAGAATTTTCATAATTGTCGCATATCTTTACCCAAGGCAATCACGATCGATCGACTCTCGGTGCAAGCCAGCAGGCAAACTCTTCAGTAAATCGATCGGCCAAAATCGCCTCCCGCATCCTCCCCGTAAAGCGAATCAACTCCGTCACATTGTGAAGCGCCAGCAAAGTATACCCCAGCACTTCGTTAGCCCGCGCCAAATGGGCCAAATAAGCCCGACTGAATTTTTGGCAGGTATAACAAGGACAAGACTCATCCAGCGGAGCAAAATCCTCCCGGAACCGAGCATTTTTCAAACTCCAGCGTTCCCCACCAACAAACGCCGTCCCGTGGCGGGCCAGCCGAGTCGGAATCACGCAGTCAAACATATCTACGCCACTCGCCACCGCCAGCGCCATTTCCCGATAAGTCCCAATCCCCATCAGATAACGCGGTTTATTTGCCGGCAACAGAGGCGCAGTCACCTTCACAATCTCTGCGATCAAATCCCCCGATTCCCCCACACTAACGCCGCCGATGGCGTAGCCCGGTAAATCCAAATCTACCAACTGGTTCGCCGCGCGCGATCGCAAATCGGGGAAAACGCCCCCCTGGACGATTCCAAACAAAGCTTGATCCGGGCGCGAGTGAGCTTGAATGCAGCGTTGCAGCCAGCGGTAAGTGCGATTTGTGGCGGCCTCCACCTCCTCCCGCGTAGCGGGGTAAGGGGGACACTCGTCAAAGGCCATAATCACATCGGCGCCCAAGTCATTCTGAATTTCGATCGATCGTTCCGGTGTCAAATTAATCATGCGGCCGTCGCGGGGAGAGCGAAAAGTCACCCCATCATCAGTAATCTTCCGCATTTGGCTCAAGCTAAACACCTGAAAGCCACCCGAATCCGTCAGCATCGGGCCCGGCCAAGCCATAAATTTATGCAATCCGCCGGCGCCGGCGACAATTGCTTCCCCCGGCTGCAAGTGCAAGTGATAAGTATTTGCCAAAACCATTTGAGAACCCGCCGCCTCAAGATGTGCCGGCGTCAAAGTTTTGACATTAGCTAGCGTCCCCACTGGCATAAATTTAGGTGTTTCCACCACACCGTGGGGAGTGGCAAAAACCCCTGCACGCGCTTGGGTATGGCTGCAATTAGCCTGACATTTAAAAGAAAATTTCGCCTTGTCCTCAGTCATTAGTCCCCGATGCTCGTTAACCGCTACTCGGCCGTCCGTGTTATTTAATCTATTGTTGATGACATCGCGACCAAAAAAACCATGACCGAGAATTTCTAGATGGTACCCGCCACGCGATTTATCCGTGGAATCAATCCAAAACCGACAATCGAAAATCCTTGCATCCCCCGAATTTATCTCGCGCAAGTCAATCCAAAATCGACAATCGAAAATCTAAAATCGAATGACCCCGCCCAAAAACGGAGACAAGTTTCCGACAATCGCCGTGGAGGGCAAAAATTTTTAGACCTTAGTTCTACCTCCCAGATTCACGGCGCTGCGAGTAAATCTAAAATCTAAAATCTAAAATCTAAAATCGACTGACGATTAAAAGGGGGAATCATCATCGTCCAATTGCAGATCCCAGTTGCCTGAGAGTACCTGATCGACAACCGCATCCAAAGCCGCAGCATTTAAATTCCGGGCGAATTGCTCTTGCAAAGGATTGGAGAGGGGAATTAACCGCAACAGCCGTCCGTCTTGAATCAAGTCAAAATAAGCACCATCTTCAGGGGACTGTTTCAGTTCCAGGTAATCAAAACTATACACGTTCAAATAAAGGGCATGGTTGGCAATCAGGGTAGAACGATCGGGGTTGGCGAAGACTTCGAGCACATACCCTTCGCCTTCGCTGTAAATCTTGCCATCTTGTATGTGAAGGTAGCGGACACGTCCTAAATCAAACAGCAATCTTTTGATATCGCGTTTGTTGACGACAATCCCTGTATCGATGATGCAAGGAGCAACTACCCTGTTATTCAATTGATCGTGACTCATGGAGTAAAAGCCTCTGTTGTAGTATTTTCCCGTCTTGAAAATCAGGGAGTTAGCTAGAATTCTTGGTACGGGAAACGCGGATCTTGAGTTTAGTCATTTTAGATGGGGAGCTTTGGGATCGCTGCCGACAGAGGTTTTCCGGGGAAAAGAGCGGGCGACAGGAGGAATGCTCGATCCAAAAAACTAGGGTGTTACAGTCCAATTCTGGCACACGCTAATCGATTGACAACTGCATACCAGATGAAAAATTTTCTATCTTATGGTGCATGATAAATGGGTTCGCTCTACGATCGACTTTTTCCGGAATCAAGGCGCTGCCATCGCAGCCGCAGTCGCTTTTTATACTTGTTTGCCGGTACCGGTGTCTTGGACTTTGGAGTTTCGGGGCATTGCCCGCTTGGCACCGGCGATCGGGCTTTTGATTGGGGGAATGCTGGGACTGGCGGATGTTGGGTTGCAGTTGTTGGGAATGCCTGCTCTGACTCGATCGGCCTTGGTGGTAGTCTCGGGCATCGCCGTTACTGGCGGGCTGCACCTAGACGGCGCAATGGACGCGGCGGACGGGCTGGCTGTACCAGACCCCGTGCGCCGGCTGGAAGTGATGCGGGACAGCGTTACAGGAGCCTTTGGGGCGATGGCTGCGATCGCGATCGTCCTGCTGAAAACTGCCGCTCTCTCGGACTTGAACAACTATCGGTGGCTGGCTTTGATGGGTGTGGCGGGTTGGGGGAGGTGGGCCCAACTGGTGGCGATCGCCCGCTATCCCTATCTCCGGGCCGAGGGTAAGGGAGCTTTTCACAAGGAATCGATTTATTCTCCTTTTGATTTTATACCGGGAGTGCTGTTGCTGCTGAGTTTGAGCCTGGTGCAAGTTGTCTTGGAGGGCGATCGGTGGCTGTTGGCGGTGGGGATGGCTTTGGGGGGAAGTGCGATCGGAATTTTTGCCGGAGCCTGGTTTAACCACCGTTTGGGCGGCCACACGGGCGATACTTACGGTGCTGTAGTCGAGTGGACTGAGGCTTTGTTGCTGTGTCTTTTGGCAGCATTGGAAGGGTAAGTTATGCCATGTTGCCATAGTTTTAATTAAGACTTTAGTCCTCAATTTACCAAATAATGACTGCTCTAGCAGGTGGAAATCCGCACTCAACAGCAATGATTTTCATCCTGTCTGGCTTCAAATGCTGCGCTAGATTTGATACAGCAAACCTCAACTTTCAAGAAAGCTATGGGATACTTTATTGCTGCGATCGTCCTCGGAATGTTAATTTGGGCTGGGTTCGAGATTGTCCAAACAATCCGCAATTGGGAAACGAATCCCGAAGAAACCACCAGCAACATTCAAGCTGAAATGCTCAAAGAAACATATCGCGGTCAATTTGGTGCCGATGCGTTGGAGGGAGGGAGTCAGGCTGTCGGAAACGCACTCCACGCCGGCCACTGCGCCGCCGAAGCTGGGACTTGCGAAGCTGCTGCAAGTGCGATCGCCCCTATCGTAGAAGGCTTGTTGCACGTAGGGCATCATTAATTCGATCGACAAATACAGATAAAATCTGTGTTTATCTGTGTCGATCTGCGGTTAAAATCTCATAAGTTCTTACGCTGAAACCGATCGACCGCAGCCTGCAATTTTTCCCCCAGTATCCGAACGTGAGGTTCTTTTAACATCCCAAGGTGGTTGCTGGGAATCTCGTGAACCTCTATTCCTCCCGTAATTACCCCGCCCCAACCCAATTCGCGATCGGCACCAGACGCCTCCGCACTCTCAACTGCCTTGAAAATAGAAGCCCGACCCGGATAAACTCCCCCTACATAATTTTTCAATGCCTGATGATTTAATTCCCGATGAGTGAAGTTTTCCAAATAAATTGGCAGGGGACGCCCCACCGCGCGGTACAAATTGCACAAAATTCTCCACTGAATCTCAGTGAGATCCTCGATTTTTCCGATCAGATTGCTCTTCGCTTTATTCATAAATGCACCGGGGGTGAGACGTAAAATTCTCATGATCCCTTCACTTTGCTTCATCTCAGACGAATTTTTGAAAGCAGCCGGCCCGTAGGTGTCCAACAATCCCAGCAAAGCTACCTTCTCACCTAGATCGTGAAGTTGCCTGGCCATCTCAAAAGCTACTGTCCCGCCAAAAGATACTCCTAACAGAAAATAAGGGCCGTGCGGCTGAAAATTTTGCATTTCTTTTATGTAATAAGCTGCCAATTCCTCAACTCGATTGGGGGGAGCCAATTTTTCATCCATAATCTGGGTTGACAGTCCCAAAACAGGCTGCGATCGATCGATATAATTCATTAAAGGACGGTAAAATTCCAATCCTCTACCGAGTACGTGGATGCAAAACAGAGGCGGTTTGTAACTTCCGGTTCCCGGTTGAATCACCACCATTGACGGAGACGGTGACGACCATTCCGGTTCGCGGAGAATGTCAGCCAATTGTTCAACCGTTGGCGATTGGAAAATAGCAGACAGCGGCAGCTTTTTGTCGAATACTTTCTCAATTTCAGCTAACAAGCGCGCTGCTAGCAGGGAATGTCCTCCCACCTCGAAGAAATTGTCCCTAATTCCCATTGAATTAATGCCTAAAACTTGTTGCCAAATTTCTGTCAGTTGGATATCTAATTGGTCGCGCGCGGCAACAGCAATTGTTTCATTGGGCGCAGCGTCGCTAGATTGCCACTTTTGAGTTGCCAAAGCGCGGCGGTCTACTTTGCCGTTGGGGTTTAAGGGCAGTTCTTTCACCAACACAAAAGCACTCGGTATCATATAGTCGGGTAGCCTTTGTTTTAGGTAGTCGCGCAGATTGCCAGTCAAAGTGCGCTGCAAAGTTTTCCACAAGCCTTGAGTTTCCAACTGATAGGCTACGCTTTGGTTAACTGTATTCTGTTCGTTCGGTGTAAGCTGAAACTGAATCCCGGTTTGTGGTGGACGCGACCAGGCGACTATCCCTGAAAGCCAGCGCGGTTCGTTCTCTCCAGGCAGTTGCAGGTGCAGGCGAACGCTCCTACCTCGATCGAGAACTGGCACGCCCACCAGAGCAACGCCACTCGTGGAGATATCCTCTGTGTCGAGTTTGATGGGTTTACCGTCTAGTTCTAGTTGGCATTCACTGTGATAAGGGATGCGCTCTGGAATGAGTTTGGAGACGAGATAAGCCACGAGACGCTTGTTGCCAGGTGTGTCTTCTCGGTCAATGACTGCTGTAGAGAGTACGTCTGGGTGTTGTGTTAGTAAAGTTTCAATTTCGCCGAGTTCGATGCGGAAGCCGCGAATCTTTACCTGATTGTCGGCGCGTCCGAGGTATTCGATGTTACCGTCACTCAGGTAGCGCGCTAAATCCCCTGTTTTGTAAAGGCGATTTGATTTGGTACGATCGGATGCTTCTTGGTTTTGGGCAATCTCTAGTTTTTCACCAGCATTCCCCAATCTAAAATCTAAAATCGGCAATCTAAAATCGTTGAAGGGATTGGGAATGAACCTTTCGGCTGTCAAATCGGGGCGGTTGAGGTAGCCTCTGGCCAAGCCGGCGCCGCCTGCATACAATTCCCCCGCAACGCCGATCGGCACTGGCTGCAAATGCCGATCGAGTATGTAAACTTGAGTATTGGCGATCGGCCGCCCGATGGGCACAGAATTAGTAATTTGACTGTCAGGGGCGATCGGCGCGCAGCAAGTAAAAGTGGTATTTTCGGTCGGCCCGTAACCGTTAATTAATTTGCAATTTGGAACTTCTCGCAGCAACTTCTGGACGTGAGGAACAGATAAAACGTCGCCGCCTGCCAACAGTTGGCGCACGCCCTTTAAATCGTCAATGCGATCGTCCACCATCAAGTGAAACAGTCCGGCTGTCAGCCACAAAATTGTCACATTGTATAAGCGAATCGCCTCTCCCAACTCTGCCAAAGACGGGCTGCCGGGAGGGAATACCACCAGTTGCGCTCCGTTGAGCAGCGCTCCCCAAATTTCCAAGGTCGAGGCGTCGAAGGAAATCGGAGCAAGTTGCAGGAAGACTTCTGCTGCGGTGAGGCTGGCAAAATTAGTGTCTTTGACTAACCGCACTACGCCCCGGTGGACGACGCAAACGCCTTTGGGCTTGCCTGTCGAACCGGAAGTATACATGACATAAGCTAGATTGTCTGCATTAGCGAGATTGGCTGGGTTTATCTCACTTTGTGCGTCTATTTCCTCCCGCGCCGCATCCAGGCAAATGACTTTTGCTCCGCTGTCGGGAAGTCTTTCTACGAGGTTCTGTTGAGTCAAAAGCAGCGATATTTGGGCGTCTGACACCATGAAATCCAGCCGGTCTTTGGGATAAGCTGGGTCTAAGGGCAAGTAAGCCGAGCCTGCTTTAAGAACAGCCAAAAGCGAGACGATCGCATCGATCGATCGATCCAAACAAATGCCCGCTAAAACTTCCGGGCCGGCCCCCAAAGTTTGCAGGTAATGTGCGAGTTGATTGGCGCGACAATTTAGCTGTTGGTAGGTTAGCTGTTGCTCTCCAAAAACTAAGGCTACAGCATCGGGAGTTTGTTGTGCTTGAACTTCAAATAGTTGGTGAATGCAGGCTGATTCGGGATAATTTGTGTGAGTGTTGTTCCACTCGACTAATAGCTGTTGTTGTTCCGCTGCTGTCAAAATTGGCAAGTTTTTCAGCGGACACTGAGGATTAGCAACTATCCCCTCTAACAGCACCTCAAATTCAGCCATGCGGCGGCGGATTGTCGCAGCATCAAATAAGTTGGTATTGTACTGGCACTCCAGCACGAGTTTGTTTTTTGTTTCGCTGGCATTCACTGCCCATTCAAAGTTTTCGCAAGTTCTCGGATTCGAGAAAACTTCAGCCTTAAAACCGTCAAAATTAAGTTGCTCTTCTGCAAGCTGCACGTCCAGATTAAAAGTTACAGGCACTAGCGGAATGCGACTGAAATCCCGCGGCACTGCTAGTTTTTTTACGAGAGTACCGAAGGTAATCTGCTGGCAGTCGAGAGCATCTAAAATTGCCGTGCGGCGCGATCGCAAATAATCTCTAAAAGATTGTTCCTCCTTAATGCGGGTGCGGATCGGCAACAAGCTCACGCAGTGTCCCGCAAGCTTGTCTTTTCCCCCAACAAGTTGTCCTGCCGCCGGCATTCCGACAACCAAATCTTCTTGCCCGCACAAGCGGTACATAAAAGCTTCAAATGCAGCAAACAGAGTTGTAAAAAAACTGCATCCTGCTTTTTTTCCCAGACGTTTGAGGTTAACAACCAAATCACGATTGAGTTCCCAATCTTCCCGCGAACCCTGGTAAGTTCTCAAAGCAGGTCGCGCTCTGTCTGTCGGTAAATCTAGCACCGGAATTGTGCCTGAAAACTGTTCTAACCAATACTTTTGGACCTCAAGAATTTCGGCTGTTGTTGAGTTTTCTTCTTGTAAAATAGCGTATTCTATAAAACTTTCGGGCTGTGGAAGATTGGCAGCTAACCCTTGCTGTCTGGCAGAATAAATTGCTCCCAAATCCGGGAGTAGTATGCCCCAAGACCAGCCATCGCAAATGATGTGGTGGCCTGTGAGAATAACGATGTGTTCCTGTGCTTGCAGCTTAATAATTTGACTGCGAAACAGCGGCCCGCGCACTAGATTGAAAGGTCGATCGACTTCTTGACGGCGCAAATGTGCTAATTTCGATTCGCGATCGCGATCGTCCACAATTGACAAGTCGAGCACCGGAATGTCAAGTTCGATTGACGACGCAATACAAAGAGTCGATCCGTCAGGGCTAAATGTTGTCCGCAGCGCCTCGTGCCGCTGCACCAATTCCTGAATGGAAAATCGGAGAGATTCAACGTCGAGGTTTCCTTGCAACCGCAGACACATCGACTCGTTGTAAGCGCAATTTGCTTCGTCTCCCATTTGCACGGCAATCCAGATTTCTTTCTGCGATTCTGTCGCGGGTACGCAAGCAAAAAGTTCTCCGCCGACGAAAGGATCGAAGTCTACAGCAGTTAGTTTTGGTTGTAAATCTGCGGTTGTTTTCATTCGCTATGCCTTGGTTAGTATCTACAGGTCGATCGCGAGGGAGCATCTCAATGAAAGCAGGCAAGCTAGAAATAGGAGTTTTGAGGCTCTCTTGCTGCGGGGAAACAGGAAGAATGAAGAAGCCAGAAGAAGTGTTTTTACAAATATGAGATGCTCCCTCGCGATCGATAGTTCGAGCGTTGGGTGGGGGCGGGTTTTTGAGATTATGGATTTGTGGCAATTACGGTTGGTAAAACCCGCCCCTACAGGATTTAATTACCAACCCTAACCGTCAATTTGATAAACTATCTCCTACTTGTAAATGTTTGCCCGGACGCTCTGGATCTGCGATGTACCAAGCTGGATTTCCATTGGGGTCTCGCCCTAATTTGGCACCGGGTACGGGAGAATTGCTTGCGAAAACAGTTGACGATTTCGATCCATTTGTATTGCCATTTTTGTTGAACTCAAGAACCTTAACAGTCGCACCAGATGGAGCGGTCAAAAATCCGGCTGACTGCAATTCGGCAATGCTATTTTTAAATGCTTCCTTGGCAAAAGCAATATCTGCGTCGGAATGCGCTAGCGTCAGAAAACACGGGCGGTGATCCCAAATGTGAATTCCTTTTTCGCGCAGCGAGTAAAACAGCAGTTCTCCATGAGTAAAATCTTGCGGGTAGGTGATTTTGAACAGGGAACCAAAGTTTTTAACTGTGAAAGGTGCTTGCTCTCGATCGAACATGGCGTTCAATTCTGCAACGAATTTGTCAGTTTTGGCATTGAGTTCGCGCTGCAATGAAGGCCCGCCGCGCTTCAAATATTCGAGGGATGCCTTGGCCGCTGCTAAAGTCAGGGGATGGCGCACAAAAGTCCCTGCAAAATAAGTGACGCCTACTTCCGGGAACGAGTCGTCGCCGAACTGCCAAAAACCGCCGTCTAAAGCGTCCATCCAGGCGGATTTGCCCGCGATTACCCCGATCGGCATCCCGCCGCCGACGACTTTGCCGTAGGTGCCAATATCCGCTTGTACGCCGAAATATTCTTGGGCGCCGCCCGGTGCAACTCGGAATCCGGTAATCACTTCGTCCATAATGAAGGCGCAACCGGCTTGTTCGGTAATTCGGCGCACTTCGTGGAGGAATTCTCGCGGCTGCAAGTCGGGGCGGCGGCTTTGTACCGGTTCTACCATGATGGCTGCGAACTCGCCCGCCCGCGCTTTGAGGATTTCCAGGGATTCGGGTTCGCCGTAGTCGAGAATGAGAGTATTGTCAACGGCGGATTGGGGAATTCCCGGTGCTGCGGGGAGCGATCGCAGTTTTTTGGTGCCGCGCACGATCACTTCGTCGAAAATCCCGTGATAGTCTCCGGTAAACATGACGATCGTACTGTTGCCCGTGACGGTGCGGGCCAGCCGCATTGCGCCCAAAACTGCCTCTGAACCCGTGTTGCAGAAGGCGGCGCGATCGTGTTTTGTCATCTCGCACACGAGTTCGGCAACTTCCCCGGCTAGCGGTGTTTGCGGGCCGATTTCATACCCGCGCTGCATTTGGGCTGCGATCGCTTCTGTGATAAATGCAGGCGAATATCCGAAAAAGTTCGACCCGAAACCGTTGGTTAAATCCACGTACTCGTTACCGTCTTCATCCCAAAGCTTAGAACCGGACGATCGCCCCACCACGATCGGATAAACCAACTCTTTCATCGTCCGGTTAAACCCCGAAACTACCCGCGGATCTGCGAGGTGGTGGCGGTGAGTCTGAGTGTACTGTTTGGATTTCTGAGTTCGCGCCGTATATCGCTTGACAAATGTTTCTAAATATGCTGATTGCTGCGGAGTTAATCCGTCGCGATCGGATGTGTCGATGCGGGCGGCGGCCCCGAACACCTTTTTCGGTTCTGCGGTTGGTTCCGCTGTTGGCGCTGCTGTTGGTGCGATCGCGCTGCCGTGAGTCTGGGATTGCGGGATATTTTGAACGGCTGCCGGCTGCGAGGGGGCAGGCACGGGGGCACTGCCCCTACCGTTAGTTGTCGGTGCCGGCTGTGCGGGAACAGAACCAGCGCCGCCCAACAGTTCTAGCTGTCGCGACATAATTTGCAACTGCTGCCCGATCAGGTATTCGAGATTGCCAGACTGTACGGGATGCAAAATTTGAGGCCCAGGGCTGGGTAAGGGCAGATTTACAGGGGCGCTTGCGGGAACGGGAATCGCAGTTTGTTCTGGAGGTGCGATCGGCGGTGCGGGTGCTGGTACGGGCGCGGCTTGTTGGACGGCAGGAGTTGCAGGCAAAACCTCCGGCGGCAGAGCACCGTCGATAAATTCAGATAAAGTGCCGAGAGTGGGGAAAGTTTCTAATAGCTGGCGAAAGGTAATTTTGATGCTAAATTCTTTTTGCAAATTCAGCGCTACTTGAGTCAAAGATAGAGAATCTAAACCCATTTCTAGGAAAGTTAAGTCCTCATCAACACTGCCTAAATCCTCGCCAGAAGTTTCTTCTAGGATGTTTTTGATTGCAGGAATTAGTCTGTACTTGCGCGCTGCAGTTTGGGTTTCAGCCTGTGAATTTGGCATCGGTAATTGGGAATTGGTAGTTGGTAATTGGGAAGTGGTAATAGGGAATGGGGAATCGGGCATCGGGAATTGGGAATCGGGCATCGGGAATTGGGAATTCTCCCACTCTCCCACTCTCTCACTCTCCCCATCTCCCCCTCTCCCACTCTTGTCCTCTGACACTTTTGGTTCGATCCAGAAACGCTTGCTCTCGAAGGGATAAGTCGGCAGGGGAAGGCGATCGCGCGTTTCCTCCTGATAAAAACTCTGCCAGTCGATCGATACTCCGCACAGCCAAAGCTGTCCGGCTGCACTCAACAAAGCCGCCCATTCAGTTTGATTTTCATGGCTGTCGCTGAGGGAAGAAATGGCAACTTGTTTTTTCAAATCTTTGGCTTGTTTGCGAGCTAAAGTAGCAGCCGTTGTTCTCGGCCCGACTTCCAAAAGTATCCTGTTAGGATCTTCTTGCCAAAGCTCTTTTATCCCGTCGGCAAAACGCACTGTCGCCCGCAAATGCCGCGCCCAATACATCGGATCGGTTGCTTGTTCCGCTGTTATCCAACTAGCAGTTACAGTAGAAACAAATGGGATAGTTGGCGCTGACAACTGCACTTTTTTGACATATTCGGCGAAAGGTTCGACGATCGAATCCACCATCGGCGAATGAAAAGCGTGGGAAGTGTGCAGTTGTTTGCAGACAACGCTTTCGCTTTCTAGTTGCTGCTGAAAAAGTGCGATCGCCTCCGTCGGCCCGGAAACAACACACAAATCCGGCGCATTCACCGCAGCCACTGCCAAATCCGCGCTCAACCGCCCTTCTACTTCGGCAGCAGGCAAGCGCACCGACAGCATCGAACCCCCCGGCAAATCTTGCATCAAGCGCCCCCTCGCTGCTACCAGCATCAAGGCATCTTCCAGGGAAAACACGCCTGCGATCGTTGCCGCCACAAATTCGCCGATGCTGTGCCCGATCGCACCTTGGGGAATGATGCCCCAACTCTGCCACAGCTTGGAAAGCGCGTATTCTACGGTAAATATCGCAGGCTGAGTCAAGAAAGTTTGGCGCAGCGATTCGGCTGCTGTCGCTTCATCGCTGCCGGGATAAAGCACTTTCCGCAAATCTCTGCCGAGGTGCGGCTGCAAAATTTCGGCGCAGCGATCGACTGTTTCGCGGAATAAAGGCTCGGATTCGTACAAATTCAAGCCCATATTGACGTATTGCGACCCCTGTCCCGGAAACATGAAGATTACTGCCGGATTTCTCGATTCGGTGCAGCGGGTTGCTGTACGCAGCGGCGGCAGGGATTCGAGTATCTCAACGGCATCGGTGCGATCGCTGCAAACGGCGAAACGGCGGTAATTGAAGGCTTGCCGCCCGGTTTGCAGGGTATAAGCAGCATCGGCGAGATCGATCTCCGGGTTTTGGGCGAGGTGCGATCGCAAATTTGCGGTAGCTGCATCCAAAGCAGATGGAGTTTTTGCCGACAGCAGCAGCAACTGCCGCGGGCGAGAAGGGCTTGACGGTTCCAGCGCGGGCGCTTCTTCGAGGACGACGTGAGCGTTGGTGCCGCCGACGCCAAACGAACTGACTCCGGCTCTTCTGGGCGTTTTGCCGGCTTTCCATTCCGAGAGTTCGGCGTTGACGTAGAAGGGGCTGTTGGCAAAATCAATGGCTGGATTCGGTTGCTCAAAGTGCAGAGTGGCGGGTATTTGCCGGTGTTTGAGGGCTAAAGCTGTTTTGATCGGCCCTGTGACTCCCGCTGCGGCGATCGTGTGTCCGAAATTGCTTTTGACGGAGCCGATCGCGCAAAATTGTTTGGCTGCGGTTTTCAGAGCAAAAGCCTGAGTTAGGGCTTCTATTTCGATCGGATCGCCCAGGGGGGTTGCCGTGCCGTGGGTTTCGACGTAAGATATCGTTTCGGGATCGACGCCTGCCATCGCCTGCGCCATCGCGATCGCGTCTGCTTGCCCGTCTACGCTGGGTGCTGCGAAGCTGACTTTGGCTGCCCCGTCGTTGTTGAGCCCGACTCCGCGAATTACGGCATAGATTGTATCTCTGTCGGCGATCGCTTCTTCCAAACGCTTGAGTACCACAGCCCCGGCTGCGTTGCCGAACACGGTTCCTTCAGCCTTGGCGTCGAAAGGTTTGCAGTGTCCGTCGCTGGAGAACATCCCCCCTTCTTGATACAAATAACCGCTATTTTGGGGCACCGTAATTGATATCCCGCCGGCCAGGGCTAAGTCGCATTGATAGCTCATCAAAGCATAAAAAGCTTGACAAACTGCAACTAATGATGTAGAGCAAGCGGTATGCACGCTGACGCTCGGCCCCTTGAGATTCAGCTTGTAGGAGGTGCGGGTAGCAATGTAGTCTTTTTCGTTGGCTACCATCACCTGAAACTCGCCCGCGCGGGAAATTACGTCCGATCGTCCGGCGATGTTGTTGGGAAAATAAGTATTGTTGCCCGTGCCGGCGTACACTCCGATCGAGCCGCTGAAGGTATTCGGATCGCAGCCTGCATTTTCTAGGGCGGCCCAAGCTATTTCTAAAAAAACGCGCTGCTGCGGGTCGGTAATTTCGGCTTCGCGGGTACTCACGCCGAAAAATGCTGCATCAAAGCGATCGGCCCCGTCAATAATTCCTCTAGCTTTGACGTAATTGGGATTTTGTCTGAGATTGGGGTCGATGCTGGGGTCTAGTTCCGCGTCGCTGAAAAACGCTGTGGACTCCACCCCGCCGCACAAATTCTGCCACAGTTCACCGACACTGGCAGCACCGGGAAAGCGGCCGGCCATGCCAATAATCGCAATGCCGTCAAGTTCTGAGTTTTCCTGCGAATTTGTCATAAATTAGGGTTTTTTGGTAGATTGCTTTTGCCGTTTAAAAGCAGCTTTTTGCCGATCGGCCCTGTCTTGAAATTTGTTGTTGGATTGGCTCGCGCTTTTTCCCTCGTTTAAATAATTTGCCAATTGGGCGATCGTCGGGTGCTGGAACAATTTCACCACCGGCAAGTCTTTACCTAACAGAGTCCGAACTTGGACTGCAACTTGCAGCGTCATCAAAGAATTGCCTCCTATCTCGAAGAAATTGTCGTGAATGCCGACGCGATCGAGTTTCAACAACTTAGACCAAACACCCGCCAGCAAAAGCTCCAACTCGCTTTGCGGTGCCGCGTAACTCTGGGACTGTTCTTGTCGCTGCGAGTCAGGTGCCGGCAGGGCGCGGCGGTCGATTTTCCCGCTGGGCGTCTTCGGCATCGCCTCAACATTCACAAACACCGCAGGCACCATGTAATCTGGGAGTTGCTCTTGCAGGTAACGGCGGAGGTCGGCTATTGCCAATTGCTCTTCTGGATTGGCAACTATATAAGCAACCAGTCGTTTGTCCCCCGGTACGTCTTCCCGCGCCAGCACCACAGCTTGTTTGACGGCGCGATGTTTTGCCAGTGCGGTTTCGATTTCTCCCAACTCTATGCGGAAGCCGCGAATTTTGACTTGACCGTCAATCCGCCCGATGTACTCGATGTTACCGTCACTCAGGTAGCGGGCTAAATCTCCAGTTTTATAAAGGCGATCTTCTGAAGGCAGAAGGGTAATATCTGATTCCTGTTCGATCGCGCGTATTTCATTGTGTTTAAAAGGATTAGGAATAAATTTTTCAGCAGTCAAGTCCGGGCGGTTGAGATAGCCCCGGGCCAAACAGATACCCCCGATGTAGAGTTCTCCGGGGACGCCGATCGGTACAGACTCATAGTTCCTGTGTAACAAATATATCTGCGTGTTGGCAAGAGGGCGGCCGATCGGAGGCAGTGCGGGCCAATCTCCGGGCGGGCCTGCCAGGGTATAAGCTGTAACAACGTGGCTCTCGGAGGGGCCGTATTGATTGTGCAGGGTACAGTTTTCTAGCTGTTGAAAGAAACTGGCTATGTAACGGTTGACTTGCAACTGTTCGCCGGCGGTGATTACTTCGCGCAGCGATTTCGGTATTAGCTGATAAGTATCGGCTGCTTCGGCTAAGTGTTGCAGGGCGATAAAAGGGAGAAATAGTCTTTGAATCTTTTGTTTGTCGATTAGCTGCAACAAACTTTGGGCATCTCGCCGGATTTCTTCTGTGATGAAAACGAGGGTGCCGCCGGCGCACCAAGTACAGAACATTTCTTGAAATGAGACATCGAAGCTGAGAGATGCAAATTGCAGGGTTTTGGCTGGGCCCTCAAGGGTCGAGTTTTGGAGTTGCCACGCAATTAGGTTGACTAGGGCGCGGTGCGGGAGGGGAACTCCTTTGGGTTTGCCTGTGGAACCTGATGTATATATTGTATAGGTTAAATTGTCGGGAGAGACGCTGCTGGGTGGGTTTTCGGTGCTGTGACTGCTGATTGTTTCCCAGTCTGCGTCCAAACAAACGGCGCGGGCTTGATGCGCTGGCAGCCCCGACACTAAGTGAGATTGAGTGAGTATAACGGGAGTTTGGGTGTCGGCTAACATGAAGGTCAGCCTTTCTTGGGGATAGGCGGGATCTAGGGGAACGTAAGCTGCGCCTGCTTTGAGAACGCCTAAAACGGCGATCGCAATTTCTAAGGAACGTTCCATGCAAATAGCTACTAAAACATCGGGCCCGACGCCTAATTGCTGCAAGTAACGGGCTAGTTGATTGGCTTTGGAATTGAGTTCGAGGTAGGTGAGTTGCTGTTGGAGATTTTGGGAAAAAACGGCGGCAATGGCATCGGGCGATCGATCGACTTGTGCTTCAAATAATTGGTGAACGCATTTGTCTTGCGGATAATTTGCTTGAGTTTGATTCCACTCCTGCAACTGAGCGAGTTCGGCTGCTGTCAGCATTGACAATTTGCTGATTTTCTGCTGGGGATTGGCGGCTATACTTTCTAGCAAAGTTTGCAGGTGTCCCAACATTCGGGTAATGGCGATCGGATCTAACCGCTGGCGATCGCCCGCAATTTTCAACAGCAGTTCGGTTCCCCCGTATGCGTAAACTGTTAGCGGAAAACTTGTCTGTTCTAAAAGCTGAAATTCTCGGTTTTGCCAGTTGCCGCCGAGAGCTTGCAAGGCAGAATTAATGTGATATTTTTCAACTACTAGCAGGCTTTCAAATAAAGCTGTGCCGCGGGATATCTCGCTCCATTCTTGAGTTTTTGCCAGCGGCACGTTCCCGTATTCTTGAAATGCCGTCCACTGAGTTTGCAGTTGTTTGAGCCAGTCGATCGCTGGTAAATCGGGAGATACAATTACCCGACACGGCAAAGTATTTATAAATAATCCTACGGCTGATTCTGCGTTTTCTATATTCTGCGATCGGCTGTTGCAAATTGCTCCAAATACTACATCTTCCGAACCGGAACAGCGGCTCAAAAGTAGGGCCCACGCTCCTTGCAGCAGGGTATTTAGGGTGATATTGTGTTCTTTAATTAGGGAGTTTAAGGCTGCGGTTACGGTGCTAGAAAGCCGGATTTCTGGTGGTGTCAGGAACAGGCAAGATGCCATTGGTGTAAACTTAGGGTCAAACCCGCAGTCCGGCAGGGAATTAATTCCCTGCCTCAAAGCTGAAGTCCTCTGAAGAGGACTGATGAGTTCTTCAGTCCTCTTTAGAGGACTTTCGCTGTTAGACAGGGAATTAATTCCCTGGCGGTCTTTCGGGTTAAGTATCTTGCCCGCCCTTGAAACAGCCCCAACCAAAGGGGTAGGAGCGCTGAAACCGCTTAAGTATTGTCTCCAAAATGTTTCTGCTTTCAAGATGTCTGGCTGCTGCATCCACTCGATGCAATCTCGATCGCAGCGGGGCGGTTGTAGTTCTAACGGTCGATCGGCACACAGGGATTCGTACAAGGTAAAAACTTCTTGCAAAACAATGACTGCCGAGGTACTGTCAAGCAAAATGTGGTGATAAGTCCAGATGAGTTTGTACTCGGTTTCCGCAACTCGGAACCAAGCCAAACGCATCAGCGGGGGTTGAGTTAGGTCAAAGCCTTGCAGGCGATCGGTTTGCAAATAGGTTTCGAGTTGGTTGGCGCGATCGCCCTCCGACAAATTGCGCCAGTCTTCCTCAACGCTTGGCAGTTCAACTTGTTGGTGTAATGTTTGCAGCGGAACTTCTTCACCTGACCAACAAAAACTCGTTCTCAAGATTGGATGCCGCTGCACTATTTGCTGCCAAGCTTTGAGGAAAGCTGAAACATTCAAATTTTCGCGGATGCTACAGATCGCTTGTTCGATGTCTATCCCTGATTGTTGACCCGAAAGGCTGTCGAACAACATCCCTTGCTGTATCGGTGAAAGTTGGTAGGAAGACTCACTATCAGTGGTTGCGGATTGCGGGCGATCGTCTGCTGGCAATGACATATTTATATGTAAGTATTGATGGAAAAGACTTGCGCTCAACTGTAGCCGGATTTTTAAGACTTTTTTAAGTCACTATTTATTCCCAATCACCGTAAAATTACGGTAAAGTTATCGCTAGCGTGCATCTGAATGTTTGGTTTTTTGAGGTGTAATATTTTATCAGCTCAGCCGATGCTAACTCAAACTCTACCGCCCTGTAAAGTATTTATGATACATTTTACGGGTAGCGCCGCCAAAGAGCATTTCCCGTTCAGCAACCGTGTAATTGCACAGCCTGTAAATATTAAAATTGCTTAATATTCTGTTGACAATCGACTTTCTTCTCTGAAGAATAACTAAAGCCTTCAACATCTGCTATAACAGGCTGACATCCGCACTCAACAGCAATGACTTGCATTCTGTATGCTGGCAATCGCTGCGCTAGATGAGCTACAGCCAACCTCAACCTTTAAAGAAAGCTATGGGATAATTGATTGGTGCGATCGTCCTCGCAATGTTTATTTGGGCTGGATTCGATATCGCGCATACCATCCGCAACAGGGAACTGAATCGATCCGAAATCAACAAAAAAATTCAAGCTGAAATGGTCAAAGAGACATATTGCTGTCAATTTTATGATTCTGAATAACCGCAGAAAGTATAAAATATCGTTCTGATGCACCGTTTATTGCCTGGTGCGTCAGCCGTAGGATGCGTCAGATTAGAGATTCTCAAGAAGTATGAAAAGTCGAATTCTGACGCACTATTTATATCATGTCCGGTAAATTAGTTATAATTTGTCATTGCGAGCGGAACGCAGGCAGTGAAGCGAAGCAATCGCCACCATCTGAGATTGGTAAACGAGCGCGAACAATTGCCTTGTGATTAGCCGAACATGATATTATCGAGCGGTGTATCAGCTTGGATATTGTTAGTTTGTGGCGCAAATAATGTGAATAGACGCACCCTACTTATTCGAGTATTTAATGAATGGAAAATGCCCTTGAAAATTTTCCATTCATTCTCAATTTTTACCCTTTCGGCTCAACCCAAACCGTCATCCCCTCAACCCTCAAACCTTTGCCGCGAGTGCCGCAATATTGACCGTTAGCAGTAACCGGAGTATCGCCTACATTCTGGATGTGAGCCGTATAAAATACGTCATACTTATCAGCTTGCGGCCCTGTCAGCCGCGCGGCAAATCCCTCAATGCGCTTGGCTTTGCCCCGGAATCCTGCTAACTCCCCTTCCGAGATCCAAGGAGTGTCGCCAACTCCTTCAACGTGAGCCATGTACTGCAAATTTAAACCGGCAACGGGAGGCTCTATTTTAATTTGAAATCCTTCCACGCGGCGGCCTTGAGCTTTAGTACCCGCGTATTCTCGATCGCTAAAAGTTCGATCGCCAATTCCTTGAATGTGCGCCAACACTTTTAAACCCACAGGCGCCGCTGTTTGCGAACTCGCAGACGGCGCGATCCAAACTTTGATACCCTCTATTCTCAAAGCTTTGCCGCGAGTGCCGCAATATGCGCCGTTGGAGGACACGTCGGTGTCGCCGATATTCTGAATGTGAGCGCTATAAAATACGTCGTACTTATCAGCTTGCGGCCCGCTCAACCGCACCGCAAATCCCTCAATTCGTTTCGCTTGACCCCGAAAACCTGCCAATTCTCCTTCGCCGATCCAAGGAGTGTCGCCCACACCTTCGACGTGAGCCATGTACTCGACATTTAAGCCGGGAATTGGGGGATCGATATTAATTTGAAATCCTTCGACGCGCCGCCCTTGACCCTTAGAACCCGCGTATTCTCCAGCACCGAAAGTTCGATCGCCAATTCCCTGAATGTGCACCAAAACTTTGATTCCCAAACCGCCTTCTACTGCCACCGCTGGTTGAATGTCCCGAGGTGCCCCAAAAACAATGTTCCCGGAACCGGTTGTCTGAAGAGACTTAGGTACTTCCACGCTGGGAACAATAATTACCTCGTGCATGGGGGCAGAAGGTGCGGGGGATTCCAAAATCTGGATCTGTGGCGCAACTGTAACTTGTTTCGGCGCCACATTTCCTGACGGGATGACAATCACTTCTGGCAAAGGTTCGGCGCTGATTTTTTGTTCTGGCGCTGCTTTAAATGCGGGTTCGACTTTTGCAGGTGCTGCTTTTACCATCTCAGCAATGGTTAATTTGCCTCTGGAAATGGCGACGGCTATTTGTTTGCCAAAAGCGGCGCTGACTGTTTCTTCAAGAAATACCCACTGTTCGTCGTCTAATTTGTCTTGCTGTTCCACTAGGGCGAGCACTGCTGCAACTGGGTGTTTGCCGCTGACTAAGGATTCGGCGTCGGAATGCAGTTGAGTTGGGGTTGATTCGGAAATCGCGCGCTGCAGTTCGCGGGCTCTGGCATGAACTAATTGTAAGGGCGCGAAGTCGCTTTGTTCGCGGTGGGCGATCGCCAATACTCGATCGATCGCTTTCAATGCTGCATCGCGAATGGATGCTTTACCTTCAGAAGCTGCGGCAGTCTCGGCTAAGTTTTGAATGTCTTTGAGGGAAGCAATTTCCCCCGGCGCGATCGCGGATTTGTTGAGTTCAAGAGCTTGTTTTTGAACTGCGGCAAAGTTGCGGCTGTAGGTGGCTACTTCTTGCAGCAAGCTGTCAGAGGGAGGAAGGCCGGAGTCTTGCAGTTGTTTGGCTGCTTGGGAAAGGCGATCGGCCAAATTAGGATAAGTGTCCGATAGTCGGGCTATTTGTTGTAGCAAATCTTTATGTGCTGCTTCCATATGTGTCTTGCCGTAAATATTTAACTTGCTGATTATAGACGTTGAGCGTCTTCTGAAGGTAGGAAGCAGGAGTCATCAGTCATTAGTCCGAGGGAAAAAGAAAAATGCTCCTACTCTCCGAATCCCCCACCCAGACACTCTCCGACTCCCCCGCCCAGACACCCGGACACTCTCGGACTCCCCACTCTCGGACTCCTCCTCTGGCATCCCCCACGCGATCGCCGTCACAACCGTGCAAATACTTAGTCACACTCTGCGACTCCGGCTGTCACGAGTGGCCCGTAACAATGTCACACCTATCGAGCAATAGCCGTCACTGCTGATTCTGTGAAAACAGTTGATACTGAGGCTTGAACCAATAAAATCCCGAAGTGTTATGGTACTAATTCGCGAGATCGCCCAGCAAGCTCTGGCTCTAGGCTATCTAACCATTGAAGCCGAAAATCAACTGCGGCGGATGTTAACGACCACCAAGTATGACTTGGAAGACTTAAATGCTTTTATGGCTTTGCAACTAGCAGCTATGTCCGGAGGAGTGAAACAAGAGTCTCGCGAGCTGAAAAAATTTGAAGTTTTTGGCGAGACGGCTTCCGAAACTTCCTGTTAGTAATTAGTTGGCTTTTGATTAGTTCAAATTTAGTAAGGGACATTTCTACCGTGCAGATTCGTGAAGTTGTAAAACAAGCTATTGCCGCTGGATATCTGAGTTTGGAAGCGGAAAATGAAATGCAGAATATTTTTTCCTCCGCTAAGTGTGATTTGGAAGATTTGAATGCTTTTATGAGCTTGCAGTTAGCTGCGATGGCGGGCCGCGTCAGGCAAGAGTCTTTGGAATTGATAACAATGCCAAGTTTTTCGGAGAGAAATTAATTTCTTTATTAAGCCATTGCTCGATATAAATATTAACTTTTCTAATTACTAAAAACTGGTAAGATATAATGGTTGGGCTGATTTATATTAATTAATCTAAAAAATATTGGTATTTTGGTTCAATGGGTGTTGAGCAAATTGACTAAAATTGAAAAAAATATTTAAATGAATATTTAAGTGGATATAGCCTTTCTCGGAAAGATGAGGTACTCTCGGACATAGGGAATAGGGCTCCGTGGGAATAGGCCTCCGCGGACATACCTCACCACGCTTGAGAACCGCTGTAGTGAGGACTCCATTCGTCCAAGGTCAGGCTGGGATGACCAGACCTGTCAAGGCGTAGTTAAAGTGTTTGCTTCGTAAAAGTTGAGCATTATTATTGAAATATTATGTATTGTTTATTCTCTATCAAATGGAGAAGATTTATCGATCGCCCCAAGCAGAGATTTCAAGCGTTTTAGCCACTTTGTAGGCGTTGCATAATTGCGGGGTGATTTTGATTGTTTTTTTGTGGAATGGGCTCTCGTAGCCCGAAGGCGTGTATTTTCACACAAGGCAGAACACCCCACAATATATTAGTGTCAACTTAAGCTTTTAGTCCGCTAGTCCTTCCGCTCACCCGCAGGGCGGTTTCATTCGACCTAGGGGCAATCCCTCGTGAAGAGCCCCATGTCCCAAATGCCTGTGAAATCGTCTGTGTGGGGGTAGAGATTCTTGGCACTACAAGAGTCAAAATCGCGATTTTCGTGAGCATGAAACCGCCCTGCGCTCACCCGGAAGTCCGCCAGGGAATGAATTCCACGGGGCTTATAGCGAAAGTCCTCGCTTCCGAGGACTGAAGAACTCATTAGTCCTCATAGCGAGGACTTTCGCTTTGAGGGAGGCTCTTGTTTCAACCCCTGCCGGAATAAGGTTTAAGGTTAAGTTGAAACCAATGCCCACAATAATCATCCTCAAATTGTGTAACCCCCTTTTTTCACCATCTTGACAGGTATGGCTGGGATGAGGGCCAACAATTTACGAGCAGTGATTAACTGGACTTGGTATGAAACAGCTAATATTATTTACCCTCAATCTACCGCAATAAAATTAGTTGATAGTGAGGAATTTAACCCTCACAACAATAGCTCGTACTTCCGCAGTCACTACAAAAGTTATAAGGGTTATAATACCAGATTTTATATCATCACTGAGACTATTTCCTACGACTCCGACGCTCTAACTCTTTAATTACTCTCAGAACAAACAGCGACATGAAAGCGCCAATTAATGCCATTTGCCACAACCCGCATCCTGCCGCAGTTCCTAAAGCTGCTGATACCCAAATAGCGGCGGCAGAGGTAAGCCCGTGAACTTCCGGTTTGCCTCTTTCCTGTTGATGTTGCAGCAGAATTTCTCCACCTCCCAAAAACCCAATCCCGGCAGCAATGCCTTGAATTACGCGCGCTACAGCATCTCCTCCGTTTTCATTTTTACCCATTGCCAGCGGCATTAAAACAAACAGTGCAGAACCCATACTTACTAGCATATGAGTTCTCAATCCCGCTGGTTTGTTTCTGAGTTGGCGCTCCCATCCAATAATTCCGCCAACAAACATGGCTAGGCACAACCTTAACAGTATGCCTAGCCAATTATCGGGAGACCACAAGTTAGCGATCGACAATGTTTTACTGCAAATAATTAATCCGAAGATTCCAATCTTAGCGGAGTACGATGTCCGATCGCAATCTCACTGCCAAATCTTGTTCCGGGCGAATCACGAGCACGTCAACGCTGCGCCGCCCCAACAATACTCCAGCTAAAGCGCCGATCCCAGCGCCTCCCAATACTTCTTCAGTCGCGATCGCTTTGTCGCCGGTAATGCCTGCTAGTGCTGCTGCTGCTGCTGCACCCAAGGCTGCACCTTGCGCCACTGAACCTGTGCCAGCACCTTTTTGGACTCTTTCGGTTCTGGTAATAATTCCTGAATTTCCGTCAATCCGATAGCGTTGGCGGCGGCTGATAATTAACTCTCTGGCAACAAATTGAGTACCACTTTGATTGCCTCTTCTGACAGGTTGCAGTGCCCCGACTATCTGGCTGCCTGCGGGGATTAATACTCTGCCTTGAGGTGTGCGGATGTCTCGGGCTACTGTTAAAGTTAAAGGTGCAGTTTCTTCGCGGGTGACAACTATTTTGTCTTTTTCATAGCTAACTGGAATTACACTGCCCGATGGAATTCGGATGCTATCAAATTGGGAAATTCGTTGTTGGGCTTCTGCGGGAGCAGCTACCACCAGCGGCGCGCTGGTTCCCACTGTAATGCCCAGTGCCAGGATTGCTGCTGTTGCTGAACGCCATTTTTGAGAAGTAATCATATAAATTGTCTCCTTGCTTCGGTTTTTGTTTACTTAGGAACGCACTACTGCTAAATTTGTTTCTGGTTTCGCATTCATCTGATATCTTGATTATGGCAGGCGGGAATTCTACAAGTTGGGAAGATAAGGTCGATAATCCAGAAGTTGAAAATTTGGAAAAATCGAGAAAATCCGCAAGACAGGGGCGATCGGGAAGATAAGGAAGATAGTCAACAGTCAGTCGATTTTAGATTTTAGATTTTAGATTTTAGATTTGACTGCACAGCCGGGCTCTGGAAGCTGGAAAGTAGGTGTAAAATATTTCGCTTGTCAGCAGTCCACAGTCAACAGTCAACAGTCAACATTCTACAATTAATTGTTGAGAGCGTTTAAAGCTAGCAATCCAGCACCGAAAGCTGGTTCGTATCGGGGCGAGATTACCTTAGCTTTTGGGGCGATCGCACTTATGGCCGCTTCAAACCGACCTCGGCAATTTGCCTCTCCGCCCCACACACCTCCTACGATCACAATTTCAAATTCTTCTGTTTGGTTAAATAGCGCTGAAATGGCTATTTTTGTTGAATAGGTTAATTCTGCCACAGCATTATTGATAATGCAGTCAGCGACGCGATCGCCCTCTGCTGCTGCTCGATCGACAATCGGCGCTAAAGCTGCAATTTCTTTGACTCCCCAACCGCGCCCGTAAACAACTTCTACCAATTCTTCTAGGTTATTGAGGCCTAAATGCGTTTGAAATTTTTCCGCAAGCACGGTAAAATCTTCGCGTCCGTCATAGAACTTCAAAGCAGCTTGCAAACCCTGAAGGGCGATGTTATATCCGCTGCCTTCATCGCCTAAAATATATCCCCAACCCCCGACTCGTTTAGTTTTCCCTTGACGGTTTTGCCCGAAAACAATCGAACCGGTGCCTGAAATAACGGCGATACCCACTGGATGGCCTGTACCGCCCGCAAGTGCGATCGCGCAGTCGCTGCAAATTACTATATTCCTGGGCAGGAAGGATCGGGTTACTGGTAAAGTATTCGTCAACTGCAAGTTCTGCACTACAAATTGCACTATTTCACGATCTTTTGGACGCCCGACGCCTGCTAGTCCCAGACCGATTGCTTCTATGTTGAGATTGCCTGCAGCCTCGACCTGAGCGGACAGAACTGCTCGTTCGATCGCCAATTGGATGGATTGTTTTGCTGTCTCAATTCCCAGGGTTTGATAATTTGACGGCCCGGCTTCACCTCGTCCTAAAACAATGTGGTTGTCGTCCATTAAAAGGCAGATAGTTTTAGTGCCGCCGCCGTCGATGCCGAATACGTAGCTCATGAATAATTTAGAGAATAATAGAGCAACCCAGATTCACAGAGATATCTCTATTCTACGCTTTGTACAATCCGATTAAATCGACAGAGCAATGCTAATAATAATTAAACCTAATAATGCTAACCAAACCAGATGGCGGTGACACCAATTTTTGAGCGATTGCAGCCCGTCGCGGCTGCTGTAAGGGCTCATCTGCGGCACAAGTGGCTCAGCTCGATCGTGATAAAGCGTGCATTCTTTGGCAAAGGGACGCTGCGGGTAGTTGCAAGTGTCGTCTGCGTGATAAATACAGGTAGTGCAGAGAAATTCTTCGGGTTTCGATCGATAAAGAGGGATACCCGGATGACCGAAAGCTTTGAGGGGGATTTTGCAGTGCGGACAGGCGAGCGCTCGGGCGTCTGCAGGTTGGTGACAGCGGGGGCAATCAGGCATAGACAGCAGGGTGATGGGGTAATGTGGTGGGTAGGCTCATTAGCGGGTTTTCCGAACGCCGAGAATGCGCGATCGCCTCGCCATGAGGCGACTGGATGATCCAAAATAGAAAGGTAGTTGTGCGCTGATGTAACTTTAAGTTTACAGATGGTTTCGCAGCGACAGCAGGCGAACTGAGCCGATCGGGTATGAAAGGGCAAACATTAGGAAAAATCTATGGATAACAATAGCAACTTACTCAAACAACTGGTAATGCTGGGCATTGGTACTACCTCGCTGGTGGCAGAGAAATTGCAGGAAGTGAGCGAGCAATGGGTCAAAGATGGCAAAATCAATCCCGATCAAGCCAAAACCTTTGTCGATGACATGACGGAGCACCTCAAGTCTGAACAGGGCAATTGGGAGACGCAGTTGCAGCGGCAACTACGGAATATGCTGCAAGATATGGGAGTTCCCCGACAGTCCGAAATGGATGAGTTGCGGGGAAGGCTCGATCGTTTGGAACGTCAGATGCGGGATTTAGAAAACCGTAACTGGCGCTGAGTTCGAACCTCTTCGTTGGCGCAGCCCCCGTAGGGGCGGGCAACGCTTACGCCCGCGAGGAGTTCGCTGCTATCTTGTGATAAGATTGTCATCCGAAGGCAGAAGGCTAAAAAAGGCACTTATGTAGAAGCCATTTATGTATAATTACAAACATTCTGACTTCATACTTTTGCCTTTAAAATTATCTGGTACCTGCCATTTTTTGGTGGAAAAGTTCAGATAAAATTTGGTAGTTCTTGTTGTACTAGATGTCTTAGATCTCTGAGATATCGCGGTTAAAAGTATTAGGAGGATTAATTTTGCGAGGAGTTCTAGTCAGCTTGGGAGTAATGCTGGTTTGCTTTGTGTTTTTGATAGTCGCTCAAATGGGCGGTTCTGGGTCCCAAGCAGTTGCAGCCGAATTGAACAATCTTTTACCCGAGACTGCTATTGAGAAGTTGTCAGCGCCGTCTTTAAATGAAGATAGCTTGCTAGTAGCTGATGCTACTTTACCGGAGGTACCAGCTACTATCGCTGGCAATAACATGACTGATAATACTGAGAAAACTGTCACCACAGATTCAGGTCTGAAATATGTTGAATTGAAAGAGGGTAATGGGGCGACTCCAAAAACCGGGCAGAGGGTTGTGGTGCACTACACTGGAACTTTGGAGGATGGCACGAAGTTTGACAGTTCGCGCGATCGCAATTCTCCTTTTGAGTTCAAAATTGGCGTGGGTCAAGTAATTAAGGGTTGGGATGAAGGTGTCGGTATGATGAAAGTTGGAGACCGCCGCAAGTTGATTATTCCCCCTGAACTCGGTTACGGCGCTCGCGGTGCGGGCGGGGTGATTCCTCCTAATGCTACGCTGATTTTTGATGTGGAATTGTTGAAAATCGCTGGCTAGGTAGTTCAATCTAATTCAACGTAAAACTTTTACGGTGTTTAGAAACCCGGTTTTTTTTAAGAAACCGGGTTTCTGTGTAATAAGCTGTTGGGCATTTAAGTTGTATTTTTCAGGCGGGCGAGACGCCCACCCACAATAATTTCATCAAAGTTGACTGTAAAATTTAGCTGCACCTGAGCTTATCGCGTCTGGTAAATTAACCACAATATTGGTAGTGGCAGGTTTCACCAACAATCTTCCATTCACATCGACAATATCTATAAACCCGCCCCCCACTTAATCGACAAAATTTTATAACGGCCAATTCAACGGACATAATATCAGCCCTAGTGGATTTACGATCGCTTCGGAGATGCCAGATTGCGAAAGCAGGTAAATTGGGCGTCGAATAATAGTTTGATGATTCCTGTGGGGCCGTTTCTGTGTTTGGTAATAATTACTTCTGCAATTCCGCGATCGGGCGAATCAGGGTTGTAATATTCATCGCGGTAGAGCATAATTACTAAATCTGCGTCTTGCTCGATCGAGTTGTGAACTATGATGTCATTAGCGACAAAATTATGCAGTGCAGGCACTGTTAAATCGTAAACTTCAGCTTCTCCATCAACTTCTATTGAGGCGATTTCATCCCAGTAAATATCGCTCTTCGATAAGAGGGCAAGTTCACCAGATTTAACAATTGTAGCTAATCTGAATGCTCGTTCCCGACCAAGGTTGTGTTTGTAAAGGGTTGTACCACAATATAAGTTGCCAAGCTGTGCTTGCATCTGGCGTGTAGTTAAACCAAATTGCTGCATAGCAGGAACAGCATACATTTTCCACACATCACGCGGTATGACATCTCTATTAGTATTGCTAGAACGAATTTCAATGTATTCTGCAATTTCTGTCAGAGCTTGCTGTTTGTAGTTACCTACTGCACCAATCAAGTGAATAAACTTATCTAAATCAGGTCTTCCAGTAACCCAAACTTGATGTTGATCTCGCCCTTTCCCTGGCTGGGGGCTTAAAAATAAGCGGGCATTGATACCCAGTCTGAGTAAGAGTGACTGAACATCTCTTGCCAATTTTTCGCTACTGGAAGCATAGTAAACACTAGGGTAATGACATTTACCCCTACCTGTTTTTATGCAACCATCAGTAGACCAGAGATGGCGTAAAAATAAAGCTATTGCTTCTTGAGGCTGCTCAAATATTTGATTGGGGACAAACTTCTGGTGAGAACGCATACCAAAAACACCTAAAGCATCTAGCCATTCAGTTACAGGATTCCTCACATTATGTGTGAGATGATAGGCGGCAGGAAGATAAACTTGATACCAATCACGTTCTTTACAAATACGAGGTATGATTCGCTCTCCAAAGACTTCTATTGCAAGATTTGCAACAGTATTGGCTAAATCTTCCTCTCTAGTAGTGTATTGAATAACGTGTCGAGGTAGAGTACATCCGTCTCCAATCATGTGTCCTAGCAAGGCTATTTCGGCATTGTCCATCGATTGGATGAAGGAACTTGATACGTATCTAGGTAGGGCAATGCGATCGCCTATTTTTAACTCGTCCAATCCCCGCCAGCCGTGAATGGTTAAGAACTTATGATTGCCAGTGGCTCTAATTGCCCGTCCCAAACGAGTTTGCAGTCGTAGTACAGGCTTAACACCTGTAGCAAAGGCATTGCTAACAACGGCTTTTTCTAACTGCATGGTGGCTTCATTGAGCGCCCAAACTGTGAAGCCTGATTTTCCTACTAATTCACGAATGGGTACGCGCACACCAGTATCTGCTAACATTACCAAACTATCACCTGTTAAGCAGCCGCTTTCTCTCAAATCAGACATCATCGGCCGCTTGTTTGTCCTGGCTTCCACACCCCGACTCAACTGAGATAAGGCAATAATCGGCACGTTGAGTTCGCGGGCTAAACCTTTAAGACTTCTGGTAATTCGAGATAGTTCTTGCACGCGGTTGTCGCTGGTACCTTCCATTAATTGCAGGTAATCTAGCAAGACTAATCCTAGGGTTCCGCCTTGTTCTGCTTGGAGGCGGCGGACTTTCGATCGTATTTCTGTGACGGTAATATTGGGAGTATCGTCAATAAACAGCGGCAGTTCTGATAAGTTGCCAATGGCTGTACTGATGGGTTCCCATTCGTTTTGACTGATTCTACCCGATCGCAATCGGTTACTTTCTATTTTGGCTTCGCTGGACAGGATACGCTGCACTAGCTGTTCTTTCGACATTTCTAAGCTGAAAACGGCAACCGGCAATTTTTGCTGTCCGGCGGCGATGTGGTGGGCGATGTTGGTACAAAAAGCAGTATTGTGAACGCAGATATCGTTAGCCACAAAATTGTGTGTCTCCGGGATAGTTAAGTCGTAAACTTGCTTGTTTCCCATCGGTTCGATAGAAACTATTTCATCCCAGTAAACCTCGCTATCTGCCAGTTGTTTCAGCCATAAATTATCTAAAGCAGTTGCTAAAACTAAAAATCTTTCCCTGGACAGCGCTCGTTTACCAACGTGGATATTTGAATGACCTTTGATACCTGCTCGTTTTGCTAAGGATGCCCAAGATTCGTTGCCTTTTGCTAATGCTAGGTATTCCCACGCCTCGACCGGAATTAAATCGCGGTTAGTTTGGTATTCTTTATTTTCTAAGGCTTCTTTTACTTTGAATAATGCTACCTCTTTGCCAAAAATGCCAATTTCTGATATGAATGTTTTGATGGATTTAGCATCAGCAATATCGATTTGCCAAGCTGGTTTACGAGTATTTTTGTATTTTACAGAACGCTTTTTGAGGGCGGCAATGATGCCAAATCTCAGCAGTAGATGCTGTACGTGTCTGGCTAGTCCTTCGCTGACAGAACAGTAGCCTAGTTGAGATTGACCGCTGCTAAGCACGGTTGCCCAGCCGTCTGTTGAAAAGAGGCGGTTGAGAAAAAGGGCAACTTGCGATCGCTCCAATTTAAAAACTATTTCTGGTACAGTTTTCTGGTGAGCATTTTTTCCCATCAGACCTAATTCTTCTAACCAGAGTCTCAGCGGGTTTTTATGCTTTGTATTAATAGCATCCATGTAACCTTCTCGATCGCCCATGACATAATATTCTGGTGTGCGTTTCCCTTGCTCGCGGAATCGCAGCTTCAGACCTCCGAAGCTAGTAGCAGCTTCAGCAAAATCTTGTAGTATAGCAGTATTTCCATTGGTGAACTTCGGCGCGCTGCGTGTCAAACACCCATCGCCAATTAGATAAGCCAATAACTTAACTTCACAGGATCGGATGGTTTCTTTACCAAAAACATTCATCCTGCGGGGGACAGCAATTTTATCGCCTGCTTGTATTTGGGCCAAATGCCGCCATCCCTTAATTGTTAAAAATGGGTGTGTAATTGTAGTTTCTATAAAACGTCCTAGTTTTGTTGTTACCCGAAATACAGGCTTAATTCCATCATCTATAAAAGCTGATGGTCTAGTTAGGTGAAATTGCCAATCTTCTCCTAATGTTAGTAATTCAGCTTGACGTTTTTGATAGATTTCTTCAAGGGTAACAAGGCTTCCATCGCTTTGTAGGATAACGGAATCATCTGTACAGCACTTTCCCATCGCCGGTCTAGCCGCAACGATGATTAAATCCGATCGCTGAAAGCCTCCTGTCATAGCATCTAAGTCATAGAAACCGCAGGGAATACCGGGAAGCGTGAGGCCTTCATTGCGATTTTCTAGGTCTTGAAATGTTTGGTTTAGCGTTTCGCCGATCGACACTAAATCCTGTTGCGGACGTTCTTGAGTTATGCTAAAAATTTCTTGTTCGGCGCGGTCTAAGACTGTTTCTAGCGGTGTTGCCGTCTCGTAACCTAATTGTACTATGTTGTTGCCAGCTTCGATTAATTTGCGGCGCTGATATTTGTCTTCAACTAAAACTGCATATTGGTCGATGTTGACGGCTGAAACTGTGCGATCGACTAATTGTGCTAATTTAGTTAGTCCTCCTACTTGCTCTAACTGGTTGCGGTCGGTTAGCGAAGTTGTTACCGTCATTAAATCGGTAGGTTGACCCTGTAAAAATAGCGCTAATGCCGATCGATAAATGACTTGATGAGCGGTGATGGCAAAAAACTCCGGCCGCAGAAGTTCGGCAATTCGGGAAATAGCTTCGGGGTCAATTAAAATCCCGCCCAAAATTGCTTCTTCTGCCTCTATATTGGTCGGCATCAAATCGCTCATTAGTCAATAGTCCTCAGTCAGTCGATTTTAGATTTTAGATTTTAGATTTTAGATTTTAGGTTTGAGGTTTGAGATTTTAGGTTTGAGATTTTAGATTTTAGGTTTGAGGTTTTAGGTTTGAGATTTTAGGTTTTAGGTTTGAGGTTTGAGATTTTAGATTTTAGGTTTGAGGTTTGAGGTTTGAGATTTTAGGTTTGAGATTTTAGGTTTGAGATTTTAGGTTTGAGGTTTGAGATTTTAGGTTTGAGATTTGAGATTTACTCTACAGATGAATCTGGGAGCTTGAACAAGAGCCTAAAATTTTAGGTTCGACCATCAGGAGCTTCGGGGCTTGTGTCCGTTTTTCCGGCGGGGTCATTAGTTATTATCAGTTTAAGCTTTTGTAGGAGTGCGATCTGTCGCGAACTCGCGTTTATATCTGACTTACGCTCTCTCGATCTCGCACTCCTGAAAAAATGCTTCTTCTTACTCTCTGGAGAGATGCTCCCGTGCTCAATCTGCAAGTTAGCGTTGCTGAGTCCTTACTTAGCAGTGCTTAGTTGTTAGCTAATGACTAATGACTAACAACTAATGACTGATGACTGATGACTCTTAATTACATCGGAACAACTTGAATATCAACTTCGGCGGTAACTTCTGCGTGTAGTTTGATTTCAGCTTTGTATGTACCAGTTTGGCGAATTTCGGGTAGGGTGATGCCGCGCCGATCGACTTCTTGACTGGTAGAGTTGAAAATCAGTTCTGCTACTTCTTGGTTGGTGACAGTACCAAAAATCGCGTCTCCTTCGCCAACTTGCTTGGAGATGATGAAAGGCCCGGCCGATTCCAGGGCGGTTTTGCGGACTTCAGCTTGCTGCTTGAGCTCTAGCTGGCGCAGTCTTTCTTCTTCACGGCGGCGCTCTGCTTGCTTGAGAATGCCCGGAGTGGCTCTAAATCCCATTCCTTGGGGTACTAGGTAGTTGCGGGCGTAGCCCGGGGCTACTTCTACTACGTCGCCAGCTTTGCCGAGTTTGCTGACATCTTTATTTAAAACTAATTGGACGCGCTTGGCCATGATCGTTGGTTGTGGGGTTTTAACTGCAACTTTTTATAATAGCGAAGTTTGAGGGGCGATCGCAAGGTTGACGGTTGACGGTTGACGGTTGACGGGCATAATATCTAACTGGCAAATTCAGTTGGAAATTCGCCAAACGGGGAGGTGCTGCTGTTTCAGCTTACCTAGCAAAGCGTCGCGCTCGCTCGCCCGCGAGCGATCGATCGCGCTACAGTAGCAACTAACTGGGTCGGATCGATCGGCTTGGCTAAGTGTTTGTCAAATCCGGCTTGCAAAACTTGGCGCTCGTTCGCCTCTCCAGCATAGGCCGTTAAGGCGATCGCCAACAACTGCCGATACTCAGGCGCAAGCTGAGTGCGGATGCGCTCGATCAACATATACCCGTCGATGTGCGGCATTCCAATGTCGCTGACGAGCAAATCCGGTGCAGTTTGTTCGATCGACTCTAGCGCCTCAGCAGCAGATGACAGGGAAATCACCTCTGCACCCGCTTCCTCAAGCACGAAAGCGACAAAATCTCGCGAGTCGAGTTCATCATCTACCACCAAAATTCTCAATCCAGCTAGCGGCAAGGATGAGAGATCGGGACAAGCAGCCCAATGACGTTCTTCCTCCTCCTGCCTTCTAGAATCATCATTTAATAGCGGTAATCTCACCGTAAACGCCGCTCCTTTACCAACTCCTGCGCTTTCTGCAAACACCGTTCCGCCGTGAAGTTCGACGAGTTGGCGGACGATCGCCAATCCCAGTCCCAAGCCGCCAAATTTGCGCGTTGTAGCGCCATCTTCTTGTCGGAAATGGTCAAAAACATAAGGCAAGAAATCTGGAATAATGCCTTTACCAGTGTCCGTGACTTGAATTTGAGCTTGGCGTGCGATTTGCACTAATCGAACTTCGATTCTACCGCCTTCGGGCGTGAATTTCACCGCATTTGATAACAAATTCCACACAATTTGCTGCAAGCGACTTGTATCGCCGAGAACTTGCCCGACATTGGGATTTAAGATTGTTTGGATTTGAATTTTTTTAGCTTCGGCTGCTAATTGCACGGTTTCCACAGCAGAGGGAATAATGGTTTCCAGATTCATCGGAGCAACATTCAATCTGAGTTTTCCTTGCAGAATCCGAGACACGTCAAGCAAGTCTTCGATTAATTGAGATTGCAGTCTGGCGTTGCGCTCGATCGTCTCAAAAGCCTTGGCACTTTGACTCGCGTTCAGCTTGCCGCCGACGAGCAGTTGCGACCAGCCTAAAATCGGATTCAGGGGCGATCGCAACTCGTGAGACAGCACCGCCAGAAATTCGTCTTTAATGCGGTTAGCTCGCTCGGCTTCCGCGCGGGCAGTTTGTTCTAATTGCAGAACCATATCGCGCTCAGTTTCCACTTGTTTGCGCTCTGTAATGTCGATCACAGAGCCGATATAACCCTCAAATTGTCCGCTTTTGGAAAATCTGGGAGCAGCCGCATCGATCGCCCAAGAATATCCGCCATCCTTGCGCTGGAGGCGATATTCCACGCTGTACGGTTCCTGGCGTTCGTTGGCGGTCAAAAATGCCTTTTTTGCCTGTTCTCGGTCTTCTGGATGCAGCGCGTTTACCCAACCCAATCCCAAACCTGTTTCCTCAGTTTGACCTGTGAAGTCATACCAGCTTTCGCTCAAGAAAGTGCAATAGCCTGTGGAGTCTGTTACCCATACCTTAAAAGGAGCATTGTTAGCCATATTGCGGAATCGTTCTTCGCTTTCTTGCATCGCTGCTTCTGCTTGTTTGCGTTCTGTGATATCCCGACAGACAATCACTCCGCCTTTGATTTGGCTGCTAGCATCCACTACCGGATAACCGCTGATACTGATCCAGCGGCCTTCGGAATCTTCGCGCCGGACAAATACCTCTACATCATTGACATATTCACCTTTGATTGCTCTGGCTAGAGGTAGTTCAGCGTCGGGGAAAAAGGTTTTTTTGTCTGCCAAAAATAGTCCGTAGGTGCTCGACCATTCCTCACAAGATTTTTCATTCGATAGCTGACCGAATATTCCTACGGCGGCTCGGTTAAACAACACAAACTCCCCTTGTTGGTTGGCCAAAATCAAGCCATCACCAATGCTGTCAATGATGACTTGCAGTAACTTAGTTTGTTCTTGCATAGCGACTTCGGCTCGTTTGCGATTTGTGATGTCGCTGGAGATGCCAATCAGGCCGATGACTTCTCCCGCCCGATCGCGGTAGGGAGCTTTCATTGACACGAATGTCCGAATGCCATCGGGAGATTCTTCGACGACTTCTGTTTTGCCGGATTCCATAATGCGCCGATCGTTTTCCGAGACTGTGGCTCCAAGTTCTGCTATTGGGTAGAAATCGCGATCGCGCCGCCCAATTACTTCAGCAGCAGGTTTGCCCAGTACGTCCAGCGTGGCTGGATTTGCATAAATAATCCGTCCTTGTCGATCTTTGACAAAAATTGGCGTGGGCGCTGACTCGTTAATCAGATTCAAAATCGCATTCTTTTGCCGCAGTTCTTCTTCAGTGCGTTTGCGCTCGCTAATATCGCTCCAATAAGCGGTAAGTCCTTCGGCTGCAGGATAGGCGCTCACTTCTATATACATCTGGAGCGACGGGGAAAACTCTTCAAATTTGACAGAAACTTGCTCGTTAACGACTCGATGAAATTCTTGAAATACCCTCGAATTCGATTCTCCCTCGGCGGGGAATAGCTCCCAGATCGATCGACCTAACAAGTCGTTTCTCGATCGAGAAAGCAGTTTTTCAGCAGTGGAATTAACGTAGGTATAGCGCCATTGTGCATCGATCGCCATAAAGGCATCGGTAATACTTTCTAGAATATTGCTGATTTGCTGGGAGGCCTCTGTGAGCGCCAGTTCAGCGTTTTTGCGCTCGGTGATGATTTCGCAAAAAATCATGCTCCCGCCAATCTCGTTGGTGTTGGTTCGCCAAGGGTGAATTTCCCAGCGCACCCAGTCGATCGAGCCATCAGGGCGGGGAAACCGATCTTCTTGGCAGGTTTCGACTGCTCCCGCCAGACAGCGCTGGTGGATTTGTTTCCAACGATCGGGCAAATTGGGAAAGATGTCGTAGTGCGATCGGCCCACAATGTTTTCAATGCCGAGCCCGTAACTTGCCAGCCAGCGGTCGCTCACCAGCATATACTGCATCTGGCGGTCAAACATCGCCACCCCCGCAGGCGAATGTTTGACGAACAGCCGCAGTTGCTCTTCCTGTTGTCGCAAAAGATTCTCCGACTGTTTGCGAGCGCTGATGTCTTTGAAAAGTACGGCGACTTTTCGGCTGTGCGGCTCAGGAGTGCGGAATGCCGAAACCTCAAACCAGCGGTTCATGGCTTCCGAGCCATGCTCAAAGCGCAATGGTTCCCCCGTGAGCGCGACTTTGCCGTACACCTCAAACCAATAATTTTCGTGTTCTGGAACGAGCTGTCGCATCGTTTTCCCCGCAGCTTGTACGAGTCCGGTTTGTTTCTCGAAGGCCGGATTGATTTCTAAAAAGCGGTAATCGATCGGCTTTTCGTTTTCGTCAAACAGCATTTCGATGACGCAAAAACCTTCGTCTAGCGACTCAAACAAAGTGCGGTAGCGTTCCTCGGAACGGCGCAAAGCAGCAAGAGCTTGTTTGCGATCGCTAATATCCATACAGCCCGCCACACAGCCGCGAACTGCGCCCTGTTCGTCAAATAACGGCACGGCATTCACCAACCAATCAAAGGCCACCCCGTCCTCGCGCACCATTTGAATTTCCACATCTCGCACTGCGACGCCTTTCGCCACGGCTAGTTGCATGGGCAGTTGTTCTCCCGGAATTTCCTGTCCGTTGCGGAATCGTCGAAACGGAAGGGCTGCGGCTTGCTCTCCGGTTCCAGAAACATTGGTATCGGGCGGCACTATCAACATCGACTGGGCAAACCGGTTAGCGCGAATTACTTTACACTGTGGGTCGTCTGCGATCGTAATGCCAACGGGTACAGCATCAAGTATCGATTGCAGTTCATTAACTCGTCGCTCTAGTTCCTGGTTGAGCCGGTGAATTTCTTTTTGGGTAGCTTTGCGTTCGGTAATTTCATGCACCGTCACATTCACGCCCAGAACGCGATCGTCCTGGGCCCTCAGCGGATAGAGACTCAACAGCCAATCCTGTTCTTGTTCTGGCTGTGCTGAGTTCGTCCTGCGAACTTCGAGCTGTTTGAGAGGAACTTTAGTTTCAATAACTTGTCGGTAAAGCGGCTCTAAATCATCTGCCATTTCGGGCAAGATTTCGCGCAAGGTTTTACCGATGTGGGCGGCGGCTGGAACTCGGTTAATTTCTGCTAGCAGATCGTTGATGCGGACAAACCGCAACTCAGTATCGACGAAGCAAAGTCCGATCGGCGCGCTAGCATAAATCGCCTCGATTTCTGCGAGTTGTTGCTGCACAGTTTGCGCTTGTTTAATAAAAGCAGCCCGAGCCGCTTTCTCCTCGGTCACATCTTGAAAATAAACGGCAAGTCCCGAGGCGATCGGATAGGCTCGTACCGCATACCAAGCATTGAGCGGCGGATAAAAAGATTCAAAACTAACTGTAACTTGGAAGCTCGCGGCGTGGCGATATTCCTGTTCAAACAAACTGCCCACAGATTCGGGAAACTCTTCCCAAATGATGTTGCCAATCACCTCTTGCGGGAGTCGATTCAGCCACCGCGCCGCTTGCGAATTGAGGTAGGTAAATCGCCAGTCTCGATCCAAGGCAAAGAACCCGTCCGAAATACTTTCGAGGGTGTCTGACAGTTGTGGCGCGGGTGCGTTACAGACTGGTTCGGGCTTTTGTTGAGCGATAGGAGTGAAGGTTGTTACTACCGCATAGGGAGTCGATCGATCTCCCTGAAATAAAGGTTGAGAATTGAGCGTCAACCAAATCAATTCTCCCTGTGGCCGCTCAAAGCCCATGATGACATTTAAACATGGTTGCCCGGTTTGCAGCGCCACCATCGCCGGATGCGTCTCGCCGGGAAAATCCGAGCCATCTTCACGCAGAGTCTGCCACCGACTGTTGATTGAAGTGCATAAGAGCATCTGTTGTGCTGTCATCCCCAACAGATCCTGGGCGTGACAATTGCAGCCCTGAATGCTACCGTCTGCCAATTGCAGAAGCATCCCTACATCGGTTGGCAAAGGCGCGGCTGGGTAGAACACTTTGTTAGAATCCGTTGAAACAGATGGGTCCATTTTTGGTTGGGGTTCAGTATTGCGTGGGTTTTGCATCGGTTTCTAACAACGCTCATTTTACTTTTGGCCAAGCCAATCGCGATCGATAATAGGGAAATAACCAGAGGAACTTGTGATTTGAGCAGGGTGACACTTCAAACCTAAGATGGATGTCGATCGTTGTGCGGTAATATCGATCTCTAGACAATTTATTTTATCGTAGAGTCCCACGTCTGAACCAGTTGCGGGATTCAGCACAGGCGACGGGGAATTTTCTGGCTGTTTCAGATGGCAGGTTAGTCTGTCTCATTATTTTTCGCGTTGCTGCATATTACCAATGGCTGTTGCTCGTTTTCGGGCGCGAACAGATGGCACTTGCACACAGGTAAATAAGTAGATGAAGCTTGAAAATACATAACCCCTCTCTCGCAGCGAGTGAAACGAAGCAATTGCTCTTGTTACGCCCGCCTTACATTATGTTACATTGTAAACTTTATTTGCCCCTACCTACTTAGAAACCCCGTTTCTTTGTGTTAATCTAACCGGAAATTTAGGCAAGATTTTGTTCGGATCAACGGTAAACGGGCGATCGCATTTACCTCAATACAGTGTCGCCTGCTTCCTCCAGTCCCAACGTTTGTGTCACGTTTGCCGTTCATCTGACAAACTTAATCCTATGCACATATTCACAGCCGCCGATCGCACCTATATTCTGGGGTTAGCAGCACTTCTCAAGTCTGTAGATCTGAATGTTAGCCAATCTGGGGACGAGCAGGTCAAAATTAGCGTTGTATCTACCAGGATATATTCACCGCAAAAGGAACAGTTACAGAAGTGCTGCAAATACCAGATTGAATGGCAAGAATTGCAATCTAATTACGACCAACTTCTTTCGGTATCAGGTTCTAAACTTCCTTACGTTAAATTGGAGCCGCGAAAATATACTAAAGAAACAGAAAGGCTGATTTGGCTCGACAGCGATACGATCGTTCTGGGCAGCTTAAAGCCGCTGTGGAACCTAGATTTTCAAACTCTGCCGATAGCAGCCTCCGCCAACTTCTGGGGAAATCCCAACAATTATCAAGATCGAAACCCTTATTTCAATAGTGGTGTTTTAGTTTACAACATGAAGCTTTGGGAGGAAGAGCAACTGTCGGAAAAGTTGCTCCAAAATGCTAGAACCCACGTTTGGGGCGATCGCGATCAAGGTGCATTAAATTCAGTTTTAGCGGGAAGGTGGAAGCAATTAGACCAAATATGGAACAACCACAAGACTGATGATATGTCAAGTAAAGTGATGCACTTTATGTCAAGACCGAAACCGTGGGAAAGCTCTGCCCCCAATCAATTATGGCTCGATATGTTGTCTCAGACACCGTTTAAGGACGAACTGGAAAAAATCCCAAATAAGTTTAAGGGGCTGTCGAGCTTTCACCTAAAATGCCAAAGACTTGACAGGTGGTTGAGGGAACCGATACTCAAGTTTAAGAGTTACCTGAAACAACAAAAACGTTAAAGTCAATCGATTTTAGATTTTAGATTTTAGATTTTAGATTTTAGATTAAAGAATTGAAGCATTAACCCAGCCCAAAAGCGGATACCGTGCCACGTACTCCTGTCGTGGAAATATAAAAATTTTAGACCCTAGTTCAAGATCCAGATTTATCTGTGGGGTAAATCTAAAATCTAAAATCTAAAATCGACTGACTTGCGCGAGATGAATCCGGGGGCTTGTATCCTGGATGCTTGATTGTCAAAATCGGTCTTTCATGCCGCGCAATCGAGCGAAGGTTTGCACTGGATCGGAGGTGTTGGCGGCTGATTGGATGTTGGGAAAATCCCAGCGCAAAAATGGGTTTGTGCTTTTTTCGAGACCGATCGAGGATGGTATTGTAGGTTGCGATCGACTGCGCGCTTCCTTGACTTCGGCGAAGCGCTGCTGTAAATCGGGATTGTCGCCATCGACAGTCAAGGCAAATTGCAGGTTGTTCAGCGTGTATTCGTGGGCGCACCAGACTCTCGTACTGTCGGGCAAGTTTCGCAGTTGCGCCAGAGAGGCTAACATTTGGGCGGGAGTGCCTTCTTTCAGCCTGCCGCAGCCTCCAGCAAATAAGGTGTCGCCGCAGAACAACTCGCCGATTTCGCTGGGGTTGCTGGGGGGGAAATAGTAGGCGATGTGAGCTTTTGTGTGGCCGGGTAGGAAGAAGACTTCGGCGGTTCTGTTGGCGAAAGAAACTCGATCGCCCGCTTGTAAATACACTTGCTGTCCGGGTATTCTGCCTCGGTCTTCTGCGCCCCCGTAAACTTTAATTTGGGGAAAGCGATCGATCAGTTCCTGATTGCCGCCTATGTGGTCGCTGTGGTGGTGGGTATTGAAAATTGCGGTTAATTCCGCTCCGAGCGATCGCAGTTGATCTAATACTGGCTGCGATCGCGCTGGATCGACGACGGCTGCTGTGTGGCTATCGGGGTCGTGCAGCAAGAAAATGTAATTGTCGGACAGTACCGGAAGCCGATAAACCTGCATAGAAAAGTGCCTCTCTCGGAAAAATATTATATAATTAAGTTAGTCTGAACGCTATCCGAAGGGTGATTGCAGATTAAGTCCGCATATCTATCTTGGGAAGTAAAACTCTGATACGTTATTTCTGCTGTTGAGCAAATTGATTTGCGGTCTGGCAGGCACCATTTTTGGATCGAGAAGTGCAATCTTCTTTAACTATTTTGGCATAAAAGCGATCGAATACATGCGAACATCTCACAACAAATCGAACTTAACAATTTCTCAAAAAGTCGATCGGATTGTAGCGTCTGGCAAGATCGCTCGCCGGGAACATTTAGTTTTGACTTCGGCTATCCTGTCAGATGATAAAATGTCAGAAGAGGATCGACATCAAATCAATCGGATATTTGATTATATCCAAATTGGTCGCCTCAAGTTTATCGATTGAACAGAAAGACTTGCTCCCTCAGCATCTATCAGGAGTGTAAAAAGCGTTTTTTAGGAGTGCGAGCGTCCCGTCTGGCACAGCAAAGCCTATATATTTCGCTTTAATTCTCCGGCTCGTGCGGAGTGTGAAAGCGTCAGATGTGGAAGTCTCAAATTAACAAAGTTCTTGGCAATCCCAGCTACAAAAACAGGCAGAATAAAATGAGTGCAGACAAACCAACTATTTTGGTGACGGGCGGAGCTGGATATATTGGCTCTCACGCGGTATTAGCGCTGAAAAACGCCGGTTACGGTGTGGTGATTTTGGATAATTTAGTTTACGGTCACAGAGATTTAGTCGATCGGGCTTTGCAGGTGGAGTTAGTAGTTGGCGACACGAGCGATCGCACTCTTCTAGACAACTTGTTTGCTACGCACAAGATTGATGCTGTAATGCACTTTTCTGCTTACGCTTACGTGGGCGAATCTGTTACCGACCCAGCTAAATATTACCGCAACAATGTCATCGGCACTATTACGCTTTTGGAAGCAATGATCGCTGCTGACGTGAAGAAATTTGTGTTTTCTTCTACTTGCGCGACTTACGGTGTACCGCATAAAATTCCGCTCACAGAAGACCACCCGCAAAATCCGATCAATCCCTACGGTGCTACTAAGTTAATGGTAGAACGGATTTTGTCTGATTTTGACGCTGCGTATGATTTCAAGTCTGTTTGTTTCCGCTATTTTAACGCGGCTGGGGCCGATCCGAACGGGTTGTTAGGAGAGGATCACAATCCAGAAACTCACCTGATTCCACTGGTGTTGTTCGCGGCTTTGGGTAAACGAGATTCAATCTCGATTTTTGGCACGGATTACGATACTCCTGACGGTACTTGCATCCGGGATTACATTCACGTTAACGATTTGGCATCGGCTCACATTTTGGGATTAGAATATTTGTTAAATGGTGGCAAATCTGATTTCTTTAATTTGGGCAACGGCGGCGGGTTTTCGGTGAAAGAGGTGATAGAAACGGCTCGTCAAGTGACGGGAAAAGAGATTAAGGCTGTTGAGTGCGATCGCCGTCCGGGAGACCCGCCTGCTTTGGTTGGCAGCAGCGAGAAAGCTATCAAAACCTTGGGTTGGTCTCCAGAATATCCCGACATTAAGAATATTATCTCCCATGCTTGGCAGTGGCACAAAAAACGCCACAACTCTTAGTCTGTAAGGTGCGCCCAGCGCACCTTGCGATTACAGCCACGTTTGATGAAATTCTTGTGGGGTGGGCGGGACGCCCCAAAAATACAATATGCTAATAATATCTGCTAAATCGGGACAACTCGGCAACCGACTGCTGCTTTTTGCTAATTTCATTGCTTGGGCGATCGATCGTAATTTGATTGTTCTCAATCCGGCTTTTGAGGAATATGCAGAATTCTTTGTTGGAACCGCAGGGGATTTTTTGTGTTGTTATCCTCCTCCATATTTTACCCTAGCAGGCAACAAGTTTGTCCGAAGTAAATATTATAATTTTATTAATTATTTAAGCAAGAAACAAATATTGAAAACGCAAGAAATAACCCGAAAAGAACCTTTTAGTTGGCTCAAATATCAGGAGATTGAACAAATCAAGCACGGTTCAATTGTTTGTTTTCAAGGCTGGCTATTTCGAGATGGCTGGTTTGTAGAAGATGTACCCAAGTTGTGCAAGTACGCCGACCGGATTAGAGCATACTTTGCACCATTAGAGCGATATAGAATCAATGTAGAGCGTTTGATATTGAATTTAAGAAATAACTGCGATCGGATCGTCGGAATTCACATCCGCCAAGGGGATTATGCTCAGCATCAAAAGGGGCGATACTTTTACACAACTGAGCAATATTTAGAAATTATGAATTCTGTGGTAAGGCTATTTGACGGAAAAACCATCAAGTTTTTGATTTGTTCTAATATTCCACAAAATCGGAGTTTATTTGATAATTTTAACTGTGGATTTGGCAGCGGTCATTTAATTGAAGATATCTATGCTTTGGCTGAGTGCGACTATGTTGTCGGGCCGCCTAGCAGTTATACTATGTGGGCTGCTTTTTATGGAGATAAACCTCTTTATACGATCCGCGATGTCAATAAAACAATTAACCTGAAAGATTTTGTACATTTTTATGAATGGCAAGGAATTTTTCACGAACGAGATGACTGGAGTGAGAGCTTTTGGGAGTGGACACACTGACGGAAATAAGTAAATTAATAAGAAAATTAATGAATTCAAATAAATTAGCACTTAAGGGATTTATCACTATTTTAACCGGTCTTTACTCTTTCCAGGATTGCGTTCATTTTCTGGCGTCTGTCAGGAAGTTTCACCGCGAAACCATTATTGTTTTAATAGATAGAGTTCCTCAAATTTTATACCCTTTACTTCAGGTGTTCGGAAATGTCATATTGAAACCTGCACCGTCTCACGAAAATCCTGTTTTAGCGTCGCGACTAGCTAAGCTGGCTTTGTACGGGGAATCTCTGTTTGAGAAAACTATTTATATGGATTGTGATATTTGTTTGCTGTCGCCAATAGATGAGGTTTTTGATTTGCTTGACGGGGTGGATTTGTTGGTGACGGAAGATGTGCAGCCTGCGATTGCTAAAGCGGCAAATTTATTAAGAGTCAAGCAGGATATTCTGTCAACTTTGCAGTCTGTCGGGTTGCCGCTAAATGAAAATAGCATTCAATACAATGGCGGATTTATCGCTTTTACGAAAAGCAGTAAAACTCAGGAATTGTTTATAAACTTTAAGAAATATTTCGAGATGGTAGTTGCACATCAAAATGTGCTAGTCTTGAAAGACCAAGGTGCTTTTGCAGCGGCTGTTGAATCCGTGAAACCGAAAATGACAACTTTGTCCCCGGTTTACAACTACTTGGATAAGTGGAAAGATGTTTATACGATCGACAAACCGATTAAAGTAATGCACTGCACTTATCCTTACCGCCCTCAGTACGCGAAGAACGTGACGCGATCGCTCTTTACTAGAATAGTCGATCGCACGGCTAAAATATTTTTACCAAATCAACTTAACAATCCCTGGCGTTTAAAATAATTAAAGTTGTTGGTAAACTGCATCAAAATAACAAAATTCAGCCCAGAAAAAAATAGCCTCAAGATATCAGACAATTTACCGAGGAGAATTATTGCGGGAGTGAATAAAAGTCCTGGATTCATCACTGGTTTTTTTTTACCAAAATACTGCGTTGCTGCCCTTTGCCCTGGTGAAAAACCCGGTTTCTTTGGTCGCGAGTGCGTGAGTCCCAATCGCCTTGACAAAAGCTCGGTTAAGCAGGAAAATCAAACAAATCTTATCAACACAATACTCAGTGAAAGTTTCATTAGTAGTGAGCGATTTGTCAGGAGCAGGTGCAATTCGTGCTTTTTTCTTAGCTCAAGTCTTGATAGAGCTTAAATGTGATGTAGAAGTTGTTGGATTTCAGTTTGGCAAGGAATTGTATGCTATTCCTCCCAGAGATATCCCGGTATGTGCCATACGGGGTAAAAATTATCCGGGGTTTTTGAGGGATGCTCAAAAACTTTGGAAAAAAATAGATGGGGATATTATTTATGCAGTCAAACCTAAACCTACAAGCTTTGGGTTATCACTGCTAAAAAAACTGGCGACTCGCCACTTTATAATTTTAGATATAGACGACTGGGAACTGAGCTGGTACGGCGGAGATGAATGGAAATACCGTCCTTCTTTTAAACAACTTTATCGAGATATTTTTAAAGAGAATGGTCAATTGAGAGACCCAGATAATCCCCTCTATGTAAAGTGGATGGAAAGTCTCATCCACGGTGCTGATGCAGTCACCGTTCATACTGAGTTTTTAAAACAGCGTTTTGGTGGTGTATATTTGCCTAATGGTAAGGATACTGCAATGTTCGACCCGGCTAAATACAATCCTGAATTGAGCAGACAGCGTTACGGCTTGTCCGGGTATAGAGTTCTGATGTTTCCGGGGGCTCCGCGACCTCATAAAGGCGTGGAGGATGTTTTGATGGCCCTAGAACAGTTAAATGAGCCCGATTTAAAATTAGCGATCGTCGGCGGGAGTCCTTATGATGATTATGATGATAAACTTGTGAAACAATGGGGGCGTTGGATTATTAAACTGCCAAGGTTTCCAGTGGAGACGATGCCGTCGGTTGTAGCGGCGGCTCATGTTGTCGTTGTTCCTCAGCGAGAAACTCTCACAGCCTTGGCTCAGTTTCCGCTCAAGCTGACAGATGGCATGGCAATGGCTAAGCCTGTTTTGTCTACGCGAGTGGGGGATATTCCAGCAATTTTAGGGGGAACGGGTTATTTAGTCGATCCGAGTTCTCCCGCTCAAATTTCACAAAAAATTCAATGGATATTTCAAAATTTGACAGCGGCTAATTTACAAGGAATGAAAGCTCGGGAAAGATGTGTGAAAAAATATAGCATTCAAGCAATGAAACCGATACTTTCAGATCTAATCGCAGGTATGTAAAGGTTATTTTAAAACGACTCACAGGAGGAAGAAAAACTGGCTGTTATTAAAGAATATTTTGAGATGCCGTACTGTTTAGCTGGGAATGCTTCATGTCTGCCAATAAGCTACTCCTAAAATTTGCCAGACGATATCCCGGCAGGATTTTCTTAACTGTGATGCTGGGCTTTTCTGGCGCTTTATTCAACGGTATCAGCACTACTCTGATTGTACCAGTGCTTTTAAGTTTTTTAGAGGAAGCTATCGAGCTGCGGGGCGCTCCACCTCTAATTAAAACTTTGATGTATCCCTTTGAGGGAATGCCCGGAAATCAGCGTTTAATGTTGATGACCGGGGCGATTGTGCTGGCAATTTTTTTAAAAAATGTTGCGAGTTATATCAATACTTTAGTAGCTACTTCTCTGACGCGAGCTCTGACTTTTGATTTGCGAGAAGCAGGTTTGCGGTTGTTGTTAGAAGTAGATTTAGATTTTTACTCTAAAACTAAAGTCGGGGATTTAATTAATAGATTGGGTGGAGAGATTGGTCGGACTGCTAGTGCAGTTGGCACGGCAATCGGAATGTTTACTACCTCAATCACGGTTTTGGTGTTTGTGGGCATGCTACTTTCGATCTCGTGGAAACTGACGGTGACAGCTACAGTTTTGCTGGCGTTAGTTGCTTGGACAAATCAATATATTATTAACCGTTCCAAGCATTTTGGCCACCTGCTTTCTGAAATGTCGAAAGATTATTCGGTTAGGGTGCTGGAAACCATTACTGGGATTCGGCTGGTCAAGTCAACGGGGAACGAGGAAAGGGAGTATCAGCGGATCAAGCATTTAATTCAAAGGCGAGAACAAGCGGATTTTCAGGCTCAGGTAAATTATGCGGCGATCGCCCCAATTAACGAAGTTGTTAATTTGATAGTTATAATTTTGATTGTATTTATAGGCCGCACAATATTTGCGAATGAGATAGAGTCTATTGCTACAATTTTATTAACCTATTTATTGGTACTGTTTCGATTGATCCCTTTAATTTCCCAGTTGAATAGCGGGCGCAGTCAATTTGCAAATACGTCGGCTAGTGTAGAGGTGGTTAATGATTTTTTGAGCTGCGAGGACAAGCCATTTATGCTCAACGGTTCTGTGCCTTACACTCATTTGCGATCGGGAATTCATTTTAATAAAATATCTTTTAGTTATCCTAACCACAAAAATTTAGTTTTGCAAGGAATTGATTTATTTCTACCTCACGGCACTACTTTAGCTTTGGTAGGAACTTCGGGTTCTGGCAAGTCAACTTTGGCAGATTTACTGCCGAGATTTTACGATCCTACTGAAGGTCATATCTCGCTAGATGGCAGGGATTTGCGCGAATTTGACCTGAAAAGTCTCAGACAAGCGATGGGTATTGTTAGCCAAGATACGTTTTTGTTTAATGCTTCAGTGCGCGAAAATATTGCTTATGCTAGACCCCAAGCGACTGAGGAAGAAATTGTGGAAGCGGCGAAGGGAGCGAATGCTTACGAGTTTATCCAACTGTTGCCGGAGGGGTTGGATACTCAAATTGGCGATCGGGGCGTGATCTTATCGGGAGGGCAGCGTCAGAGAATTTCAATTGCTAGAGCCCTGCTGCAAAACCCGGAAATCTTAATTTTAGATGAGGCAACGAGTTCGCTGGATACGGTTTCGGAAAGGTACGTGCAAGCGGCGATCGAGAAATTGAGCTGCGATCGCACAACCTTGGTAATCGCCCACCGCCTCTCCACAGTCCAAAAAGCCGATAAAATCGCCGTGATCGATCGCGGACAAGTAGTAGAAATGGGTTCCCACGAAGACTTGCTAGCAAAAGGAGGTTACTACACTCGCTTGTATTCAGTGCAATTTGCCGAAGAAACCGCTCGCGATGAAGCTCTAATTAGAGGTTCTTACGAAATTCGCACTCGCCTGACTCCCATGATAGCTTACCTCAAATTGCTAGTAGATGAAATGGTAGACTCTCCCGAAGAAAGAGACGAGTTAATCAGAGAATCATTTCACTCTGCTGCTAATATTTTCACGACTTTAGAATTTATAGAAAAAACTATTAAGCGTCAAGCTATTAAAAAGTAGTCATTAGTCAGTTAGCAGTTGGCAGTTGGCAGTAGTTAGTTGGCAGTTGGCAGAAATACAGCGTATTCCAGGTTTATGAAGTACACCGCGCAAAACCGGGTTTCTTTACAGCGATCGCATCATTACTGATGCTGTTGCTCGAAACCCGGTCGATCGCGATCTATATCTACATGGAATATGCTGTAACAATGCCCAATGCCCAATTCCCAATTCCCAATTCCCAATTCCCAATGCCCCATGCCCCATCCCCCATCCCCCATGCCCAAATATTATGTATTTTTTACCAGAAATGTCTTGCCGCAACCCAATGTAGCGAGCTTAGTTCAAGTTGCACACTCTGCCAATGCCGCAGCAAACCTCGGTTATCCAGCAGTTTTGGTATACCTCCGCAAAGGATGGACTGCTTGGAATCCCGTTGATTTACTTCGTCCTTTTCAACCGAGGAAACCGGATGACCAACTTGCCAAAATTTACAATATTCAAGATAAATTAAAAGTAGCAGATTTACCGATGCCGTGGCCGATCGACCTTTGGGACAGCAAGTGGACGAGTTCGAGTACAATAGTATCAAAATACTACTTACCAATTCACCTCCTTAAATCCACTAAAATTGTCCACACCCGCGACTGGAACTTTGTCAAAGCTGCCATTAAAAACGGGATTCCCGCTATCTACGAACAGCACCACCACGAAGAGAAAAATTTTCAACCTGAAGTCGTTCGCAATCCTCTATTTCAAATTGCTGTAACAGTTGCCGATACTGTCCGAGACAGCATGATTAAGAATGGGATGCCACCGGAAAAAGTAATTACGCTGCACAACGGTTTTAACCATTTGTTTCTCGCCCGACAAACAGAAGCTGCCCTGAATTGGCGACAGCAATTATTAGAAGATGGAAGACAGTATTTAGCAGTTTATGCGGGAGGACTTTACCCGTTTAAAGGTGTCGATATGCTAGTGGATGTGGCTAAGGAATTGCCGCTGGTTCAATTTGCGATCGCAGGCGGTGATTCATCCCAAGTAACAGCCTACCAGCAATTAGCCAAAGACAAGCAAGTTAACAACATTAAATTTCTCGGCTACCTGCCTCAAAATCAACTAGCTAGCTTGCTGCAAGCAGCCGATGTTTTGACTCACCCGCACTGTTTGACAGAGGCCGCGACGTTCACATCTCCTTTAAAATTCTTTGATTATATGGCATCCGGTACTCCGATTGTGGCGACGGAGATTGCCTCTTTAAGGGAATTTAAATCGGGAAACATAGCAGCAACTTGGTGCGAACCGGATAACCCGCACCAGTTCGCGCAAAGCATTCGAGATTGTTTAACAAAATATCCGAGGAAAATCGAAGGTTATGCAGAAACATTAAATTTTGTCAAGCAATTTTCCTGGGAAAATAGGATAGAGAGAATTTTAAGTTATGTCGATAAAGAAGTGCGATCGCAAATCATTCATTAATCCTCATCCGATAATTTTAAAATCCGTAGGGGCGGGTTTTACCAACAATCATCGCCTCAAATAAACAATCTAATAAACCCGCCCCACCCACACGCAAAAACCGGATTGATTATTAAAAATGAACCAAAAAATCATCGGCACAATCACCACCTATCCAGGCATGAGTCAAAGCGACTGGCTGTGGCAACAAACCCCCCACAACTTCGGCAAATGGGGCAACATTCAAATGCTAGCAAATCACCCAGAGCCAGAGTTTTTACTCATGTATCAATTCGACTTTCCCCAACCTTCCAAAAATCAATCCTGGATCGACAAAATTCGCCGTCCCAGCCCCAAAAATCCCGAAAACGACATTCGAGAAAAATTTCGCGGTGTCCCCAAAGAACGCATAATTTACCTGATCCGCGAGCCGCCATTACCAGAAGTTATTGAAATTACCAAAGCCAACTACGAACAAGCCAAACTTTATTGCGGTTACGTTTCCGGGCCAGACGACTTCGCACCAAAACCCGATTATATGCCCGCGATTTGGTATCACTCTAACTCGTTTCGAGAACTGGATGAAATGCCGCCACCAGCTAAAACTAAATCCTGTTCTTGGATAACTTCAGGTGTTAGCCGCAGCGCCAATCACCGCCACCGATTAGATTTTATCAAATTGCTGCAAGAACGAGAATTAGATTTTGACCTTTACGGGCGAAACTTGCCAACATGGGCACAGGGAAACGGCACTGTAAACAATAAATGGCACGCCGTCGCACCATACTATTACAACTTAGCGATTGAAAATTATGCAGAAAACGATTGGTATGTCAGCGAGAAGCTTTGGGATGCTTTATTAGCTTGGTGTTTGCCAATTTATTACGGCGGTTCGGCGGCGGATAAGTTGTTGCCGGCGGGGAGTTTTCTGCGGCTGCCGAGTTTGGATGAGAAAGGAGTAGAATTTATTAAAGAGGTTGTAGCTACTGCGGATTATTGGCATGAAGCCAGGGATAAAATTGCCGAAGCCAGACAAATCATTCTCCACGAATTGAACTTGCTCAATTGGCTGTCTAACTTTGTATCTCAGGAAATAACATAATGACAGAAAACCAAAATCAACCCAGAGAATACGATGCCGTACTCGGCGGTCAAAATCCTCCTCCCCTCAGTGCTGCTATTTTAGGCGGGATTCCCGGCGTTAAGAGTCGTTTGGCTTCACCGATTCTTGAGGTAAAAATTGCTGCACTGTCTGAAGCGCTGAAATATGGAGATGCAGGTTTAGATTTAATAATTGGGGCACTGCAAGATGAATCAATGGCGGTGAAGTTTGCAGCCTATTCGCTGCTGAAGGATAGAGATGAACCAAATATAAAACAGCAGTTACAAAAATATTTGCCTATTTTTGACTTTGATGTAATAACAGTTGATTCGTATGGAAAAGAAAACCGTCGCAGCCGTCATTATGCTCACTTCTTCGCAGAAGACTTAGGGAACGGAGTTGTGCTGGAAATGGTATCGATTCCCGGCGGCACTTTTATGATGGGCTCGCCAGCAACAGAGGAAGGTAGAGACAATTGTGAAAGTCCGCAGCATCAAGTAACAGTACCCGCTTTTTATGCAGGCAAATATCCCATCACCCAAGCACAGTGGCAAGAAGTGATGGGAAACAACCCATGTTTGTTAAAACGTGAAAAACTTCCTGTGGTAGGTGTATGCTGGCCAGATGCTGTCGAATTCTGTGGCAAACTATCGCAAAAAACCGGGAAAAAGTATCGTCTCCTTAGTGAAGCAGAATGGGAATACGCCTGTCGCGCGGGAACAACAACCCCATTTCATTTTGGGGAAACCATTACCCCGGAATTAGTCAACGATGTTAACTATGACGGAAACAGACCCTACGCAAATGTACCCAAGTCACTTTACCCCGAACAAACAACCTATGTAGGGAGTTTTCCTCCTAATGCCTTTGGGCTGTACGATATGCACGGTCAGGTTTGGGAATGGTGCAGCGATAGGTGGCACAGCAACTATAACGGCGCACCAACTGACGGAAGTTCCTGGGAAACTGGCACAGATAATAACCGAGTGCAGCGTGGAGGTTCTTGGTTCCACCTTGCGGTCAATTGCCGCTGTGCCTTTCGCTTGTCGGACTCGGGGGGCAACAGCAGTAGGTGGAGTTGGATGGGTTTTCGCGTAGCGGTAGCGTCGGTTTCTCCCTCGGCATAGTTTTTCCGCGAGAACTCTTGTCTATCCTTTTACCCTTTAGCCCTCTGCACTTTTTCTTTACTATATATGAATGGAATTTGCACGCTAGCCAACGACACAGTTTACGACCAACTAATTGCCTTGCTCAACAGTATTGAAGTTATCTTAGGCTCAAATATTCCTGTCTGCATTTATCCTTTCGATGACCAGATAGAGCAAATTACAACTGAAATTGTTAACCGTCCCAACGTCTTTATTTATGAAGATAGCGCCTCAATTCAGCGATGGGACAAATTCATGCAAGCAGCCGCACCAGAGCGTTTGAACCGCAAAAAATTCCGGCTTTACGGCGCGCACCGGCGGTTTTGCGCTTTCGACGGCCCGTTTGACAAGTTTATCTATATGGATGCGGATACTTTGGTGATGAATTCTCTTGATGCGGTTTTTCAGAAGTTAGAGTCATCGGATTTTGTGGTTTATGATTTTCAATTTCGCGACCCGACTAAAGTATACAATATTCAGTCGCCAAAACTGCTAGAAGTTTTTGAGCAAAATCGCATCGACTCGGAAATATTTTGTTCTGGATTTTACGCCAGCAAGCAAGGATTGTTTGAGCAAAATACTAGGGAATGGCTGTTAGCTCAACTGCAATCGGGCGATGCGGAAATTCTCTATGCAGGTGCGGGAGAACAGCCGTTGCTCAATTATATGGTAATGAAAACGGGGATGAATAGCTATAATTTTGCTTGTAGCCTCCCGGATGGCAAAAAAACTGGGTGCAGCGTCACTTCTAAACATTTTGAAGAGCAAGATAAAATTTTGTACGACAAAGGAAACCGACTTACTTATATTCATTATATTGGCGTGCAGCCGGATTTAATTCGGAGAGTTTGTGCGGGCGAAAATATTGAGTTTCCCTATCGCGATTTGTTCCTGCATTACCGCTATCTCCGCGAACCGTCAAAGCGTCCGATTTTTGCGGAACCCCCAAAGTCTTATACTGAGGTTTCTGCGCCGAATTTGTTAAAAAGGGTATTGAGAAGGTTGAGGATAAATGTATGAATCGCGGTATTTATATTGTTGCGAACGATCGGGTGATCGAAAGTGCGATCGCCCTTTTAAACAGCATACGTCTGTATAATTGTCAAGTACCTGTTTTTCTGATTCCCTTCGACGACAATTATCAGCAAGTCGCAGCCGCACTCAGCAGTCTCCACGGGGTGCAATTATTCCCAAATCTGGAGTTTGTGGAACAGTTTACCAGAGAAATTGGCCAAATGTTCGATCGCAACTTTTTAGCCCTTCCCAACAAAATGCGAAAACTCGCCGCCTGGTTTGGCCCCCTTGACGAATTTCTGTACATCGATACCGATATCATCGTCTTTGAAGACATCGCAGCCAACTTAAACAAACTATCAGAAGTAGACTTTTTTTGCTGCGACTACCACCACCTCAGCGAAAAACTGCGAAATGTATTTTCACCCGCTGTAAAAGAACAAAATATCTTTACAGACTCCCAGCTTCAAGATGTATTCAACAGCGGTTTTTGGGCCTCCAGAAAAGGAACTATTACAGAATCGCAAATGTATGAGATTTTGCTAGAATGTTCGCAGCATCGAGAATATTTTGACTTTACTCAAAATGTCACAGACCAACCTATACTAAATTATATCATTCTTAAACTGATTCCCCAACGCTGCAATCTTGTTAAAGATTCAGCAACCGAACCCGGAAGCTGGGCGGGTTCCAAGCATTTTCAAGAAATAGATTATGTTCTTTATGACAAAGGCAAAAGGTTAAAATATATTCACTGGGCTGGAATACCAATTAAATCGGGTAGTCCTTATTGGAAACTGTGGAAACATTATCGTTATCTCAATGAGGAAAAACCAAATTTAGTGCAAAGAATATTTCGATATTTGCAGGGATAATATTGTTTGTAGCGATTTGCCGTTGGGAGGGCGGGTTTACAAGATAGTTAATTTTCCACATAGATGGTTGGTCAAACCCGCCCCTACGAGGTCGCAAATTATATAATAACTCATCAACAGAACCTGATATAATTTATTTAAAACTTATGACAAATGGCATTTATATTCTAGCAAACGATGTTGTTTTTGACCACTTAGTCGCTTTATTAAACAGTCTCGAAGTCAACGGGGCCAAAGATATTCCAGTTTGCATCATTCCCTATGATGATAGACTAAAAAAAGTGCGAGTAGAAATTGCAATTCGTCCTAATGTCACCCTCTTTGACAACACCGATTCAATTGATTTCTGGGAAGACTTTGCAATTCAAGTTTGGATATCTCATACCAAAGCTCAAAAAATTTGGCAAGTTAAAGGCTGGGAATCAGTACGTTGTTTGGGAATGCACCGAAAATTTTGCTGTTTTGACGGCCCTTTTGATAAATTTGTCTATTTTGATGCGGACACTCTGTTAATGGGTTCTCTAGATTACATCTATCAAAAACTCGATGAGTTTGATTGGGTAGCTAACGATTTTCAATACAAATCAGACCTTAATTATGTATTTGATTTATCGTCCGCGAAACTGCCAAAAGTTTTGAACATTAACCAACTGCAATCTCATATTTTTTGTGCTGGTTGGTTTGCTTCAAAACAAGGTATTTTAAATCGAACTAATTCAAAGCAATTGTTAGATAAATTGATTTCAGGAGAAGCAGAAATTTTGTCTTTGCGGGGAACCGACCAACCTTTATTTAACTATTTAGTCGCCCGCAGCGGCATCTCTTTTTATAACTTTGCTTATCATCAACCTGCACTGGTGACGGGAAATCATTGGTCTTCTCAATTTGAGGTGATAGATTATGTTCTATATGACAAAGGGCGACGGTTGACTTACTTGCACTACATGAGTATTTCGGCTGCCAAGTTTACTCGATTGTGTGCTGGCGAAGATGTTGAGATTCCCTACCGAGACGTATTTCTGCACTACCGCTATTTGAATTCGCCGGAAACACAGCCAAAACTCGCGCCTCCAAATGTGTTGGTTCGCTTGCAGAGAAATCTCAAAAGTTGGGCAATTCAAAAACTTAATAATGTTCAATTTAAGCTGCGGAATTTCTGGGAGAGATAGCATCTAACTGTACTCTAACTGTACAAAGACTGAATCCACTCCCATTCGCACCTTAAACCTTCTTCTAAAGCAACCTGCGGCTGATAACCTAAGATTTTCTGGGCTTTAGACACATCCGCGCTAGTGTGCCGCGCGTCTCCCCTCGCAGCTTCAGTAAAATCGATCCGAATAGGTCGATCGACAATTCTCTCTATCGTATCAATAACTTCTTTTAAAACTACCCGACTTCCCCCACCAATATTAAAAACTTCCCCCGCAGCTTCCGGAACCTCAGCCGCCGCTAAATTCGCCGCAACGCAATCGCTGATAAACGTAAAATCCCGCGTTTGCAATCCGTCCCCGAAAATTGAAATCGCCTCGTCAAACAAAATCGACTTAAAAAACTTGTGAAAAGCCATATCGGGGCGCTGTCTCGGCCCGTAAACAGTAAAATAGCGCAGCGCAGTAGTCGGAAGACCAAAATTTTTGTAATAAAGCCCGCACAAACGTTCACCGGCTAATTTCGTAATTCCGTAGGGAGAAACCGGGTGCGGACAAGCATTTTCATTCGTGGGAAAAGATTCAGCGTTGCCGTAAATTGAAGAAGAAGAAGCATAGACAAACTTTTGCAATCTGGGCGCATCTTTGGCAGCTTCTAACAATACTTGAGTGCTGTTAATATTGCGTTCGGTATAGCTGCGAAAACCGTCGCCCCAGCTAGCACGAACTCCTGCTTGCGCCGCCTGATGAAATATTACCTTAGCATCGGATAAAAGATCTCGCCAATTGAGAGACAAAATATCGCCTTCCACCAATTCAAAACCCGGATACTTTTCAAATCGTGCAATATTCTTGCGCTTGAGATCCGGATCGTAATAGTCGTTGAATTCATCAACACCGATCACCGTTTCGCCTCGATTTAAAAGAGTTTCTACTAAGTTAGAGCCAATAAATCCCGCTGCACCCGTAACAATTAAAATACTCATTCGATTTTAGATTTTAGATTTTAGATTTTAGATTTTAAAAAAAATTACACAAATTATTGCCTAAGTTGTCATCTTCTTCTTTCTCTTCCTCTGCGTTCTCTGCCTTCTCTGCGGTTCAAAAAGCATCAAATAGGATTAATATTAGAGAACTATCAACCCCCTTCCTGCTGATAAAAAGAGGTTGATAGTTAACTTTCATTGTTCAAAAGAATCTAAATCCAGTGCTTGGGAACCTCCGCGTTCTAACTCGATCAAAAGCTTACCTAGCTGAGTCCAAACTAGCCAGCCCGTGAGTACCGTCAGCGGCAAAGCTAGGGCATAAGAAAGTAGTTTGGGGAAGCCAAAAATCTCCATCCCCGAAGCTAAAAATACGCAAATACCGCCAGCCATTCCCAGAAAAGGTATGACCAATTGCAGCCTTGGCAGGTTAGCCAAAGTGCGAGTATAACGATTTTTAGACCACAGTTGTACGGATTGTTTGAGAGTTGCTTCAAATGCTACGCCGGAGGCCATACCTGCTAGTAATCCAGCCGACATTAAAAAATAGGGAGGTTCTGGAAAATAAGACACGAATAATTCCTTAATTTGGGTAATTGGAAGTTGGAATTTGGGAATGGGGAATGGGGAATGGGGAATGGGGAATGGGGAATGGGGAATGGGGAATTGGCAACAGTAAAATTATTTTTCTTCCTTCTTCCTTCTTCCTTCTTCCTTCTTCCTTCTTCCTTCTTCCTTCTAATTAAAATCGAGTTAGCGCGGCTGCTCCTGCTGTGGAAAACTCCGTCAAAGCGCCTAGAGCAACGTTGAACAGGCGACCGGGCTGCAAATCTTCCTTGACTAAGTTCCACAGGCTGCGAACTTCTTCGGTGTGGATCCGATCGTCCTCAATCAAAGCTAACATTAGCTGGCGTCTCAAAAACGACCCTTCCTCTGACAGCAAAAATTGCAAGCCTAGTTGGGCGGTGGGGAGCAAGTCGAAACTCCGATCCGATCGGGCGATCGCGATCATGTCCTCTAACCTGTTCCACTGGAATTTGCCATCTTTGAATAATACCTCAATCAGACGCCGCCGCAGTGCCGGAGATTCTCCGTTCAACAAACGCCGCGCTACATAAGGATACGCCACCTCGACTATCTTGAAATTCGGATTCAGCGTCAGGGCCAAACCTTCTTCTGTCACCAGAGAGCGAATAATTAAGGCAAATTTCGCCGGCACCCGGAAAGGATAATCGTACATCAACTCCGAAAACTGGTCTGTAATCGTCTTGAAGTTAAAATCTGACACCTTTTCGCCTACGATATCGCCCAGTACAGATTCCAACGCCGGGACGATCGGCATAATATCTGTATCTGGCGTCAAAAAGCCCAGTTTGACAAAATCCTTGGCTAACTCTAAGTAATCTTTGTTGATCAAGTGAACGACCGAATCAACCAAAGTTTCTTTAGTTGTTTCTTCCATCTGATCCATCATCCCAAAATCAATGTAAGCCATGCGGCCGTCCGCTAAGGCAAACAGATTTCCCGGATGGGGGTCAGCGTGAAAAAATCCGTGTTCCAGCAACTGCCGCAAACCGCTGCGGACTCCGACTTCAATTAAACTATCGGTATCCAAACCTGCGGCTTTAACACTTTCCATATCTGTCAGCTTGATGCCGTCAATCCATTCAAGAGTCAGAACGCAATTTGAAGTATAACGCCAGTAAATACTCGGAACTTTTACTGTCGGGTCGTCGGCAAAATTTGTAGCAAATTTCTCGGCGTTGCGTCCTTCATTGATATAATCAATTTCCTCGAACAATTTGATCCCGAATTCATCGACTATCAAACAGAGGTCGTGACCGAGATTCAGCGGCAGCAACGGGCCCAAAAATCCAGCCGCCCAGCGCATTAAGTAAAGGTCAAGGCTCAAGACGGGGAGCAAATTCGGTCGCTGAACCTTGACTGCTACTGCTTCCCCGGTGAGGAGGCGAGCTCGGTAGACTTGACCGAGACTTGCCGCGGCGACAGGTTCGGGGGAGATTTCGCTGTAGGTTTCGCTAATTTTGCGATCGAGTTGCGCTTCAATAATCTCGAAAGCGCGCACCGAGTCAAACGGCGGCAATTGATCCTGAAGTTTGATCAATTCTTCGAGAAAGTCTTTGCGGATCAAATCCGGTCTGGTAGAAAGGGCTTGGCCGACTTTAATGAAAGTTGGGCCCAAGCGAGTGAGTATTTGTCGCAGGTGGGCGGCCCGTTCCGGCTGGTGTGCTGCGACGGAGTGCTGCCAACTGTCCCACAGCATCCCCAGCACGAAGCCCGCAAAAGACCAAATAACGGTAATTGCGCGCCAAATTGCTTTCTGCGGACGTTTGCGGTAATACTGAGCGATCGCTTGTGGATCGTAGCGTCTAGCCTGAGTGAATTGATACTGAGGCACTCGTTTATTTTCCTCTTATCTTATGAAAATTACAGGTTAAATTGAGAATTGGGCATCGGGCATCGGGCATCGGGCATTAGGCATCAGGCATCGGGCATCGGGGATTGGAAGTCGAAAGTTCAAATATTATTTATTCTTCGTTCTTCGTTCTTCCTTCTTCGTTCTTCCCTCTTCCCTCTTCCTTCTTCCTTCTTCATCATTGACCGATCGCATTGCAAGTTTTAGGCGAGCGGAAAATGCACCCGTTCGAGGCGGATTGCTAGCCTAAATTTGTTTCTTTTCATTAAATATAGTACATAAAAGTACAAGTGATCGGTCAAAATACTTAACAGCTATCCCTGACCCAGCCCCAAAACGGATACCGTGCCACGTACTCCTGTCGTGGAAAGATAAAAATTTTAGACCCTAGTTCAAGCTCCCAGATTTATCTGTGGGATAAATCTAAAATCTCAAATCTAAAATCTAAAATCGACTGACCGCTGCACATTCTCACAACACTGCAACCCTGCAATTCTTTTCTCCTCCTGCATTTCCCTCGCTGATGCCATCGCGCCAAAGCTACGGGATGCGATCGACCTTTGCCAAGCAATCTTTCAGACCATAAATCGTCCGCTCTTGTTGATCCCTCGACAGTTCCGGGAACATCGGCAAAGACAAGACTTCGCGACAAACTTGCTCAGCTTTTGGCAATTGACCTGCTTGATAGCCCAAAGATTTGTAAACAGGTTGCAGGTGCAAAGGTAACGGATAGTAAACCATCGAACCGATGCCAGTTTCCTGCAACTGAGCCCGCACCGAGTCCCGGAAATTGCCAGAGGGATTTTGCGTGTCTTCTGGACTTGTCAGCCGGATCGTGTATTGATTCCAAACTCCTTTTGCTTCCGGTAATTCTTTGGGGACGGCAACTCCGGGCACGCGGCAGAGAAATTCGCTGTAAAGTGCCGCTTTCTCCTGCCGCTGGGCGTTCCAACTGTCGAGATACCGCAATTTAATGCTGAGAATCACCGCTTGCAGGGCATCTAAACGGCTGTTGTAGCCGATTTCTTCGTAGAAATACCTAGAAGACTGTCCGTGTTCTTTGAGCATTCGCATTTCTGCTGCGAGGGCAGGATCGTTTGTCGTCACCGCGCCACCGTCACCGCAAGCGCCTAAATTTTTGGTCGGATAAAAACTGAAGCAGCCGACATGGCCGATGCTGCCGACTTTTCGAGACTGCCACTGGGCCCCGACAGACTGGGCGCAATCTTCAATTACGGCTAAATTGTGCCGAGTCGCAATTTCCATCAACCGAGTCATGTCTACCGGTTGCCCGAAGATGTGGACGGGCATAATTGCCTTGGTTTTGTCGGTAATTGCCGCTTCGAGGAGCTCGACATCCAGATTAAAAGTCCCGCTGTCAATATCGACAAATACTGGAGTCGCACCGACGGCGCTAATTGTCTCAGCCGAAGCAAAAAAGGTAAAAGGAGTGGTAATCACTTCATCGCCGGCGCCAATTTTGAGAGCTCGCAAAGCCAAAATCAGGGCATCGGTGCCGGAGTTGCAGCCAACGCACTCGGAAACGCCGATGTAGTCGGCGAACTCTCGTTCAAAACTCTTCACGACTGGGCCGCCTACGTAGCCGCCAGAGGCAAGCACTTTTTGCACCGCAGCGGTTATCTCGTCGCCAAGGAGCGCGTATTGGCGGGTTAAGTCGAGGGGGGGAACATTATTCACTCTTCACACCATAAATTTCAAGCATTATCAAAGCAAATTCTTGCAGCAAAACTGTTTCTCAGAAACCTTTATTGCAATATCTTATATTTGGACAGGCAAACAATCACATTATCGAAAGGGTGGGCCGGTGTTAATTCTGCTAGATTTTACAGATTTGGGTTGGGCTTTGGGGATGGTGGCGATCGCGATCGGGCTTTCGGCGTGGCAGGGATTGGGATTGGAGGGGGCGATCGCGATCGCCGCAGGGCGCACCCTGATCCAGCTAATCTTAGTCGGGTACGTGCTCGCAGTCATATTTGACCCGGAGGGGAAAAATCCTTGGCTGGTTTTAGCAGTTTTAGCAATCATGCTGACAACAGCTAGCATGGTTGCCAGCAACCGCATCAGCAAAAAAATCAAGAACTTACTGCCCTTAGTTTGGGGTTCAATTTTGATAAGTACGGCCTTGACTCTCGCCTATACAAACTTGCTAATTTTGCAGCCTGACCCTTGGTACGAACCGCAATACCTGATTCCTTTAGCGGGTATGATTTTGGGCAATGCTATGAACTCCGGGGCGATCGCAGGCGAAAGACTTCTCAGTACAGTTAATAGCAGCCAGTTAGAAATAGAAACCCATTTAAGTTTAGGTTCGACGCCGCAGCAAGCAGTAAAACAGTACCGCAAAGATGCGATCAAAGCTGGATTAATCCCGACATTAAACACAATGACCGTGGTAGGAATCGTAACTTTACCCGGAATGATGACAGGTCAAATGCTCAGCGGTGTCAGTCCTCTCGATGCAGCATCTTACCAGATTTTAATTATGTTTGTGTTAGCGCTGGCAACTTTAATAGCAACTCTGCTGTTGACTGAGGGATTGTCCCGGAAGTTTTTCAATCAAGATGCACAATTGATCAAATGGTAATTGGGCATGGGGCATGGGGCATGGGGCATTGATAATTGGGCATTGGGCATTGGGCATTGGGCATTGGCTCGCGCAGGGCATTAGCCCGCGCACGGCATTGGGAATATAATGTAGGTAGGAACTTGCATTTGGCACTATTTTTAGGAACAGGCAAGATGCCTGGGTGCATCTCACTTTGGCACATATATCAAATTGAAAGTTGACCGTTGAGATAAGCACAGCGAAGAGCAAGGATAGAGGAAACGTTCTCAATATTCCACCCGGCCCCCGATATTTTCACCCTTAATCCAATGCGTTTTATTGTTGATTCCACTGTTCCAGAACCAATCGAACTTATGGATTCTTCTTTGTAGTATTGGTAATTTACTATTCGGCAGCGATGGGTCTCTAAATAATTGCAAAACGTTTTAAATGCTCGATCTTTAAAGTATTTAAATAAATCTATAACTTCATCTATTTTGCCTTGCCATAACATATTTTCTGCTGATTTCAATTGTTTTATTGAACCCCCTACCTTGTAGAGATTTTCTTTGATATGATACCAATCTAAGATTTCTTGTCTTTGTTCATTGTCTCCAATTTCTTTAAATATGTTCCAAATTCCGGCATGGCCATCTCCGAGGCAATACATAGGATGTAGTAATTTTTGGCTATTAGTCCAATCAATTAAATCTTGATTATTTTGAAAAAACGCTCCCGCATAAATATTATCTAAACACACGGCTTTATAGTCTTTCCAGTAACAGCTCTCGCCCTTGGTTGCGTTGCGTAGTCTGACTTTACCGCCATCCAATGTAATTTCTTTGACTCCTTGTTGAGATGTAGGCAATTCCAATTCTTGTCTTTTGACTAATCTTTGTAATGTACTGTGAGAAATTTTGATCCCAGTAAATTTTTCCAAATCTTTTTCTGCCATTTGATAAGATTCGTTAGCACTGATTAAAAGACAGCAATTTTCCATCAGGGGACTAAATTGACTGTAAGCTTTTAAGCCAAAATATTTTGCCTGATTATCTGTAATGTCGAGCGATCCGATTATTGATTTTATTTTTCGGGGTTTTCCTGTTTGAATTCCTGATACTGCTGAAAAAAAAAGCTACCTATTTCTGGACCAACCTCTGATAACATTTTCTGACGGACTGCTTTTTCTATACTTTCAAAAGTTTTTAACTCAGTTGGCTCTGTATTTCTGTAAAGAATTTTTGCTACCGCTTTTAAGTGGGCTTTTAGTTGTTGTTGGTCTGAGGGTGTCATTTTATTTACCTCATCTTTATTTGACGATTTTACTAGCTTTTTCATTTTAACTCTTTTTTGACACATTCGCAAAAGTGAGATGCACCCCTTGCATTTGGCACTATTTTTAGGAACAGGCAAGATGCCTGGGTGCATCTCACTTTGGCACATATATCAAATTGAAAGTTGACCGTTGAGATAAGCACAGCGAAGAGCAAGGATAGAGGAAACGTTCTCAATATTCCACCCGGCCCCCGATATTTTCACCCTTAATCCAATGCGTTTTATTGTTGATTCCACTGTTCCAGAACCAATCGAACTTATGGATTCTTCTTTGTAGTATTGGTAATTTACTATTCGGCAGCGATGGGTCTCTAAATAATTGCAAAACGTTTTAAATGCTCGATCTTTAAAGTATTTAAATAAATCTATAACTTCATCTATTTTGCCTTGCCATAACATATTTTCTGCTGATTTCAATTGTTTTATTGAACCCCCTACCTTGTAGATATTTTCTTTGATATGATACCAATCTAAGATTTCTTGTCTTTGTTCATTATCTCCAATTTCTTTAAATATGTTCCAAATCCCGGCATGGCCATCTCCTATGCAATACATAGGGTGTAGTAATGGCTAGTAGTCCAATCAATTAAATCTTGATTATTTTGAAACCCACATTCCGCAGGTACGATCGCGCGCTCAAGTATTTTTAAAAGATGAACAATATTGAAGCGTCTGATATTAGAGTACAAGATCTTGACCACTGCGGACTAATTGCTGGCATTTGTGATGAGATCGGATTAGTCGAGCGCGACCTGAAATGGTCGTTTAGGAATAAAAAATAAATAAGTTGATGGTAATTGCTCAACCCCCTTGACAAGAGAACGAGATAGACATTAGATAGAGGAATGAAAAAACTCCCTGACCTAAAACAACTATCAGACGAGGCAAAAGACGCCTTGATAGTAGAGCTATGGCAGGAAATTCAAAAACTGCGTGCAGCATTATCCACTGACGCATCAAAAACAGACTCATCCCCCACCAAAACCAGCTCGAATTCCAGCACTCCACCATCGAAAGGATTCAAGCCCAACATCAAGTCGAAGCCATCGAAAATAGAATCCGTCAAAAGACAAAAAAGCATTGGCAGAACAGGAGGGGGAAGACATCTACATCCCGAACCCGACCAAATCATTATCGCTCAAATCAAAAGTTGCCCCCAGTGTTCAGAAACAATAACTGCCACAACCCAAAAATTGCAATCCGTCTATGACAAAATTGAACTACCACCAATTCGCCCGATCGTAACGCGCATTGAACGTTATGGCGGTCGCTGCCCCTGTTGTCAAACCGAGTATCTTGCCCCAGTACCTGCTGGAATGGAACCAGGTTCACCATTTGGCCGGGAGATTCAAAGCTCGCGTCACATATCTGCGCTACACTCATGCGATCGGCTACGAACGGCTGTCGGGAATCTTGTCATCCGTTTTTGGACTCAAGATCTCAGAAGGAGCGATCGCCAACCTTTTAAGTACAGTCAAAACCAGTTTAGATGAGCAAGTAAATCAAATACTACAACGTTTGCGACAGGCAAAATTAATTTGCGGGCGATGAAACCAGTGCCAGAGTAAACGGACAAAACCAATGGGAGTGGGTGTTTCAGAACCAAGATATTTGCCTGCATGTCATCCGTCCCAGTCGAGGGGCTGGAGTAATTAGTGAAGTTCTCGGGGAACATCGCCCGCAACTGTGGGTATCAGATCTTTTTAGCGCTCAAAAAAATCACCCAGCAGCACAATGGCAGGTGTGTTTAGCCCATCAACTACGGGATTGCCAATATGCGATTGATGCAGGAGACAAGATTTTTGCCCCAGCGATGAAGAGGTTATTATTAAGGGCCTTTGTCATCCATCGACGACGCGACAGGATGGACGAGACAAAGCTGGAGAGATATCGCAGCAATTTACGAGAAAGATTAACCAGAATTTTGAGTTTAGCCCCATATCAGCCGGATGGTGTCCGGTTACGAAAACGCTATGGCGAGTTGATGGATAATTTGTTTTTATTTCTGGAAGATGTGACAATTCCACCCACAAATAATTCGAGCGAACAAGCGATTCGGATGAGCGTGATATTTCGTCGCGTGACTAATTGCTTTCGTTCGGAATGGGGTAGAGATTTATTTGCAGCGGTTCGTTCAGTTGTCAATACTGGTAAAAGGCAGGGCTTAACTGCTTATCAAGCTATTCAAAAAGCCCTCTCTCTTCATGGCTCCCTTTTTTCCCCTAGTTGAGCAATTACAGTTGATGAGTTATCGGTTATAATGAAAAAAGTGTGAGATTACAAGTTTCACTCCTACAGAGCTCAACTCACAACTGATTTTTCTACTTAACTATTGTAATTTACTGTTAAATCCATGTCTTATTCTAATTCAATTGAGTCAGAAATGAAAAGGTTTTATAAATCCTTATCAGAAAAGGATAAAAGAAGGTATGCAGCTGTCGGGGTGACAAGTCGCCTATAACGCTGATAGAATAAGCCTCATAGCTCTTATGCCTTGTTGATAATTAGGTAGTTTATGTGGAGACAAAGACATTAATTCAACAACAACCTGCCAATTACTAAACATCGAATCGACCCATGATTCACCCCAGAGTCCAATATAAAAAGTGCTATGTCTAGCATATTTTCTGTGGCTTTCTGTTTTTCTGCCTAGATATTCTTGAACTTGCTTTGATTTAATATCTATCCCTTGAATGATACTCTTTAAGTATGATAGCGATAGCAAAATTAATAATTTACTCAATCGGTCGCCCGTTAAATTAGTCTTCTCTAGGTTATAGCCTCCGCCTTTAAAATCTCTAAACATTTCTTCAATTCCAAATCTTTTTGCATAAGCATCAACTGCGGCTTGTATATCTGCCAAGCTTGTCAGAATATACCAAGGCTCTTTTGTAATAAAATTTCGATATTTCCCTAGCCATTTACCTGCTAGATTAAACCCCGTAATGGGTGCAGTTTTTCTGATTGTTACTTCTTGATTGAAAAAGCTATTTCCTGGCTCTAATCCTAGCATTTTTAGTTCAGCCCATAACTCCGATTCAATCTTGATACAAACATTCTTTTTTAGTCGTAAACAGAAATCTACTTTCTTCTCCCTCAGCCAGTTGGCGAGGGTAACGCTACAAAATTCACGCTCTCCTAACACTATCAATTTATAATCTGATCAAGCGGCGAATACTGGCGTTAATACGAATTGTTGATTGTCTAATGTGCTGTTCCCTTGTTTCTCAAGCATTTTCCAATAAATAGGAATAGCTCTTTTTCGCCAAATCATGCTGACCATCAAAATATTATTGGATTGCCATTTGGTTCGGTCTATTGCTAAATATACAACCTTATTCTGTTTGACAGTACCTTTAATCCAACCAATTACCAGTGACAGCCAAATATCATCTAGAACCCATTTATCCTCTGATAAAAATCTCTGAAGTTTTTTTCTTCTACTTTCAAATTTAATGGGCATCGCTAGTTTTGTCGCTATGCTTTCTAATGTGACTTCTTTAATCGATTGCACTACTTGAATCAATAAAATTGTCAATAAGTAATTAGAACGTGTCAGCTTTTCTGACAAATGGGCATGATATAATTCTGGTATCATTTAATTGTTTTTGGGTAAGAAGCTTTCTTACCCTATCTTTTTTGAGGCGATTTGTCTAGGATTGCCTCAGAGTCTGTTTTTCAGGCAACCTGTCACCCCGTCAGGGTATGCAGCTATCGAAGCTCAAAAATTAGGATGGGGTGGAATTAGCTATGTGTTTTGCAACTTTTGGGATGCAGTCGAAACACCATCGTCAAGGGAATAGAAGATTTAGAAACAATGGACGAACAGACACTCAATAGTTCCAGGATCAGAAAGAAAGGAGGGGGAAGAAAAAGTCTTCTGTCTACTCAAATCGGCATTGATGCAGCATTTTTAGAAGTTTTAAAAAATTACACAGCCGGAGACCCAATGAATGAATTAATTAAATGGACTAATTTGACACATAAAGAAATAGCTTCTGGACTACGAGCAGCAGGTTTTACCATTAGTCTACCCTTAGTTGCCCAACTATTAAAAAAGCATGGGTATGTGAAAATAAAAGCTCAAAAAAAACAAATAATAGGAATTAATAAAAATCGGAATGCTCAATTTAAAAACCAGGGTAAGAGCATCTCAATCATGCTTGACAAAAGCACTCTTTGAATTTGCATCATATAGTCATTGTTCATCGCAGCCCGTTTGATTTTTTGTCGCAGGCTACGCTGGAGAGTGGTTTCTTGGTTGACCGCATTAAGGGCAATCCGTCTTACCAGAGCGAAGTTCTGAGGACTGTTTAACGAGCGAATCCGAGATTTATCTTCATTAAAAGTCACATCTAAACTCCAATGCACTTGGTTTTCAATGCCCCAGTGTTGGCGAATAGCACGACCATTGAGCTGGGCATCTACTGGCAAAGAACTTAGGTAAAACTGCACCTCACGAGTGGTTTTGTTCCACAGATGACGAACTCTTTCGACGATCACAATAGTGCGTAATCCTGCCCATTGTTCTTGCTTGTAAAGTCCTGCTAATTGGGCAACTGATACCGCCGGTGACTTTTCGAGTTTCGACGCGATGATGACCCTTTTCGGTTCGGGAATCATAACTCATTTCAATCCCCATGAATTCCTGAGTTTTTGCCGTCTCAAACCAGTCTTTAATACCACTTCTCCAAAAATATGCTACAATAAGACTCAAGCGCAAGGATGATTGTATGAAAGTAAATTACCCTGAAAGAATTGAGGACACTGTCAGCGAATTAAAAATAATTATGTCACAGCAACGAACTGTAACTAATAGACAAAAAGTTCAGGCACTTTATTTGTTAAAATCTGGTTTAAGCCAGAGCATTACAAATGTAGCTGAAGTTTTAGGAGTACATAGAATCACCGTACAAAGATGGTTCAAACAATATAGTGAGGGGGGTTTGTCATCATTATTAAAGCTGAGGAAATCGACTGGTAGACCCCGAACAATATCCTCAGAAATAATAGCAGGAATCTCGAGAAAAATCCAGGCCGAATCCTGCGAATTTAAGAGCTATAAAGAAATTGCCAGATGGGTAGAAGAAAACTATCAAGTATCCGTCAAATATCAAACTTTACATAAGCAAGTACGCTACCGGATGAAAGCCAAGCTAAAAGTACCAAGGCGTTTGAGTAACAAAAAAGACCCGGCGGCAGCAATCGAGTTTAAAAAAAACTAGAAAAATTGCGAAAGTAGCGTGCTGGTTAGATTCTGTCGATCCAAATCCAGCCAAAAAGGGTCTCAAATATTGGTGCCAAGATGAAACGAGAATTGGCTTAAAAACGATTGAAAGGAAAAAAATTACAGCCCGTGGAGTTAAACCAATAGGTTTAGTTCAATGGAATTTTAAAGCTTACTACTTATACGGGGCGGTTGCCCCTCAAACCGGAGAAAATTTCTGGTTGGAGTTTTCACATCTTGACGGTCAATGTTTTCAAATATTCCTAGATAACCTAGCAGCAGAATATCCGGAGCATTTAAATGTTGTGCAACTGGATAATGGTAAGTTTCATCATAGTAGTCAGCTCAAAATACCAGATAATATTTTACTGGTTTTTCAACCACCATACAGTCCCGAATTGAATCCAATCGAGAGAGTATGGCAATACATAAAACAAGAACTGAGTTGGGGGTTGTATGACAACTTAGATGAAATCAAAGAAAAAGTTCGCAGTTTTCTTGAAGAATTTTCAACTGAAACAATCGCATCTATCGCGGGATGGGATTATATTCTATCGGCCCTAGCTACTGTTGCATGATTTTGGAGAAGTGGTATAACTTGAGTGTAAAGAGTGGGATGATTGCTTTTTAGTGCCACGACATAATCGGCTTTTTTCTGACGAATCAGTCGGACTATTTCTGTTTGAGTCCCCATCGCATCAATGGTGATAATCGCCCCGGCAATGTCGAGTAGTTCTAGTAGGGCTGGAATTGCTGTGATTTCATTGGAATGGTCTTCTACTTTGACTTGCCCTCCTTACCAAACGTTGTTGGCTCGCCCAAGCTGTCACTAAATGTAAGTTTTTTAAACCTTTCTCTCGATCGTAAGAACCCCGCAAACTTTTGCCATCTATGGGAATAATTTCTTGCAAGACTGAACCCATAATTTGTTGCAACCATTGCGATAACTTCTGCTCTAAAACTTTCGGATCTAGTTTTTCAAAGACCCGGCGAAATGTATCATCGCTGGGGATGCCATTGGGTAACTCTAAAAATTCTTCACGCCCACTGTTGCTTGCTGAGTCCATAATTTTCGATGTCTTCCCACCCCGCCTGCACCGGCAATCGTAGCTAAGATGGTAATTACAAGAATGTCTTTGAGTAAGTGTTGTTTGGTTCGGTCTACTCTTGGGTCTGGTAGATCGTCAAAATAAGTTGAAGGCGCAGTAAGTCTTGTATGGAGATGGGTTGAGGCCGCTCGAGCGTCGGCGATGATTTGGGCTCATTCACAACACGATCGAATCCTTTCTCCATTGTTTTTTCCTCACCCTTCGTGACTGATATGAAGCAGTATTATAGGACGCATTTGACATCTTTAAGGGTGCGGGTCGAGCGCCTGTTGTGACTCGAGCGCCCATTGTGACTTGAGGGCCCGCTACGAGCCTCACTTACACGGCTCGGGCGAGCGTCACAATATCTTCAATGGATTCTCAAGAACCGCTATTGACTGGATACTCCTTCATATCTTGCCCTTAAAGTCAAGTACAATTTATACCAAATTAGATGAGCTTACCCTGTTCAATGTAACTGGTTTTACCCGTTTCCTTGCCGACGGCTCGATGTCGTTTGCTTGGCAGCACTGCGACGTAAGCTACCCAAAAATCGGTGTAGGCAACGGCGCATTGGCGATCTTGGTGGGGGTAAGGAATTCCACAACCCACGAGCAGCGACTTCGTTACGTGCGCCAATGTAGACACCCACAATTTCACTCTTTGTCTGCATCAAGGGCCAGCCACACCCATTGTTTATTGCCCTTGTTGTCCACGAACGACCACAGCTCGTCACATTGCATCGTTAGTCTCCCCTGGTAGTGCCAAAGATGTAATGATAGGAAAGTAGAGTTTCTTGTTGGTGTTTTCTAACCTACATTCCGCACTTCTTAACATAGTCAGAAGTGCTTTTACGGAAAACCATTATTCCAGGGCTTTTATCTGCAATTATTTCTCAATAACAATTATTGTACGGGAAATAGATAATGATTCTTTATAAAAAGCAATATAGTTTAATAATGCTGTAAGTCTTACTGAGTAAAGCTTACAGCAATTTTTGATATAATTCATCAGAATAATATTAAGAAGTGCGGAATGTGGGTTCTAATCATGCCTGCTTGCCCAACCTGTGCGTCATGCCAAACGGTCAAAAATGGTCGCATCCACAACGGTAAACAACGGTTTAAATGTCATGAATGTGGGCGACAGTTCGCCCTGGCATCCGCAGAAAAAAGTAATTGATTCAGCTTGCGCGTGAACTGATTGATCGATTGTTGCTAGAACGGATTTCCCTAGCTGGAATTGCTCGTGCCACGCAGGTGTCTGAGCAGTGGTTGCTTTCCCTACGTCAATCAGAAATATGCCCTGGTGTCTCGCAAAGTTCAGGTGGCACAAAAAAAAGGGAGACTAACGATGCAATGTGACGAGCTGTGGTCGCCCTGAACAAGACTCGCGAACCGCACACCATGTGACAGTCGGGGTGCGGAATTTGTGTTTAAGCAAAAACTCCGCCACATAAGGGTTAGAGAAAATTGTAGTCATGCAAAACATTTTCCCCCTCCGGGAAAGTTTTACCTTGTAATGGTTTCAGACCAAACTTCCCCCGTGTGTGGGGGAAGTTCCGATTAGAGAAGAGAATCCCAGGCATCGAGCTATTTTCTCAGGCAGTGACCCGCCAAATATCTTCGCCACCGCAGCGTTTAACAACCGAGTTCGGGATGGGTTCGGAGTGGTGCCACTGCGTCATAGACACCTAGAAAAGCTGTAAGGGTGAAAAGCCCTGAAGACTGCACAGAAATAGGTCATCAATCACCATGAGTCAATAGAGGTCAAGCCCTCGGTCTATTAGTACGCCTCAGCTTCATCCCTCTCAGGACTTCCACTTAACGCCTATCAACGGGTGTTCTGCCCGTGACCTTACTGGATAACTCCATGAGAAGACTCATCTTGAGGTGGGCTTCCCACTTAGATGCTTTCAGCGGTTATCCACTCCGCACTTGGCTACCCTGCGTTTACCGTTGGCACGATAACAGGTACACCAGCGGTGCGTCCCTCCCGGTCCTCTCGTACTAGGGAGGAATCCTCTCAATCTTCTTGCGCCTGCACCGGATATGGACCGAACTGTCTCACGACGTTCTGAACCCAGCTCACGTACCGCTTTAATCGGCGAACAGCCGAACCCTTGGGACGTACTTCCGCCCCAGGTTGCGATGAGCCGACATCGAGGTGCCAAACCTCCCCGTCGATGTGGACTCTTGGGGGAGATCAGCCTGTTATCCCTAGAGTAACTTTTATCCGTTGAGCGACGGCCCTTCCATGCGGCACCGTCGGATCACTAAGACCGTGTTTCCACCCTGCTCGACTTGTAGGTCTTGCAGTCAAGCTCCCTTATGCCTTTGCACTCTTGGGCTGATTTCCAACCAGCCTGAGGGAACCTTTGCGCGCCTCCGTTACCTTTTAGGAGGCGACCGCCCCAGTCAAACTACCCCCCTGAAACTGTCTCCTTCCCGGATGACGGGTAAGGGTTAGAATTCTAGCCTCGCTAAAGTGGTATCTCACCGTTGGCTCGATTCTGCCCGCAAGCAGAACTTCACAGCCTCCCACCTATCCTGCGTAAGCGAAGCCCGAACACAATTCCAGGCTATAGTAAAGCTTCATAGGGTCTTTCTGTCCAGGTGCAGGTAGTCCGTATCTTCACAGACAATTCTATTTCGCCGAGTCTCTCTCCGAGACAGCTCCCAGATCGTTACGCCTTTCGTGCGGGTCGGAACTTACCCGACAAGGAATTTCGCTACCTTAGGACCGTTATAGTTACGGCCGCCGTTCACCGGGGCTTCAGTCGCTAGCTTCGGTTACCCTAACCAACTTCCTTAACCTTCCGGCACTGGGCAGGCGTCAGCCCCCATACGTCGTCTTGCGACTTTGCGGAGACCTGTGTTTTTGGTAAACAGTCGCCTGGGACTCTTCACTGTGACCTACTTGCGTAGGTACCCCTTCTCCCGAAGTTACGGGGCCATTTTGCCGAGTTCCTTAGAGAGAGTTATCTCGCGCCCCTTGGTATACTCTACCTCCCTACCTGTGTCGGTTTCGGGTACAGGCTGACATTGTTTACGGTGTTTAGAGCTTTTCTGGGAAGCCTGACATCTACCACTTCCCTCCCGTAGGAGGTCGTACTCGTACCTCAGCTCAAGACGTTTTCTCCGTCTCTCAACACCTCGAATACTTGAACCGGTAACCAACATCCGGCTGGCGATTGCCTTCTCCGTCCCTCTGCACCAACAATGTCAGGTACGGGAATATTGACCCGTTATCCATCGACTACGCACTTCTGCCTCGCCTTAGGACCTGACTCACCCTCCGCGGACGAGCCTGGCGGAGGAACCCTTAGGGTTTCGGGGTGTAGGATTCTCACCTACATTTGCGCTACTCAAGCCGACATTCTCACTTCCGCACAGTCCACACCTGCTTGTCGCTAGTGCTTCACACCGTTGCGGAACGCTCCCCTACCAATACATGACTTTAAAATCATTTATTCCACAGCTTCGGTAGACTGCTTAGCCCCGTTCATTTTCGGCGCAGGAGCGCTAGACCAGTGAGCTATTACGCACTCTTTTAAGGGTGGCTGCTTCTAGGCAAACCTCCTGGTTGTCACTGCACTCCCACCTCCTTTATCACTTAGCAGTCATTTGGGGACCTTAGCTGGTGGTCTGGGCTGTTTCCCTCTTGACGATGAAGCTTATCCCCCACCGTCTGACTGGCCGAGTACCAGTTTAGTATTCAGAGTTTGCCTCGATTTGGTACCGCTCTCGCAGCCCGCACCGAAACAGTGCTTTACCCCTAAACTTCATCTCGACCGCTGTGCCTCAACACATTTCGGGGAGAACCAGCTAGCTCCGGGTTCGATTGGCATTTCACCCCTAACCACACCTCATCCGCTGATTTTTCAACATCAGTCGGTTCGGACCTCCACTTGGTGTTACCCAAGCTTCATCCTGGACATGGTTAGATCACCCGGGTTCGGGTCTATAAACAGTGACCTGTGCTTTCACACGGGCGCTCTTGTCAAACTCGCTTTCGCTTTGGCTGCAACCCATAGGGTCTTAACCTGCCACTGCCTATAACTCGCCGGCTCATGCTTCAACAGGCACGCGGTCAGACGTTAAATCGTCCTCCCACTGCTTGTAAGCTAACGGTTTCATGTTCTATTTCACTCCCCTTCCGGGGTTCTTTTCACCTTTCCCTCGCGGTACTGGTTCACTATCGGTCACACAGTAGTATTTAGCCTTACGAGATGGTCCTCGCTGATTCACACGGGATTTCACGGGCCCCGTGCTACTCGGGATACAGTCACGCTCTTTTCTACTTTCGACTACAGGACTTTCACCTTCTCTGGTGCAGCTTTCAACTGCTTTGTCTAGCTTGAAGATACGTTAGTTGACTGTCCCACGACCCCAGAAGTAAAAACCTCTGGTTTAGGCTGTTTCCCGTTCGCTCACCACTACTTGGGAAATCGCTATTGCTTTCTCTTCCTCCAGCTACTAAGATGTTTCAATTCGCTGGGTTCGCTGCTCTCAGTCTATGTATTCAACTGATGCTTACTGGGTTGCCCCATTCGGACATCTCCGGCTCAATGCTTGCTTCCAGCTCCCCGGAGCTTATCGTCGGTCGCCACGTCCTTCTTCGCCTCTGTGTGCCTAGGTATCCACCGTTAGCCCTTTGTAACTTGACCACTTGATTTTTTCATGGTGATCGCTTGTCAGATGCTCTTGTTAGATGCTCCGATTTCTCGGATGACTTACAAGTCGCTGACCAGCTTTGATGACTTAATTTCTATGCAGTTTTCAAGGTTCTGACTAGAGTTTTAGACTCCAGCATTCCGACTTTCACTCTCGATAGTCTAGGTGCTGATTTCTATTTTTTTGTAGTTAGTTACAGTTAGTGAGAGTGGAGGTAAGCGGACTCGAACCGCTGACTTCCTGCGTGCAAGGCAGGCGCTCTACCAACTGAGCTATACCCCCACTAAGTAAGTTCTGATTTTGGTTGCATGAGTCCTGAATTAATCCTTGATTATCCATTACTCATTACTGACAATTCATCACTTTTTTTCCAGGTGGGCCATCCTGGATTTGAACCAGGGACCTCACCCTTATCAGGGGTGCGCTCTAACCAACTGAGCTAATAGCCCGCGAGTTCCGAACCAGTTAATAGTTTGAAAGCTTTGACCTCTATTCCTCGAACGACCAGGGATGACTGAGAAAGCGACCTGTTGTTTAGGTGCGGTCGAGTCTCAGATGGTCTCCCTAAAAGGAGGTGATCCAGCCACACCTTCCGGTACGGCTACCTTGTTACGACTTCACCCCAGTCATCAGCCCTGCCTTCGGCATCCTCCTCCTCGAAAGGTTAGAGTAATGACTTCGGGCGTGGCCAACTTCCATGGTGTGACGGGCGGTGTGTACAAGGCCCGGGAACGGATTCACCGCAGTATGCTGACCTGCGATTACTAGCGATTCCGCCTTCATGCAGGCGAGTTGCAGCCTGCAATCTGAACTGAGGCAGGGTTTACGGGATTAGCTCGCCCTCGCGGGTTGGCTGCCCTCTGTCCCTACCATTGTAGTACGTGTGTAGCCCAGAACGTAAGGGGCATGCTGACTTGACGTCATCCCCACCTTCCTCCGGTTTGTCACCGGCAGTCTGTTTAGAGTGCCCAACTTAATGATGGCAACTAAACACGAGGGTTGCGCTCGTTGCGGGACTTAACCCAACATCTCACGACACGAGCTGACGACAGCCATGCACCACCTGTGTTCGCGCTCCCGAAGGCACTCCTCTGTTTCCAGAAGATTCGCGACATGTCAAGTCCTGGTAAGGTTCTTCGCGTTGCATCGAATTAAACCACATACTCCACCGCTTGTGCGGGCCCCCGTCAATTCCTTTGAGTTTCACACTTGCGTGCGTACTCCCCAGGCGGGATACTTAACGCGTTAGCTACGGCACTGTCCGGGTCGATACAGACAACACCTAGTATCCATCGTTTACGGCTAGGACTACTGGGGTATCTAATCCCATTCGCTCCCCTAGCTTTCGTCCCTGAGTGTCAGTTATGGTCCAGCAGAGCGCCTTCGCCACCGATGTTCTTCCTGATCTCTACGCATTTCACCGCTACACCAGGAATTCCCTCTGCCCCTACCATACTCTAGCTGTTCAGTTTCCACTGCCTTTCCGAAGTTAAGCCCCGGTCTTTGACAGCAGACTTGAACTGCCACCTGCGGACGCTTTACGCCCAATCATTCCGGATAACGCTTGCATCCTCCGTCTTACCGCGGCTGCTGGCACGGAGTTAGCCGATGCTGATTCCTCTGGTACCGTCAGGTTGCTTTCACAACTTTCTTCCCAGAGAAAAGGGGTTTACAACCCAAGAGCCTTCTTCCCCCACGCGGTCTTGCTCCGTCAGGCTTTCGCCCATTGCGGAAAATTCCCCACTGCTGCCTCCCGTAGGAGTCTGGGCCGTGTCTCAGTCCCAGTGTGGCTGATCGTCCTCTCAGACCAGCTACCGATCGTCGCCTTGGTGGGCTTTTACTCCGCCAACTAGCTAATCGGACGCGAGCTCATCTTCAGGCTATAAATATTTTCCCTTTCGGTTCATCGGGGCTTAGCAGTCGTTTCCAACTGTTGTCTCCGTCCTGAAGGCAGATTCTCACGCGTTACTCACCCGTCCGCCACTAAGTATTTCTACTCCGTTCGACTTGCATGTGTTAAGCAGACCGCCAGCGTTCATCCTGAGCCAGGATCAAACTCTCCGTGTTGTTGAGTTCTTTTTGGCTCGTCAAGTTCTTTCTACTCATCCCTAAGGCTGGTTTGTTTCCCTTGACTTTTTTCTCGTTGTTTGCGATATTAAGTATCAGCTCTCGCTTTGACTCTCTACCTTGATTTTTTTGACGAGGTTAATAGTGCTTTAAGCTTTCAAACTATTCTTTTTTCTAGGTTCAGTTTTTACCTTCCGGTTGCGGTTCAGTGAACCGCTTCCCTTCTGGCGCTTTATTAATGTATCAACTCTCCCCAGGGTTGTCAAGCGTTTTGCGAAAATATTTTTGATTTTTTTTTGAAGCCATACACACCAACGGTTTCGGCTAGTCAGCACCGCTCCTGCCTCCCCTGGCTGATTCCTCTTTCCCGGAAGGGGTCTTTTTTTTGGGCAAGATTGGACTTTTGAGGGGAGTATCTACCGCGAATCGGTAGAAGAACTCCGTGGTTCAACATGATCGGGCTGACTTGGACTATAGGTAAGGCAAAGTTAGAGTGTAAGCTGTGAGGCTGCGAGGGATACGAGCGCCCTCAACCAAGCGATCGTTCTTAAGCTCTAACACGTGATATTAAGCAAAAATCATACTCGCTCTTACGTAAGGATTCAGGTCTCAACTTGAGGGATTAAAGATGGGGTCTGCACAGCCGCATTAACCATGGCTTTTACATTAGAGACCTCCACAAAAAGAATGATCCAATAGCTATGTGGGTTTAGCGAAAATTTCTACAAACCATTTGTGAAGATTGGGGAGACGATGAATCTGGGTTTCAATTTCTGCCATAGCTAACTCCGAAAGTTTAACTCCTGTGGAGTAAATTGTTTCTACCAATGTCACCACTGGATTTTTATCCTTAAATGTGAGAGTTTTGGCGAAATTTACAACAGTCTCAACAGTGTCAAGTAAACTACCATTCCAATGCTTTTCTAACCAACCAAAACAACGTTCTATTGGGTTATATTTACTATGATAGGGCGGATAATAAGCTAATTGTAACGTCAGTTGAGATTGTTGGGAAAAATCTAAAATTCGTTTCATAAACTGAGTACGACGAGAATGATTTTCCGGTCCATTATCCTGATTGATGACCAATTTTTGAATGTGACTAAAACGGTGTTTAACAGTTTGCCACCAACTTTCAAGTAAGTCAACTATACAATCAGCCGTCAACTTAGAAGTAACGAAGAATAAAAATAGCTCATTGTACTCAGGCAGAAAAATACCATAGGGAATCACACTTGATTGAGTCGAAAAATCGTGGTCAACTGCAATAGTTGGCGTCCGATTTTTACCACCTCTATCAAATTCTCCAATCTTGACGGAAGCTTTGGCATCAATGGAAATTCGGAGAGTATTTGGGTTATTATCGGCTGCTGTATTGACTTGTTCAAGTTGTTCAAAAATGGCTGAGGTCTCGGGGATTTTTTTGACTGGTTTAGTTTTCAAAACTCGTTTTAAGGTATAACCCAAATCATTCAATCTTCTTCTAATTGTTTCGGCGCTCGGTAGTTCTTCATCACTATAACCAAATTGTTTAATTAATTGACGACGGACTTCATTGGCAGTCATGCGCGTATATAATCGTGTACTCTTAAAGCTAGGATCAGTTTGACTGTGTGGGTCTACTAACGATGTAATATCTTTCAATAAGTTGGGTAATTTTGTTTCAACCCGCTTTCGTCCACTGCGCTTGAAACCATCGACAATTGGCTCACCACTTTTCAATTCTTTCATCCCTTTACGGATGGTCCGTCTATTCCATCCTAACTCCCGTTCTACTAACGTTTGTCCACCTATTCCTAAATCTTTGACTACCGATGCCATGAATTGTCGTCTGTCTGTCCCCTTGAGTTTTTTAGCTGTTTCGATGTAAAGAGATTTGGCGTGTTCGGTCAGTTTCATGATAGATTTTAGAGACATAAGATAGGCTGCACACTGAAATTATATTTTGACTATTATAGGATCAATCATTCTGTGGCGTTCTCTTACTCACAAGTTAAGCTAAAAGGTAGAAGTTCACGGGGGTAGCAAAAACCCAAAAAATCTGATAAGGTGAGGCACATGGAGAAGACTGTGCCGGAATTAATGGCGGCAATCAGCCCAGCAGAGTGGGCGCAAGTGCCAGATAGCGTCCTCGAACTAATTTACGAATTAGTGCGTAGGATGGCTTGGGTTGAACAGGAAATAGCGGAACTGAGAACAGAAAACGAGCTTCTCAAAGAGCAATTAGCCAGAACTTCGGCAAATTCATCACAACCACCATCGAAGAATCCTCAAGGATTTAAGCCCAATCGAAAGGAACCCACCGGCAAAAAGCGGGGTGGGCAACTAGGACATTCGGGACACGAACGGAAGCTATACCCGACTCAAATGTGTCAAGAAGTAATCAACCATTACCCCCAGCAATGTAGTGGATGTGGAGGCATCGTATCCGCTCAATAAATCGGGGTAATAGCAAAAAAGAAGGTTCACAATTTAGGCACAGCATGGTAAAATATGATTTATGACGCAAGAATCATCTCCTCAAAAATTAGTAAAACCTTACTGCAAAGCCTTGACCCATCTGAGATTGCCGACGAATCATTGCGTCGTACTGTGTCCATATTGCTGAACATTATAGAACAATTACAAGCAGAAACCAGAGAATTAAGGTCAGAAAATCAAAGATTAAAATCCGAAAACAATCGCCTGAAAGGAGAACAAGGCAAACCAGAGGTCAAAGCTAATGGAGCGAAAAAGTTAAAAGAGAACTACTCATCCGAAAAAGAGCGAAAAGCACCAAAAAAGCACATTAAAAGTAGTAAAAATGCTCGGTTCAAAGTTGACCGAGAAAAAATTCTGGAGTATCCTGAAGCAGAACTACCATTCGATTCAGAATTTAAGGGTTATGAAGAGGTAATAGTTCAAGACATTTTACTGAAAACAGATAACGTGTTATTCCGGAAAGAGAACTATTACTCACCTTCTGAAAAGAAAACATACTTAGCATCGTTACCATCCGGATATGATGGAGAGTTTGGCCCGGGAATAAAAGCGTTAGTTATGAGCCTGTATTACGGGGGAAACATGACTCAAGGGAAGCTATTAGATCTTTTAAGCAATATTGGGATTTCCATGTCAGCCGGTTATTTATCAAATCTGCTGGTAAATAATTCATCAAAGTTTGAATCAGAATTTAACGAAGTGTATGTATCCGGATTAGCAAGTAGCCCCTGGCAACACTTAGACCAAACAAGTGCGCGTGTTAAAGGAGTAAATCACACTACAAATATAATTGGCAACCCATTATATACAGTTTATTCTACAACCTTAAGAAAAGACCGATTAAGCGTACTTGGAGTATTACAGAACAACCGAGAACTTAAGTTTATTCTATCTCCACTTACTTACCAGCTATTAGATAAGTTCAATGTACCCCAGAAGTGGAGCCATCAAATTAAAGGATTGCCGCAAGAAATTCCGTTGAAGGGTGATGAGTTTAACTCCTTGCTGAATCAAAATCTGGGTTCTGTTGGCTCTCAACATCGTACCAGGATTTTCGAGGCAGCAGCGATTGCTTTTTATGCTCAGCAATCCCAGATTCCGGTAATAAAAACTCTGGTGACTGATGATGCACCCCTGTTTAAATTACTCACAGATGATTTATCTTTATGTTGGGTGCATGAAGCAAGACATTATCAAAATTTAAGTCCCTTGGTTACTTGTCATCAAAAAAAGTTAGACAAGTTTCTTGATGATTTTTGGGACTACTACCGAGAATTATTAGCTTATAAAAACTCTCCATCTGGGTTAGAGAAGCTCAGGCTCAGATCAAAATTTTGGGAAATTTTCGGCAGTCTAAGTGGTTATGAACAATTAGATGAACGAAAAAAATTAACTTTGAGTAAAATATCTGAGTTGCTTTTAGTTTTGGAGCATCCGGAATTACCTTTACATAATAACCCGGCCGAATTAGCTGCTAGAACAATCGTGCAGCGACGAAATATTAGTTATGCAACCCAAACTTGTGAAGGAACTAAGGCGATGGATGTTTTCATGTCTCTGGTGGCGACTACCCGCAAATTAGGAATTAGCTTTTTTGAATATATGCACGACCGTATTTCTTACCTGGGAAATATTCAATCTCTAGGGACGATTATTCGTCAACAATCTTCGGTTTATTCTCTGGGTGTGTCTTGGTCTGATTGAAGAAATTCAAAAAAATATAAAGGCTCTGAATTATTGGTTCTTGATTCCTGTAGTAAGTGTCGTATAAACCCACGGTTAATTGTGACTTTAGTGGCTAAAAAATACTATGACATTCTTGATTTTATGATTAATAATATGTCATATTATACCATGCTGTGCCTAGATTGTTAACCTTTTTTTTTACTGTTACCCCGATTTATTGAGCGGATACCTAATTCCCACATGACTCGCTTAGCCACAACAATAGAAGCCATACTTTACTTAAAAGGTCAGCCAGTGTCGATCGCAGAAATTGCCGAGATTGCCAAGTGCGATCGAGCCGAAGCCGAAGACGCCATCATCGAACTTATGTCTGACTCGTCCCACCGCGACAGTGCATTAGAAGTCGTCGAAACCCCCACAGGATACAGCCTGCAACTCAGAGAAGAGTTTGCCAGTTTAATGCAAACTTTAATACCTCCAGAATTAGGTGTGGGAGCTTTGCGGACGCTGGCTGCGATCGCCCTCAAAGGCGGCATCGCTCAGCCAGATTTAGTTAACTTGCGAGGTTCAGGAGCTTACCAACAAGTGCAGGAACTTGTAGAAATGGGTTTCGTCCGCAAACGGCGGCCCACTGAAGGGCGGTCGTATTGGTTACAAGTTACCGAGAAATTTCATCGGTACTTTCAAGTAGACCAACTGCCAAAACAATTGCAAATTGACTTTCAGGCAAATTTGTACCCAAACAATGACGAGTAGTTTGAAGTAGAATGTAACCAGCCAGAAATTAAGAATCGCCAAATGGTTTTTCACCCTGACTTTGACACATCCAATGCCCAACAAACCGCAGTCAATCCACTGCTGAAGTACCTCCAACACCAATCCCCGGAGGTTCTAGCCCGCGTCGCCAAGTCCGTCAGCCCCGATATCAGAGAAATAATCTCTCATAACGTTCAAGGACTTGTCGGCGTTTTGCCTTCAGAAAATTTTAACGTCGAAATTACCACCGATCGCGAAAACTTAGCAGGTTTGCTAGCTTCAGCGATGATGACAGGGTATTTTTTGAGGCAAATGGAGCAAAGGATGCACCTCGAAGAAAATTTAGCAAGCACCAGCTCGATTAAACCAAACTCACCCAAAGACAAGTAAAAAGATCGACGGGTTGGGGAAGCCAGAAAGATGAAAGTAGTTCAGAAAAATCCATAATCCTGAATCATGGAGGCACAGGGAATTAAGAAACCGGGCTGTTAACCGGGTATCCCTCGCCCTACACCGAGGATTTTGGTGAAAAAACCCGGTTACTGCTTCCAGGACTAAAAATCAGATTTATCTTTCATCCTCCACCGTTTGCAAATAAATACCAGTTTCACAAAAGAGTGCAACTGTAGGTAAGCTCGAAATCCTTATGCAGTAAGTCATTCCCAATTCTTTCATCGAAAATCGAAAATGGTATTACCCACCGGCGGAGCTACCCGATAGGGGAAAAGCACCCGGACGTACTTTAATTTTCTGAACTTGACCCAAACGGTTAATTTCCAGTTCGAGTTCTTTGCCCACAACAGTGTTTTCTACCCGTTCTTGCACGTCCCCGGGGGTGTTAACCGCAATTCCGTCAACTTTTTGAATGACATCTCCGGGGCGCAAGTCTGCTTTTTGAGCGGGGGAATTTTCCACGACTCGCGTCACGGCTACGCCTCGATCGAGGGTAATTTTATTATTATCGAGCTGTTTGTTGAGTTCTGCCTTGGTGGCGGGACTCAAGCTGACCATTTGAATGCCGAGATAGGGATGTTCGGCTTTACCTTTGGCGAATAGCTGATCTGAAACTCGTTTGGCGGTTTCGATCGGAATTGCAAATCCCAAGCCCTGAGCGTCCGCACGGATAGCGGTATTGATGCCAATTACTTCGCCTTGGTCATTGAGTAGCGGCCCACCAGAATTGCCGGGGTTGATGGCGGCGTCGGTTTGGATGAAGCGGACTCGCTTGTCTGGGATGCCGACTTGGGAACTCGATCGACCCGTAGCGCTGATAATGCCCACAGTCACGGTATTGTCGAGACCTAAAGGATTGCCGATCGCGATCGCCCACTGTCCCGGTACAATGTTGTCCGATCGACCCAAAGCCACCTGCGGCAGTTCCTTAGCATTAATCTTAACCACAGCGACATCCGTCAGCGGATCGACTCCCTGCACCTTACCCTCAAACTCGCGGCCGTCTTTGAGCGTTACCTTGACAGTATCCGTCCCCGAGACAACGTGAGCATTAGTAACGATGCGGCCGTCAGGAGTGAGAATAAACCCGGAACCCGTACCTCTCTTGACTCGTTCTTCCGGCTGCGGCAAATTCTCCCCAAAAAACCGACGAAACAAAGGATTTTTGAAAGCTTCCGGCACTTGATTGGCCACCTTGCTTGATGCGTCAATCCGCACTACAGCAGGGCCGACTTTTTCGGCTGCTTCAGCAATAAAATTGGGATTGCTGCGATCGACCGCCCGATTTTCCAGAACTGGAGGAGACGCATAGGGGGGGATTTGCTGGCGTACTACTGGCAAAACCAATCCGGTTTCCAGATTGTTTGAGCCTTGCAGATAGCGATTTCCCAACCATCCCATACCTCCGCCGATTGACAGCAAAGTCACATAAAGGGTCGCTTGCTTAAAAGATAAACTCATTTAATAACTCCCGCTAAATACCTCATCCCCGCAGACAGGTTCCGAATCAAGCATTTTTGTCTTGGCGACGGGAAGGAAGCGGGGCGGGGCTTACCGCTTCCTCAAGAACATAGCTGTTAACAGGCAGGCGCCCATCGGCATCACAGGCAATTTTGCCGGATTTGCCAAGAGCGACTCAAAGTAATAATTCTCATCCTAACTTGGCTTAGCCTGGGATTTACAGTCTGGGGGGTGGCTAGAGCTTTCAAATATGCAGTTTCACAGGATTTAAAAATTGTCAACTGTCCGAAATGAATATTTTTTTATGTACATAATGACTTTTAAACGCTTATTTCCGCTGATTGGTGCAATAATTTGGTCGATCGCACCCGTTGGGAAAACGGCAGCAAATACCGAGATCCCACCTGCAAATCTTCCTTCAGGTACACCTGTAGAAAACCCCGACCCGGCCCGCGATTGTCCGAGTCCGGCTATGTCTCGGTTGCGCCGCCACACTGCGGCCCAGGGCGAAACAATAGAAAGCATCGCGCGGCAGTACAATGTGATTCCTGCGGCGCTGATCGGGATAAATCCGATGTTGCGGGACGGTGGAGTATCTGCTGGAAGTGCGATCGTCATTCCTCCGTACAGTGGCATCGAGGTAGAAGTGCCTGCGGGCTGGAATTGGCAAAAACTGGCAGAAGCTTACAAAGTGCGTGCAGATTTGCTATTTGAGGCGAATGGGTGCAGGCCTTTGGGGAAAACGGTGTTTGTGCCAGCGGTGAATAGGTCGATCGGGCCTTCTATCAATCCCGATGCAACGCCATCGGTGCAAGGATTTCCGCTGCCGGCGCCAGCAGTGGAAGCTTTGCGTTACGGGCGGCAATTGGATCGGGCGCGGCGCGAATTTTTTTTCCACAGCGGCGTAGATTTTTTGGCGTCGGAGGGTACGCAGGTTTTGGCCGCGGGCGAAGGGACTGTCGCCTTTGCCGGGCCGCAGGGGGATTACGGGAATTTAGTGGTGGTGAACCATCAAGCGGGGAAGCAAACGCGCTACGCTCATTTGAAAGATATTGCGGTAAAAGTCGGTCAAAAAGTGCAGTCTGGAGAAGTTTTGGGAACTGTGGGGATGACGGGAAAACGGGACATTTCGCCATCTCATTTGCATTTTGAAGTTCGGTACAATTCGGGTTTAGGTTGGGTTGCTGAAGACCCGCTGCTTTATTTGCAAGCGACTATTAAAAAATAGGATTGTTAGTGTGCTGGGGGGGTGACAACCCGCCCCAAATCCAGAGGGGGTAAGGATTGAGCTGTGTTGTGGTAAAAAAAGATAGGCAGCAGAATTATTACACGATTGCCTATCGCAAAAAATATGTTACCAACCTTTTACGAGACTCACTTACAAAAACAACTGACACAAACCCCGTTTATTTTACTCACAATCTTTTTGAATCTCATAGAATCCGAGAAACAAGTAACGATCGCACTAATCGGGTTCCCATTAATCACTTATTGGTGAACAACTTATTGCCCGATCGCACATTTCTCTCAAATTCGATCGCCCGATCGACAAAAAACCCGATCGCCCATAAACCAAAAACTCTATCGCACATAAACCCAAAAACCCGATCGCACATTTCTCTCAAATTCGATCGCCCGATCGACAAAAAACCCGATCGCCCATCCACCAAAAACTCTATCGCACATAAACCCAAAAACCCGATCGCACATTTCTCTCAAATTCGATCGCCCTGAAACCGAGTGAAAATTTGTCTGCTTTGTGACACAGCCCGCCGGGGGTTGAAACCCCCGTCTCATAGAAGACAGTCGGTTGAAACCGACTGAAAATTCGCATGAAACCGATACACATCAACTAACTCTTCAGTCCTCTTTCAGAGGACTTTCGCTATGAGACAGGGGTTTCAACCCCTGGCGGACTCGGCGACGAACCAACTAGCCCCTGGCGCGGACTAACTAACGGACTAACAAATCAAATTCGATCGCCCCTCAACCCAAAAACCCGATCGCCCATTCATCCAAAAATGCGATCGCCCATTCATCCAAAAATGCGATCGCACATTTCTCTCAAATTCGATCGGCCTTAAACCAACTCTACATCACAGTAACTGGAAATGGGCCCATCACGTAATCCACCATCAAGACCAAAATTTGTGAAATTTGAAATAGAATTTAAGTCACGACTACCACTTCTAGCTGAAACCCTCACGGATTGACCTGATGTAACACAGTCCCCAAAAGCGTTTGGCTTGTTTCGTATCCCAAAACTTATCGTGCCACTGGAAGAGGAAACGGGAATGATTTTGGTTTGTGTTCCATTTGCTGTATCAAGTTCTACGAGAAAATTGTCTATGTCGTTTATTGGATCGCAGTATGCTAGTGTGTATTGTGCCGTTTGTCCATAGGGGATGCGGTCAGGGATGAGTTCTACTTTAATGTTTAAAGCTCCTCCTAAACAAGTTGGTGCTGGTTCAGGCGTAGTCGCAGGTCGATCGCAAAAGTCAAATGGAAAATTATACTTTTTAGCAAGAAACTTTCGGATCTGAGGCAAAAAGTTGGTTTTAGAAGGTTCAGTCGGCTCTTCTTTTCCAAATGAATTAATGAGATCCTTAGTAGATGAAGATAAATCTAAAGTACCTCCTACAGCATTTTCTAAGTCTTCTGCAAGTCCTGCGGATTTGAGAGCTTTTTCAATTCCTATTCCCTTCAATTGGTCAATTACCGCATCACCAAGGTCTTTATCGCTACCTGTAAGAAGTTTGCAACTGTAGTCAATGACTGTCAACGCCGTTGATACTCCCTTCAATCCTAGTCCAATAACGTCAAGTGATGCGCTAAGTCCCCCACTAGGAGCAGCAAACAATATACCAGTAACTAATGCAACGTTAGCAACAAAATCCACCACTTTAGCCACTTTGCCAATTCCTTCACAGAAGTCTTTAAGCGGCTGACAATTTGTCGCAAAATCTGGTTGACCAACGGTCGGAGGAGTAACTGGCTCAGGATTAGTAGGTACGGTCGGCTCAATTGGCAGAGGAACAGTTACAGAGTCAATAATCTGACCATCTTTGATCCGCGATATTACACCTTCATCCTGATTGCCATTTTCAGCGTTCTGGCGAGACTCAACTCGTACAGTTTCATTAGAGCCTTCAAGAGTGACATCCGCGCTTGTACCATCTCGATTCAAGCGCGTTGTACTACCACGAACACCCGTTGTACGATTGGGTACAAATATAACTGATTCTACGAAACGTCCGTCAGCATCATCTTGAAAAACAATTGTATATTTGCTACCATCACTCGCCGGAAATTCCATCTGAAATCTGGTGTCAGATAGCTTTTTTACTTCCGGTAAATCAATTGTGACTTTATCTTCAGGACGCTCTGGTTCCACATCATAAGGTCTGAAACGACCACTTAAATCATCTGGTGTCACTCCCAAAACAGTACCTAACAAAGCCCCTGTTGCAGCCACCTTAATATCCACAGCAGAACCACCAGACGGCTGCACTTTCGACTCCAAAACAATATCGGATTCCCGAAGATTTGTACTAAGTCCGATAAAATCGATCGTTCTTTGAAAGTCAGTAATTAAGTCAAAAGTAGGAGATCCTAAAGACTGTTCATAACGCAGAAAAAACACATCTTGACCCGCACCACCAGTCAGGGTATCGTTGCCCAAATCGCCAATCAGGAAGTCATCGCCATCTTCCCCATTCACAATATCGTTACCGCGACCACCCCGCAAAAAGTCGTCTCCGCCTGCACCGAAGATTACGTCATCACCTGCGTTTCCGTTGACACCATCGGCACTTTCACCACCCTGCAAGGTGTCTGCACCCTCACCGCCAAGCAGACCGTTTTGGCCCGCACCGCCACTGAGAAAATCGTTTCCCAAGCCGCCGTAGAGCAAATCAGCACCACCTCGGCCCTCAATTCGGTCATTTCCTTCGTCGCCATAGACGACATCCCCAGATTCGGAACCAGTAATCGAATCCGCACCGCCTAAACCCCGCAAACCGCCGATGAGAGTATCCAGCAAGCCAAGGGGAATTGTAAATGTGTCGCTTTGCTCAGTTAAAATGTATGCACTACCATCGGCAGAAAGCGATCCAATGCTGACTTGAGAACTCGATCGCCCGATATCCCCATCAACACTACCGGAGATAAAGTCCTTGCCCGTGTTACCATTGAAAAAGTCTGGCGCGATCGAACTTTCTAGCGTATCGTTGCTTCCCAAGCTAAAGATATTCTGGATATTCTGAGCATTCGATACCGTCTCTTGAGTCGTGGCTTTTTTCGAGCCACAGCCGCAATCCGCTTGATTCTTGGCGCTGCTACCGTTCAATATCTCATCGTTCTTGTCCAGCAAAGCTAAATTGTCAGGCATACACTGTTGCTTTGTGTTGGTGATTTAAGAAATCTACCTCACCTGTCTCATCTATGTCATGGCTGAAAAAGCCCGAAAAAGACTGAAAAAGCCCGAAGTTTCCTTAACTTTATATTTCTTCACTTAACCCATGCAGCCCAACGACGATCGCCCGTTGCAAGCCGTCCCTGACGATAACGAATTGCTGAAATTGGTCGATGGTCTAATATTTGAAAAAACAGGCAAACATCTCAACACGCTGCAACGGCTACTGTTTCAGGGAATGTATGATGGTAAAACCTACGAAGCTATCGCTCGTGACACCCGCTACACTACCAAATACGTCCGAGAAGTCGGCTACAAGTTACTCAAAACTCTCTCGATAGTGATGGATGAAGAGATGCAAAAAGGCAATCTCAAAGCTGCTGTCGATCGCAGAAATATTAGCAATACTTCAAACTTCGGCAGAGATTATATTCAATACGTCGAATACGTCCACACCCTCAACCTCAACCCCTGTCTTTCTGGGCCTAGCAAATCTGATAACAAATACGCCACTGAATCCAGATTCAAAACTCAGATCGAACGCCTCGAAATTGATGTAGCTGATGTCGTTTGCAAATTGCACAGTCAAGGTATCGAACCATGCCAAATCGCTCAGTTACTTGGTCTGCCAGATGTGACGGTAGAAACAATATTGCGTGAATTATCATAGCTAAGATGCGAGATATTTGTAGGGTGCGTCGCTGCGAAAATTTCAAGTTGATTTAGAGATTGTCGGTCGCGACTAAGCACAGGATATAAAGTAAAATATAATTAATTATCTCGAAGTTCTTTTTCTTGCAAAAGTTGGGTAGCCCAAACCCGCTCTTCTTCCGATAGAGACGGTACGGGTTCTTGATTATAGTCGATCCGATAATCGTAGCCAGCACGATCGTAAACACCTGCAAATAATTCTGGTAAGTTAACAATAGGTTCTACATCTTCCTCGCGCAAGGGAAGCGGAAATATAGGTAGAGAATCGCGGAGATTAAAAGCATAAAGTTCGGCAAACGGACGGCGATTACTGGGACTGACTAAAATCCGATAATCGCTTTGAATAGAATTATTAAGAATGGGCATAGATTCCCATTTTCGTAGTAAATCGATTTCGACTAAATTGGTTAAGCTACCTAAAATACTCTGGCGTTTTTTGAGATAAGTAATTCTTCCTTCTCCACTACGTTTGTTCACGGGAGAAAGAATTTCAATTGCGGTGACAACTTGTTTAGTTGCCATTTCTCGCACTTCCAGGTAAGTCTGTTTAATTTTTTCAGGAGCAGGCACTTTAACGGTAGTCGGAAGTGTTATACTTACAGTGGCAACTGAACCTGCAGGAATATTCGGGTTATTAGATTGACGCTTAATCGCGACATCGGGGATACCTACTAAAAGGGACTCGTCGTTACTTTCATTTAGATCGGTAATTTCATAGATTCGTTTGTCAATTGCCACCTCATATTTAGGGCGAATTAGAGGCATAATGGTATCAGCGATCGCGATAATCAATCGATTGTGAGTTTCCTGCCAGAAATCGGGGTGTTCTAAGTAGGGGTCCATTCCAGGAAAAGGTGAAGGCATAGGACTATTTTCCGATGTATTGACTCTCAAATCATTTTAGCATTTTTAATTTTGTAGGGTGCGTCGCTTTAAAGGGAGGCACAGCCTCTGGATATAGGTTCCCAGGCTGGAGCCTGGGAACCAGTTAAAGCTTGTCAAGAACAGGCTTTCCGGCCCGCCCCACAATAAATTTAATCTGTTGTGGAACAGGCCGGAAAGCCTGTTCATAAAATTATAGACACCCCAAATATCAACTACAAAACAGCAGCAACAGTTGCCATCAACAACCCTTGAAACAATTTCACCCCATCAGTTTCCCCCAACATCGGATCGGAAGCCCTCTCAGGATGCGGCATCATTCCTAACACATTGCCTTGGCGATTGCAAATACCGGCAATATTATTTAACGAACCGTTGGGATTCCCAGCATCGCTAATTTTGCCCGCCTCTGTGCAGTAGCGAAATAGCACTTGCTCGTGTTCTTCTAGTTCTGCTAAAGTATCCGCATCAGCATAATAGTTGCCTTCACCGTGGGCGATCGGCAAATCGATGATTTCACCCGTAGTATAAGCCGCAGTCCAACGAGTATTACCGCGTTCGACTTTCAAAGAAGCGCGATCGCAAATAAAATTCAATCCCGCATTCCGCACCAGAGCACCGGGCAACAAACCAGCTTCAGTCAACACCTGAAAACCGTTGCAAATACCCAGTACAAGTTTGCCCTGTTTCGCGTGTTCCGCAGTAGCCCGCATCGCCGGAGAAAAACGGGCGATCGCGCCGCACCGCAAATAATCTCCGTAACTGAAACCGCCGGGAATTACAATGACATCAATATCCGAAATATCGGTATCTTCGTGCCAAATCATGCGCGTCGGTTGGTGCAGTAACCCTTGAGTCACCCACACCACATCGCGATCGCAATTTGAACCCGGAAAAACAATAACTCCAAATTTCATAAGCTGAAGGAAGAAGGAAGAGGGAAGAGGGAAGAGGGAAGAGGGAAGAAGGAAGAAGGAAGAGGTGTCAACTTAAGACTAAAATCTTATGTTTCTCTCCCTTGTATCAAAGTCTAGAACCCCCTAAATCCCCCTCGCGGGGGACTTTGAGTGTTCCGAGTCCCCGCGTTTTAACAGAGACTTTGAATGCTCCGAGTCCCCGCGTTTTAACAGAGACTTTGAGAACCTCTTGTCCCCCCCTTATTAAGGGGGGTTAGGGGGAATCTCCGGGGCAAAAAAACACACCCTAGGGGCGATCGCATTTAGGCCGCCGCTGTCTCCACAGCAACAGGAATTTCAGTCAAATCAAAGCGATAATTTTCAATCACTGGATTGGCCAAAAGTTGGTCGCAAACGCGATCGAGTTGTTCGCGGGCTTCCGACTCACCAGCAGCAGTCAGCGTCAATTCAACGTACTTCCCGATTCGCACACGCTCAACATTGTCGTATCCCATGTGTTGCAAACCAGACTGTACGGCAGTGCCGGCTGGATCTAAAACAGAAGCGCGGAGGGTAACATAGATTTGGGCAAGATATTTCTGAGTCACGGGAATGTTGCGGTAGGTGATGTGAAAGTTAGCCCCATTGTATTCTACAACCGAGCTGCGCGCCGATCGCCATTTGGTTCGCCCAAGTAAGATAGCCTAGAAATAGGGACAGATTTGATTCCAGCAGATTCGAGAAAAAAATTATGAGAACCAACCACACCCGCAGTCAGGAGCGTATTTTAAACTTGCTCAAAGTCCTGAATCGATCGCTCTCAGCGCAAGATATCTACTTAGAACTGCGTAACAGCGACCACAGCATGGGCCTAGCAACCGTTTACCGCTCCCTCGACGGTTTAAAGCGAGAGGGGTTCGTTCACGTCAGAACCCTCGCTAGTGGCGAATCTCTCTACGGTGCCGCCCACCAAGACCAACACCACCTAACTTGTCTGGAATGCGGCACCTCCATTACCATCGACGAATGCCCCGTCCACCACTTAGAAAGCCAACTACAAAAATCTCATTCTTTCAAGATTTATTATCACACTTTGGAGTTTTTCGGATTGTGCGATCGGTGTACTTTGGCTCAAGAATCTTAGAGAAGTTATTAGTCATGAGCGATCTCAATTCGGGTTGCACGAGCGAAATGATTGTTGACTGTTGACTGTTGACTGTTGACTGTTGACTCGATTTTATGATTCCGATGCAACCGCAAACGATATAGCAATCCTCGCATCATTTGTGAATTTCTTACGGACTCCCCTCGGGTTCGGGGAGGGTTGTGGTGGTGTCAAAAATTTACGACTCCTGCAAGGATTGCTGTATCACGCGGGTGAAGAGTCATAATAGATTATTTAATGTGGTTTTAATTATACAATCATTCTCGCTATTCATGGTAAATATGTATGAGGGTTTTCACCTTTCATACATTAGCCAAAAGTCTCATATAATTCGCGTCTACACAAACTTTCCTCCGCCTGAGCGGACTCTAAGAGTATTCAATCAATCCGCGCAGGCGGGTTTTGTTTGTGTAGCGACAGATTTCAACCTGTCGTTTTATTAACTCGCTCAAGGATGCAAAAACTCTAAATGGTCTCCTGGAATCGATCGCAATTTTGCAGCCGAGCCTTGCATTTTCAACCGGCCGCGTTCTAACATGATAATCCAATCGGCGCGATCGATCACTCGCGGCCTGTGACTGATAAAAATCGTCGTTTTCCCGTGCCGGTACATCAACAAATTTTCTAAGACTTCCGCTTCACTTGCGGGGTCAAGCCCTGCGGTAGATTCGTCTAAAATCAATACGGGTGGGTTGTTGAGAATGGCGCGGGCGATCGCCAATCTTTGTCTTTGTCCGCCAGAAATATTCGCTCCAAACTCCCCTAAAACTGTTTGATATTTATCCGGCAATTGGCTGATAAATTCATCCGCACCCGCAATTTTACACGCTTTCACAATCTGTTCAAAGCTGATATCTGGATTGCCCAAACGAAAATTTTCGAGAATCGAACGGCTCCAAAAATGCGCTTCTTGAGGAACCAATACTACCTGCTCTCTCAGACTGTCGAGAGACAAATCCTGCAAGTTGTAACCGCCAATTCTAATATTACCAGATTGCAGCGGATACAGACCGGCAATTACTTTAGCTAGCGTACTTTTTCCGCAGCCGGAATAGCCGATCAAAGCAATTGCTTGACCGCCGGGAAACGTGACAGAAAAATTTTCCAGCAAGTCAAGTCTGCCGGGGTAGTGAAAACTAACACCCTTGCAAACAATACCGTCGCGATCCTGAACGGTTACAAAAGGTTTATTAATATCGTTTTTAGTTTCCGGTTCAGCGTCGATGACTTCAGAAAGCCGTTGAGTTGCTGTCTGGACGCGAGTCATTTCATCCGAAAATCCGACTAAGGAGTTTACCCAAGTAGTAACGTTTTGATTCATGCTAATAAACGCTAGCAACTGACCGATACTCAATACCTTGTCAATCACTAAACCGCTCCCAAGCCACAGCAGAGTAATGCTGCCAGCCGAAGCAACAAAACCCGAAAATATATTGTTGAGAATGCCAATTTGTGTAGTGCGAAAAGTGAGCTTTGCTAAGCGACCGAAGCGGGTTTGAAATTCTTCCCAAAGTTGCTGACCGCTGCTAGTAGTTTTGACGGTCAGCGCGCCTTTAAAAGTTTCTACTAAAACGCCTTGAGTTTCTGCTTCTAGGACAAATAAACTGCGCGTTTTGTGCTGCAATACTGGCAGAAACACGACTGTAGAGGCAGTCATCAGCACAGCAATTACTGTAGCTGCCAGCGTCAGTTCCTTGCTGTAAAATAACATAAAAATAAAAGAAACTACAGCTATAAAAAATTGACTGGGCAAGCTGATAGCGACTTGAGAAACTAATTTATTGATTTCTTGGATATCTTGCAATCTACTGACAATTTCTCCGCTGCGTCTGGTTTCGTAAAAACTCAAAGGCAATCGCAGGAATTTGCGCGCAAATTCCATGACTAATCCCAATTCTAAACGCTGGGAGAACTGAGCGATCAAGTTGGACTGTACCAATTCTAAACTGCTGCTAAACAGGTTCATAACTATAACTGCGATCGCCACACTCGCCAGGAGTTGTCTGTCGCCCCGCACCAGGATGTCGTCGGTGAGCAGTTGAACTAGAAAAGGCGAAGAAATCGACAGCAAACCCAACACTGCATTCAGCAAAAATGCTTCCATTAAAATCTGGCGGTAAATCCCAATCCGGCGCATCCATTTTTGTAAGGAATTGGCGGGGGGTTGACCGTCTGCTGCTGCAAAAAACCGCTCCGCATCGGGTTCTACTAGCAAGGACAGCCAATCTGTCCAACCTGCTGCTAATTCTGCTTTAGAAACGTAGCGCATACCGACAGCCGGATCGCCGATCGCATATTTGTTGCCCTGTTTGCCGTACAAAACAACCCAGTGATAGCCGCTCCAGTGAATAATCATCGGTAGAGGGGCATCATCGAGCTTGTCTAAAATTGCAGCGGCCGCTCGCACCGATCGAGCATTAAAGCCGATCGCCTCAGCACCTTGTTTCAAGCCCAGTAAAGTCGTCCCTTGTTTGCCGGTACCCGCAAATTCTCGCAAGCGGCTAATTGTAAAATTCTGTCCGTAAAATTTAGCGATCGAAGCCAGACAAGCTGCACCGCAATCTTCTTCGCTCTGCTGGAGAACAACCTGATATTTCAGAGAATTCTTGATTTTTCCGTAGAATGGTATCCCTGGGAAAAATGGGATGTTTTTTAGCATTTTTTCAAATAAGTAGAGCCTAAAGAACAATACCCACCGCTGCCTGGCCAATCAGCAAAAAGCACCCATAAAATTATGGGTGCTGGCTTTATTAAAATTTTTTTAACTAAATTAAGGGAACTTAAACAAAATATAAGATCGAGATCGGGCAAGGGCCAAAGCGTCTTTCCTTGTCTCGTTGTATTCTAGATTCGGGCGAGCTCCGGCAAGTGTATTTCTGCCCCAACCCCGCAACATTAAACTGAACTTCCCCCTGCAAATATACTTACACAGGCTCACAAGCCTTTTATCACAAAGGTTTTAATTGTTGAGTTAAAAATTGTGTACCCATGTAGATGATTGATATCTGTTTGCGATCGGCAATTAGATTGAATCTACAACAATTGAGCGCGAGATCCTGCGTCAGCTATTGCTGATAAATCGGTACAAAATTTAAGCTCAACAGTTGCATCCTTTGTCTAGTAAGAGTTTTAGAACTGTTAGTACATTTGTATGGGGGAAGTCCAGATTAAACAGCACAAAGTCTTCAAAGGGATTGCAGCCAGAGGAAAGACTTCTGTAGATTGGTTTTTTGGCTTCAAACTCCATCTGGTTGGCCATGATGTTAAGTAATGTTAACTTGAATTAGAACGGGCAAATTTTCTTAAAGTTCCACTGGGTAGGGAATACAGCCCCTCAATGTCTATTCCGGGGAAAAAAAATTTTTGTTACCCCCCTTGCGTAAATAATTTTGAGTATGTTTATATATTCCCAGCGCTTAAGTATACCGCTACACAATCAGCAGCTAGCCCACTTAGACGAGCGAGCCTCGGCCATTCTAAGTTCGCTCATCGGGGCCTGGGATTGTGCAGCACTCTAACTAATCCCTAGGTTTCAAGGAACTGCGCTGAAAATTTTAGTTCAATGCTTAAAATTCAAGCAGCCTGCGTATCATTGCCTTAGTTTGAAGGTGAAAACCCAGGTATCAATCAATACTGTAAAAAAACTACTCTATGCTGATTAGTGTTGGGAATAGGTTTAAATGCTAGATACATTAAGTACGGTGTCCCAGGGAGATAGTAGTATTTGTATTGCCGTTTTGGATGGTCCTGTTGACCAGACTCATCCTTGCTTCCAAGGCGCCGACTTAACGTATCTGCCCACCTTGGTTAAAGGGGAGGCCCAGATCGGTGGCAATATGTCCGCCCACGGAACCCACGTTGCCAGCATTATCTTTGGGCAACCGGGCAGTCCGGTGGAGGGGATAGCTCCCAAATGTAAGGGGATCATTGTGCCAGTCTTTGCTGACGATCGCCTCAAAACTTCCCAGCTAGATTTGGCTAGGGCGATCGAGCAAGCAGTCAATGCCGGCGCCCACGTTATCAACCTGAGTGGGGGTCAACTGACCGACTATGGCGAGGCCGATGGCTGGTTACAGAATGCCGTCCGTTTGTGCCGAGAGAACAACGTCTTGCTCGTCGCTGCGGCTGGCAACAATAGTTGTGATTGCTTGCACGTACCGGCTGCCTTGCCCTCTGTGCTGGCGGTCGGGGCGATGGATGCTGATGGCAAACCCCTGGACTTTAGCAACTGGGGCGAAGCCTACAAAGACCAAGGCATCCTGGCCCCTGGCAAGGACATCCTGGGAGCTAAACCCGGTGGTGGCACCGACCGCCTGAGCGGTACGAGCTTCGCCACTCCGATTGTCACAGGTGTAGCAGCCGTGCTGCTGAGTCTTCAGCGGGAGCAGGGAGAAACCCCCGACCCCCAAAAAATTCGTCAAGTGTTGTTGCAGAGTGCCTTACCCTGCGACCCTGACTTGCCAGAAGAAACCCGTCGGTGTCTGGCGGGCAGACTGAACATCCCTGGAGCCATAACGTTATTAAAAAAAGGAGGAAATATGTCTGAGAATTTCGCATCGGTGGGTGCATCAGAAGTAGAAGCAGCAGGCTGCGGTTGTGGTGGCGGCTTAACCAACGCCAGTGAAACAACTGCCGCCGCCGATCGAGCGCAACCGGCTCCTAGTTTGGTTGCTGCTGGAGCCAAGCCAGGAGCGGCTGAGGCTTTCCCTAGCAACACCCCCAACTTGCAAAACTTGATGCAATCGTTTCCTACACCTGTAACCCAACCACCAATGATGCCCAACTTCACTGCTAACTCCGTCACCGCCAGCCAAGCCCCCAGCGAACTTCCGGAGCTCGGTCAGATTGTTTATGCCCTAGGAACCCTCGGCTACGACTTCGGAAGCGAAGCCCGCCGGGACTCGTTCAAGCAACTGATGCCGCCGTTTGACATAGGGGGAGGGGTGATGGTGCCGGCGAACCCCTACGACGCCCGTCAGATGGTGGACTACCTGGGCGAGAATATTTCTGAGGCGCGATCGCTCATTTGGACGCTTAACATTGAACTGACTCCCGTCTATGCGATCGACCCCACCGGTCCCTTCGGCGCCGAGTCCTACCGCGCTCTCCACGAACTGCTATCCGGTCAAATCCAACCCGAAAACGATGCCGAATACGTGGAGCGCGTCAGCATACCGGGCATCTTGACCGGGCGCAAAGTCAAGCTCTTCTCCGGTCAAGTTGTCCCGGTAATTGAACCCCAAACCACCCGCGGCATCTACGGTTGGAAAGTCAACAGCTTGGTCAGCGCAGCGATGGACGCGGTTCAAGCTGAAGAGGGCACTGCTGATGAAGACCGCATCCGCAACACCTTAGATGGCTTCCTCAACCGCATCTACTACGACCTCCGCAACTTGGGAATCACCTCCCAAGACCGCGCCCTCAACTTCTCCGTCACCAACGCCTTCCAAGCCGCCCGAACCTTCAGCGAAGCGGTTGCCGTCGGCATGGAACTCGACAGCGTTACTGTTGAGAAAAGTCCCTTCTGTCGCCTCGATAGCGACTGCTGGGATGTGAAGTTGAAGTTCTTCGACCCTGAAAACAACCGCCGTGCTAAGAAGATTTTCCGCTTCACCATTGATGTCAGCGATCTGATTCCGGTCACATTGGGCGAAGTTCGTTCTTGGTCTTCACCGTATTAAAGGGCAATACAATGGGGGTGAGAGTGCTACAACAAAATGCACTCTCGCCAAGATATCTAGATTTGTTCACCCTATCCATACGGAGAATCCTGAACCATGCGACTTCCTGTATTGTCTCCCCCCGTCAAACGGCCTCATTTCATCCAGCCTGCGCTGTGCGTGGATGTGGAAGAGGGTCTTACCGACGATTTGGTGCATATTCGGATGGATCTGCTCCATGGCGCTAACTATAACGATCCTTCAGCCTATGCCAACCGCAGTTTGAACCAAGTGATGTACTCTAGTGCCAGCCAGAGTGCAGCCAGCCAGGGCTGGGGCGGCTTTGCGGGCCTGGGACGATTTTATTAATGAGCCACCGATCGGCCCCTAATCATGATGCCTCAGCAAACTGAAACCCTATGGCAAATTGGTCAAGCTGGTAAAGGAGCTCAGGAGTTTTCGCAGGTAGGCGGCTGGCAAGATGAATTTACTTACGTTATTGGGTCAGATCGAGACCCGATCAACCAGCCCCAGATGCCATCGTTGCTCGTGGTTCCCGGTCGCAAGACCAAACCAAAGAGCAAAGGAAAGCAGCTTTTTTCCACCGACAAACTGAATATCCAATTCACCCTTGCCCACAGCTACAGCACCGGCGAACTTACGCTCTTTTACAACTTTTTTGGCTCTCAAGTTGACACCCTCTGGGTTGATGGTGAGCCAGTGACCGAGCTCGTCGGGGTCGGGTCAGGCAAGCCAACCAAAACCCAGATTCCCTTGCCAGCCCTCAGCGCTGGGCAACATACCCTGACCCTGACCACTGCTGGTGGGTCGAGAGATGGGGCACACCGGATCGACTACCTCAAGTTAGAGGGAGTTGTGGCACCCCAGCAACCGCAAACCCTCCAAACACCCGAAACACCCAAGGAAACTAAGGAAACTATGGCTAATGAGAAAAAGGAAACGGTGGCTAAGGAGACTAAAGAAGTAACACCCTCGGAAGTCTCCTCCCCTCCAGAAGAGAAAAAGTCTTACGTACCTACTTCCCAGACCGGGCTGCAAGATTATTCCTACTGGTGCGACTACTGCAAGAAGCAAGCCAAGAAGGCACAGAGACACCCTAAACCCTTCCGCCGGGGCCGCATCTGGGCCTAATCCCTAGCCTGTCTAGTTATCGTCCACTTAATGACTGACTGTTCGCTCTATGCAATCCACCACACTCCTCCAAATTAAGCCGCACTTTCATGTCGAGGCGATCGAGCCAAAGCAAGTCTACCTGCTTGGCGAACAGAGCAACCACGCCCTCACCGGGCAACTCTACTGCCAAATCGTGCCTCTGCTGAATGGGCAACATACCCTAGAGCAGATTGTCGAAAAGCTTGATGGAGAAGTCCCGGCGGAATATATTGACTATGTGCTCGATCGCCTTGCAGAGAAAGGCTACCTAACCGAGGTAGCCCCGGAACTATCCTCGGAAGTGGCGGCATTTTGGAGCGAGTTAGGGATTGCACCCCCCGTAGCGGCCGAGGGGCTACAGCAGCCGGTCATGCTGACAGCGGTGGGCGATAACATCAGTGAAGTAACTGTTGCTGCCCTGGGAACTGCCCTGCGGGACATGGGCATTCCGGTGCAAAACCCCACAGACGCGGATTCCTCAGCGGCGCTCAACATCGTCTTGACCGATGACTATTTGCAGCCGGAACTAGCAGCCATCAACAAGCAGGCTCTGGAGCGCCAACAAACTTGGCTGCTCGTCAAGCCGGTGGGCAGTGTCCTGTGGTTGGGCCCAGTGTTTGTTCCCGGAAAGACAGGCTGTTGGGGCTGTCTGGCTCATCGGCTGGGGGGCAACCGCGAAGTTGAGTCGTCGGTATTGCGGCAAAAACAAGCCCAACAGCAGCGCAACGGTCAAAACGGAAGTGTATTAGGCTGCTTGCCCACAGCACGGGCGACGCTGCCTTCGACCCTGCAAACGGGGTTACAGTTTGCCGCGACTGAGATAGCGAAGTGGATTGTCAAGCAACACGTCAATGCCACTGCGCCGGGAACGGCACGCTTCCCCACGCTGGACGGCAAGGTTATCACCTTCAACCAGACGATCCTGGACTTGAAAAGTCATATCTTGATTAAGCGGCCGCAATGTCCGACCTGTGGTGACCCAAAAATTTTGCAGCGGCGAGGGTTTGAACCGCTGAAGCTAGAATCGCGCCGCAAGCAGTTCACCCACGATGGTGGTCACCGGGCCGCCACTCCCGAACAGACTTTGCAGAAATACCAGCACTTGATCGGCCCCGTAACGGGAGTGGTAACGGAACTGGTGCGAATATCTGACCCAGCTAATCCGTTGGTACATACCTACCGGGCGGGGCATAGCTTCGGCAGTTCTACCTCCCTGCGTGGTCTACGCCATACCTTGCGCCATAAGAGTTCCGGTAAGGGTAAGACCGATAGCCAATCACGAGCGAGTGGTTTGTGTGAGGCAGTAGAACGTTATTCGGCTATTTTTCAGGGGGACGAACCCCGTAAATGGGCAACCCTCGCAGAACTAGGAGATTTGGCGATTCATCCAGAGCAGTGTTTGTGCTTTAGCGAGGCGCAGTATGCTAACCGGGACATGCTCAATGAGCGGGCAACCGTGGCTCATGATTGGATTCCCCAGCGGTTCGTTCCTAGCCAAGCGATCGATTGGACACCAATGTGGTCACTAACGGAGCAGACCCATAAATATGTACCCATAGCGATGTGTTACTACCACTACCCGTCGCCACCAAATCACCACTTCTGCCGAAATGACTCTAATGGGAACGCAGCAGGCAATACCTTGGAAGAAGCAATCCTACAAGGGTTTTTGGAACTGGTGGAACGCGACAGTGTGGCGTTGTGGTGGTACAACCGTCTGAGCCGTCCAGCGGTGGATCTTTGCAGCTTTAATGAGCCGTATTTTGTCCAGTTGCAACAGTTCTATCAGGAAAGCGATCGAGATCTGTGGGTTCTGGATTTGACAGCAGATTTAGGTATTCCAGCCTTTGTGGGAGTATCGAATCGGAAAAGTGGAAGCTCGGAAAGACTGGTTCTTGGCTTTGGAGCGCACTTAGACCCAAGCATTGCCATCCTCCGCGCCCTTACAGAAGTGAACCAAATTGGCTGGGAACTTGATAAAGTGCCAGACGAGAACCTCAAGGGCGAGGCGACAAATTGGTTACTGACTGCGACGCTAGCAGATCATCCCTATCTGGTTCCCGATTCTACTCAAGCCCTCAAGACTGCCCAGGATTACCCCAAACTTTGGGGGGATGATATTTACACCGAGGTGATGACCTGTGTGAAGATTGCCCAAGAAGCTGGTCTAGAGACCTTGGTGGTAGATCAAACACGACCGGACATTGGTTTGAATGTGGTCAAGGTGATTGTGCCAGGAATGCGGCATTTTTGGTCGCGGTTTGGGTCGGGGCGGCTCTATGATGTGCCGGTGAAGCTGGGGTGGCGAGATGAACCGCTCGCTGAGGCTCAAATGAACCCCACACCGATGCCATTTTAAGTTTTTTAAAGTTTTCGGGCGACTCGCTTTCGCTACGTACCGGATGTCGCCCGACGAAGCTTCTTCTCACGAAGAAGGGGACTGGCCCACCCCAACGGGTCAATAAACTCAGCAACAAAATGAGGATTATTCCGATGAATAAGAAGAACATCCTGCCTAACCCAGGCAAACCCGTGATCCGTGGCATCAGTGGTAAACTACCCAGCTACTTGGCTGAATTGTCTGAAGAAGCTCTAGGCGATGCTGGTGCGGATGCGTCTTTCATCTGCTCAGTAGATGCGTCTTTCATCTGCTCAGTAGATGCGTCTTTCATCTGCTCAGTAGATGCGTCTTTCATCTGCTCAGTAGATGGTGATGCTTAAAGATCTCCGATTTGCTGTTAATTGCAAGCAGATTGCATCTTAAGGCTAGTCCACATTTGGGAAAATGGCAGTTCACTGTCCTAACTATAGGAACTAAAGAACGCTAGTCTTGAGGCTAAAGACGAGGCTAAGGATGCTTGGAAAGCCGACTTTCTCTCAAGTCTTACCTTCCTTCATCTGCCTCGTCTTCTTTAATTCAACAAGATGTATTCAAACTCACAACCCAGCCATTCAGATTTTATCTTTCCGCAAGTTATCCCCAGAGAACACCATGTCAAATAATTACATTAGCTCTAGTGTTACTACTCATTTGAACCAGACACCTGAAGTCGAAAAAGTTCGTACTTTTTATAACAATCACTCCATCAACTTCAGTCGAATGGTTCCTGATGCAGTAGCGAGATCGCACAATCTTGGTTTAGCAGCTCGCATGGGGATACAGCCTGGAAACTATATATTTGATGCGGGTTGTGGAGCTGGAATTCCAGCTATCCACATCGCCCAATCGTTTCCTGGGACGCGGATTGAGGGTCTAACGATTTCTGAAGTGGAAGCAGCAGAAGCCCAAACTCGGATTGCTCAAACCAACTTGGTCGATCGGGTACGAGTGCAAGTAGGTGATTTTCATTCTCCACCTTTTCCAAACGAAGTCTTTGATGTGGTATTTTTCAACGACAGCATCAAATATTCTAATCAATTACCCCAAGTCCTTGCGGAAGTCAAGCGCGTCCTTCGTCCGGGGGGAACCCTATACATTACGGGTCTTTTTGTTAAAGAGCCGCCCCTCTCGCCACTAGAGCAACGAGCGCTTGATGAAATTAATCGGCAAGAATTACAAGGTAGTTATGTTATTCCTCTTAAAAACTTGGTTGAGTTTGTCCAGCAGGCAGGTTTTCAAGCCATTGAATACGATGAAAACCAAACTGTTAAGATGCCTGCACTCGCTTTACGTCTGACTGCTGCAAACTTAATGCACCCCTATTTACCTCTACTTTTTGCTGATATTAAAGCAGTAAAACCGACGATAGTCAAAGCTAAAAGCTCGATACGACCTTCTGGTTTGACCTACAATCATGCTCAAAATCGCCATCAGGAAAATTTGCGTTATATCGAGCAGCATAAGCAAATTTTTGATATGGAAAATTCCTATTTATTGAATTTGTTTGAGGGACTTGTCGGAAATCAACGAATAGGCAAAGGAGGGTCTATTTCCTGTTGCTGCAATATAGATAAAGATCGTCTTTATCCCGCTCGTTTTTCATATTTATGTGAAGTTCATGTTTCCGATCCTGGAATTAAATTACTAGATATCGAACATTTTCTCTATTTCTCCCATCGTGTAGAAGAACGTCCAGAAATTCAGATCGATCGCCGATTGCTTAAGCAGTTTTTAGCTACAGGTCTAGACCCGTCCAAAGTAGATATGGTGATTTTTGCTATTGATGTTCGTCCAGAACTCATAAATTCGCGGATCAAGTTGTATTTGACCATCAAAGATTATCCAGAAAAAATAGCAACTGCAATATCGCTTTGCGGAGAACAGCGCGACTGGGAAAATTTAATAATTAACGGGATGTTATTGGTAGGATTTGACTTTTTCTTTGATAATCGAGCTGCTGTAGAAGTTTATCCTACCTTCTACGCTGCCGATCTTCAGCGACCAGATGTCCAAGCGTATTTAACTTCGAGACTACCTGCAAAAGCACTTCCACTCCTCCATGAGAGTAGATGCGTTCAAATCGGTATTAGCAATGAGAACAAAAGTGATGTTCTCTATTTCAATAAATTTAAATCTCCCAACAATGCGGTTGACTATCTGAAAAATCAAATGGTTAGCCAAGTCCATGCTCAGTATCGAAATCGAGTCTTTCACGATTTATATCTTGGTATTCCTGAATCAGAGTTTTATACTGATTCAATCCAAAGAGTAAAAATGTACTATCACATGAATGACTTTGTAAGCAGAATGAAATAAAGATGAATATAAAATAGCCTTGACTCTCAATGAGTGCAGCTAGTTGGGTTTTGATACTTACAAACTGTTTGAGAATAAAATACGATTATGCCGATAACTTCTGTATTTTCACACAATTATCTACGAGAGCAGCGTCTGAGATTTATACGGACTCATCGAGATGCTTTTGATGTACCTTATAGCTTTTTACTGCCTCTGTATGAAGAAGCTGTTTTTAAAATAGAAGGCTCGTGTGGTGTTGAGCCTAGTTGTAATGTTGAAGGCGATCGCTTATTTGCAGGAGACTTTCAAGTTGCTAACTATGGACATACTTGGCCTAGATCGCTGATTGATGCAGCAAGTTTTTTAGACAAAATTGAACGTAGAATAGATGTAAAAATTAATCGGAATTTGCTCGAGCGGTTTTCAGCACTATATATAGGCTCTAGCAAAATCGAAAATAACACTATCGGCATTGACTTACGCCCAACACTTCAGGATTCTGTGATTAAGATATACATGCACATCCATCCTGGGCAATCGAACGAAGATTTAGTGATGACAGCGCTCGCACTTGATGGTGCTATATATTCGGCTGAGTTGACACAAGTTTTGCTCCGAGATGTTGTTGTGATAGGATTTAATCTTTTCTTGGATGGCCGGAGTAACATAGAAATATGGGCGGGTTCTGCAGGACAAAAACACAACCATCAAGGAAATTTGGGAAGAGATCTCACTGCCTACATAAGAAAATATTACTCACACAAAGTAAATTATATGTTTAATGTTTCAGATTTTAGCGCGGTGAGTTTTTCTAAGCAAAAGATAGACCCACTCTTCCATTTTCACTTTTTTGATATCAAAGACATACTAAAATATTTTGCATTTAATAGTTTGGGCGATAAAATTTATGATTTTTGTCAAAGTCAGGATTGCATTACATATACTGGTGTAAGTGCCAGAGCGCAAGAATTAGAAAGTAATAGATTAAATAATTATAGTTTTTTCTATAACCAAAGTGATACATGTCAAACAGATTTAGATATACTACGCTTACCTATGATGTTTTAACTGTTAGAGAGGAAAACTGAGAAAGTGATAGCGTATTAAGCAATCGTTCAACAGTTTCAAAAAAATCATAAGTTTTGATATTACATCACTCGAATTTTTCCACATCAAATAAAATTTCATTTCTGATAATTTCACCAATCGCTACTGCCATCGACTGACTTGCCCAATCATCATTATCCATTATCCGTCGCCATGAGCTATCATCCCTTCGCTGTTTCCCTCAATCCTTTTGTGCAAGTGACAAGCACCGAAGACCATTACACCCTGCGCTCGGCAGAATCCGATCCGACCGCTTTGCTCACTATGGCTACAACGCCCGGAATTGGTATGGCTCTCGATCGTCTCAAGGCAGGCAACACCACCCCCGACTCACTGGTGCAAGGGTTAGCCGAACTCGATGGTCGGGCAGCCGGGGAACAGTTCGGGCGGATGCTACAACAATTGGATGAGCGAGGTTGGTTAAGTTACGCTGTGTTGCCGCTGGCAGTGGCAATCCCGATGGTGGACTCTGCCGAGCTGAATCTGACCGAACCCTATTGGACACAAACGCACCTCACTCTCTCCCGCTTTGCCTATCAGCATTCCCACGAGGGCGCAATGGTGCTGGAGTCCCCTCTCTCAAAGTTTCGGATTAAACTCCTCGATTGGCGAGCAAGTGCGATCCTGGCTCAACTTGCCCAGCCGCAATCCTTAGCAACACTAACGCCACCGCCCTACCTGGGGCCAGAAACCGCCTATCAGTTCCTCAATTTGTTGTGGGCAGCAGGCTTTCTGACTGCTGACCCTGAACCTCCCTCGCTCCAGCTTTGGGAATTTCATAACTTGCTGTTCCACAGCCGCAGCCGCTTGGGTCGCCATGACTATCCACCACAAGATATTAACATTAAGCAGTGGTCTGATTTTCCGGTGGTGAAATCGCCTATGAGCCACCAAATTGTCCCACTGCCGCGTCCGAACTTAGGAGCGTTAAAGTGTAATGATGCTACACTCACCCAAGCAATTGAAACGCGGAAATCGATTCGAGAATACGATGAAACAAATCCAATCACCATAGAACAACTCAGCGAACTGCTTTATCGTACAGCCCGTGTCAAAGAGATTCTTCAAACGGAGGAGTGGTTTGGTGAAAATTGGCGGCAAATACTCGGTTTTGATGCGGCGATTGAATATGGCGAGTTAGGTAGTCGGCCATATCCTGGCGGCGGGGCAATGTATGAACTGGAGATTTATCCAGTGGTGCGGCGTTGTCGAGTGTTGGATGCAGGCTTGTATCACTACGATTCACTAAACCATCAATTGGAAAGGATTGCTGAATCGGAAGATGTTTTTGCTTTGCAACCATATATTTATTACAAACCCCAACCGCAAGTCCTTCTCGTGATTACAGCGCGGTTTGGACGACTGTTCCGCAAGTATCGCTCTGTGGCCTATTCGTTAGTGCTCAAACACGTCGGAGCGTTGCAACAAAATCTTTATTTAGTGGCAACTAATATGGGTCTGGCTCCCTGCGCGTTGGGCAGTGGGGATAGCGATGGTTTTGGGCAAGCCGCAGGTCTGGACTATGTGGAAGAGTCGGCGGTGGGTGAGTTCATGTTGGGCTCGCTGCCGAAGCGTGATGTGCAAGCCAGTGGGGTTGAGTCAGTTCAAGAAATCAATCTCTCAGATGAGCCTGCGGAGTTAGCAGCCTCGGAGAGTACGGTTGAATCGGATAGGGGTGAGGCGGAACCTGAGCCTGCTGAGGTTGGGTTTCGTTCCTCAACTCAACCTACATCTGAACTAGATGTTGGGTTTCGTTCCTCAACCCAAGCTACAGAATCGGTGGAGACAACAGAGGTAGCGGTTTCGGTGAGTGAGGCTGAATCTGTATCCCAGACGACGACTCAAGTCATGGACTCAGAGGCTTCCGAGAGTGAAGTGGAATCGGATGTTGTAGTGAATGAAACTGAATCTGCGGCTATTTCAGCCAGTGGGGTTGAAAGTTCTGCAACCCCACTCTCGGCAGCACTTCACCCCCACGACCTCGACGATCGCATCCCTGGACTCGCTCACCTTCGCAATCAAACTCTCGGCGACCCCCGTATCACTATTGTGGTTATTGAGGGGAACCCCGACCACTCCCTGTCCTGTTTCCAGAGCGCTGAAATTTCTAAAGTCTTTCCCTACTGGGAGGACACTCCAGAGCCGATTTCCTCAGAAGAGTACGCGACTTTCCGAGCAATTGAGGATAGCGATCGCACGAAAAAGGAGAAAGAAGAATCACTCAAAGCGGCTTTTCCAGAAACGCTCATCCAACGTCTTAAAGTTGATGACCATACTTGCCACGTCACCAGCATCATTGTGGGTCAAGAGAACACTCCTTCTGCGGGTATTGCTCCCCACTGTCGCCTGATTAATCTGTCGCTTACCAGTGGCATAGCAGAAGAATATATCTCTCCCTTGAACCTAGCTCGTGCCTTTGAGCAAGCTCTCGATTTGGGGGCAAATATCATCCACTGCGGGATCTGCCATCCTACCAAAACTGGCGAAGGGGAAGAGCTATTCGCTAAAGCCGTACAGAAGTGCCTAGATAACAACATTCTGATTGTTGGGCCTGCGGGTAACGGTTTGGGTGAATACTGGTGTCTGCCCGGTGTATTGCCAGGAACCCTGCCTGTAGGAGCAATGGATCTAGGCAGTCCACCCGCCCACTACAGTAACTGGGGAGGCAATTATACCGAAGAGGGGATTATGGCTCCGGGTGACGACATTTGGGGAGCGCAACTGGCAACCGAGAAACCCAGACTCAGAACGGGAACCAGTGGAGCCGCCCCTATCGTCACCGGAATCGCCGCGCTGCTGATGAGTTTGCAACTGCAAGAGGGCAAACCCGTCGATGCTGAAGCCGTCCGAACGGCACTGCTCAAAACCGCAATTCCCTGCGACCCAAAGGTTGTAGAAGAACCGGAACGCTGTCTGCGCGGCTTTGTCAATATCGGCGGCGCAATGAAGCTGCTGTTTGGGCGACCCTCCTTCACCATTTCCTTCGCGGGCGATCGAGTGACCCGCACGGAACGGGGAGGCTATGCCATGGCTACCGCTACGGCTGCCCCGGCAAGCATCGCAGCGGCTATGACAGACACTGCCGTCAGCCCAGCCCTGCAACCCGCCACCCCTGCCACACTAACCGAGGAACCCGTCACAGCCGCCGCGACTCCCGCAGACACAGGCACTGTCGAAGCCAGCACCGCCTTCTCTGGCAACGTTTACGCCCTAGGGACGATCGGCTACGACTTTGGGGATGAAACCCGCCGCGACACTTTCCAACAACAGATGGCTCCCGCCGAAGTCAACGGCATTATGGTTCCGCCAGACCCCCACGATCCTCGTCAGATGGTCGAACACCTCGATCGCCATCCAGATGAAAGCCGTTCCCTGATCTGGACCTTGAGCCTCGATGGAGACACGATATATGCCCTAGAGTCAAAAGATGGGGATGTCTACGAGATGTTTGTGCTGATGTTGGCGGGGCAACTCGAGCCAGAAGCGAGCGATGAATTTGTAGAACGGATCAGCATACCCGCCCGACGCACCAAGCGCACGGTAGAACTTTTCTCCGGTGAGGTTGTGCCTGTAGTGACGGTACCTAACGTGCGGGGAATGTACGGCTGGAAAGTCAATACCCTGGTGAACTCGGCGATGGCGGCAATCTCCCGTCAGGTGGACGAAGCCCAAGAACCCCTCGTGCGACAGGCTCTGACAGCCTTCCTCAACCGAGTCTACAACGATCTTCGCAATGTGGGGCAGACTTCGCGCGATCGCGCCCTCAACTTCGCCGCCACCAACATCTTCCAAGCCGCTGTGACCTTTGCTCGGGCGATCGTCGATCGTCGTCAACTCGACACCATTAACGTGGAAAAAAGCCCGTTCTGTCGCATCAACAGTGACTGTTGGGATGTCAAGCTTGTCTTCTACGACCCAGACAATACTCGTCGGGGGCGCAAGGTATTCCGCTTTACCCTTGATGTGGTGCTTCTGATGCCGGTGACTTTGGGTCAGGTGAGAAGCTGGTCACTCCCTAGTAAAGAGAGTTGAACGCACATCTTGCACCATTGTTAAGAACGGGCAAGATGCCCGTTCCACAATAAAATTGAGTTTTGTGGAACGGGCATCTTGCCCGTTCCTAAACAGGTAGTTGATAATGGTGCAAGATATCAGTTGAACGCACTGGTGACGGACTCACGCCACAAGAGTCGGTATGGCGTGACCTTCTGGGCAATTCGAGAATTTCCTTCAACTGAGATATTGCACCATTCTCAATTAGCCTTTCATGGGCGGGCGGGACGCCCAACCCACAAGAAAACTCACTCTTTGTGGAACAGGCATCTTGCCTGTTGTTGAGAATGGTGCCATATCTCAGTTCAATGTACTCGTAATTTTATGAATAATCCTAATACCTTTGCGCGACTTAAGTTAAAGAGTTTTTATGAACAGGCATCTTGTCTGTTCCACAACCACAATTTGTATTACTAAGGCTCAATCAGTAAAAACATGGGAATAGAATTTAACCATTTATATGTTACTCTCGACACAGAAACGCTAGAGTCGATCGCCAAATCAGAGTTCATCAGCCAAGAATTCTGCACAATATCCAGAGATACCGTAGAAACTGATAAAGAGAGTTGGGCGGGAACTTATCTCAGGGGAAAACATAGCTATATTGAGCTTTTTGCTCCTGGGGGTGTGGAAGGGTTTATGGAAGGTTTTTCGGGTATAGGTTTCAATAGTAAACAAGCAGGACAGATTGATATTGTAGATGAAAAGCTAAAATCCTTAGTAGCCCAAGAAACGTTTTATGGTTTGCAAGTTCGTCAAACCGAAGATAGAAAAGTGCCCTGGTTTCATTATTTGGCGCTCAAATCTGAGACAGAACCCTTCAATGCGTGGTTGATGGAATTTCATCAGAATTATTTAGACTATAAAAACATCAAGCTTACCAGTGCTGGTTGCTTTGACCGTGCTGCTTATCTGAAAAACCTTGCTACTTCCGAAACTTCTTTATTTGACGACATTTCAGAAGTTCATCTTGAATTGACTTTAGCGGAACACGAGGAACTAGCATTACTACTTCGAGTCTTTGGCTGTGACTCATCTTGCGTAGGAGATATTACTACCTATCGTTCTGATGGTTTTACTTTACAAGTATCTCAGAAAGTTGCTCCAAGTTATCGAATTCGCAAGGTTTTTTGCACGATGAAGGCTCAAATTCATCAGGAAATAAAGTTCACTTTCGCTGATAATGCACGGTTAAATGTGGGTGGAGAGCTGGCAATTTGGGAGTTTGGATAACTGAAGCAATAAGTTAAAAATTAAGGCTTTCTTAGACTTATGATACAGCATTTTTAGGTAAGTGAGGTACATAGCAAAGATAGAGGACAGTGGTTAATATTAATTCCAATGCTACCGGATTTGATATCAATAGCTGTTCTCGGTTTATAGATTAGTGCCGATCGAGATTAATTCGCTTTCAGCTTATTAGTTAGGTAGACTCAAAAATCTCAAAAATATCAGGATTTGAAAGATGTTTTAAAACTTGCAAACCCTAATTCAGTAAAATTTCAGCAGACCCCGAAAGTTCTGAAATTTATGCTGTATGACTGACGCAATGGATATAACAAAGCACCCATAAAGTTATGGGTGCTTCTCAATCAAGAGTTAGAGAGCTGAATTGACAGCCCTAAACTTTAGTAGTAAGCGTAGCGGACTACTCTTCTGAAGGAACCGTCGCAATTCCGGCGGTACACTACCCAACTGCGGCGGCGCTGACGGTGACAGTTGTAGCGATTATTGGCATAATAGTGACCGCCGTTGACGCTAGCTGATTCTTCAGGAGTGAGTTCAGCAAACAGTGAATTTTCTTTAGTTTCTTGCATGATTTGACTCCTTTCAAGGTGAAAAAAAAATAACATAAACGAGAAATGATCTGAATTTTCAACAGCCTCGCTTAAATAAAGCACCATAAAATTATGGGTGCTTTCTCGATCTACAGTTAGAGAGCTGAATTGACAGCCCTAAACTTTAGTAGTAAGCGTAGCGGACTACTCTTCTGTATGAACCGTCGCAATTCCGGCGGTACACGACCCAACTGCGCCGTTGATTGCGATCGCAGTCATCGTCGTAGCGATTATTGGCATAATAGTAACCGCCGTTGACGCTAGCTGATTCTTCAGGGGTGAGTTCAGCAAACAGTGAGTTTTCCTTAGTTTCTTGCATGATTTGACTCCATTTAATTTGACAAGAGGGAACGAGAACTATAAGTTTTCTAAATTGTATATAGCCTCGTGTAATTACTAACTAATAGTTCTTGAAGTGCTGTGCGAGTTCCGGAATATTACCGAGATATTTTCCAAATTCATTCCGATCGCATAACCTGACTCAGCTATCTAAACCACTAGGGTTTTGTAAGGGCGGTGGCTGTTGGGATCGTACAGATAAAGCTGGTTCGGCGGCAGGAAAAACAGCATATTCAGGTCATCGCTGCTGCTGTTACCGCTGGTAATGCTGCCACCGCTGACAGTAGCAGATTCTCGATCGGTGAGTTCGATGAAGAGTGAACCTTGTTGATTTTCTGACATAAATAACTCCTCTTAATACCTATGTACTTACTTACTACCTACGCATACAGGAAAAACCCGGTAACAGTGCCAAAACTCATGGCGGAAACGCCGTATTTTTTTCATCACAGTGGCCCTCTGGCTTCACTCCTCTTGATATTTGGCGAAGTTTGTGCGTGGGAACGGCAAAGCTGTGCGGATTTTTACCTTTACCCTGTGAATTTTGATTTAGACTTCTAAACCTATTCTTGTTTTCCGGAAAGGTGAGAGTAAAGGTGACAAAACAAATCAGCGATCTCTGCCTCTCCCCCAACTCAAAACTCCAAACTCCAAACTATTCCCCTCTCCCCCAGCCGCCATGTCTCTCACTCCCGAAACCACACCCGCTGAAACCTTTGATAACGACCAGTTTTTGCCCCCTGTCAGCCGCTGGACGACTTTGGGGGGCATTTTGATGGTGGCGACCTTTGGCGGGGCGATCGCCCTCGCTAGCGTCACCAAATACAGCGCTACAGTCAAAGCAGACGCGATCGTCCGTCCCGCCGGAGAAGTGCGCGTCGTGCAAGCAGCAACCGAAGGAACCGTCGAAAGCATTGCTGTCAGCGAGAATCAGACAGTAAAAGAAGGAGATGCGATCGCAGTTGTAGACGCTTCGCGTTTGGGCGCTCAAAAAAAACAGTTAGAAGAAACAATTAATCAGTCTCAAACAGCAGCACAGCAAATCAACCAGCAACTGCGCGACTTAGAAAATCAAATTTTGGCCAGCGCCCAATTTAAAACGAGCCAAAGTGGAAGTTCCGCCCAACAGGAATTAATCGAATCTGCTTTAGTAAAATTCGCCACCTCGCTACCGGATGTCGCCGAAAGACTGGGCAGAAGTCGGCGGGTTTTGCTAGTCAAGCAATCGTCCATTCAACAACAATTAATTCAAGCTAAAAAAGAACTCAATCAAATTGAGTTAAAACTCGAAAATAGCGTGATCCGCACGCCCGCGGATGGTACAATTCTCAGATTGGAAGTACAAAATACCGGTCAAACCGTACAAGCCGGCAGCGCGATCGCCCAAATCGTCCCCAGCGACGTACCCCTGGTAGTCAAAGCCAAGGTGGCATCCCAAGATATCGCCCGCATCCAAATCGGCCAACCCGTACAGATCAGGATTTCGGCTTTGCCTTTCCCCGATTACGGCACATTAAAAGGAACTGTCAGCGAAATCGCCCCAGATGCGATCGCGCCTCAAAATCCCGCTAATAATTTAGGTACAGCTTATTACGAAGTAGCCATTAAGCCCGAACAAACTTATTTAACAAAACTCAAATCCGCCAACGGCCAATTCTTCGGAAACTCCCAGGCTAATGTTCCCCGCCAGTATTCGATTCAATCGGGAATGGAGGGCAGAGCCGATATTATTACCGGTCAAGAAACTGTTCTGACATTTGTTTTGCGGAAAGCAAGGTTGCTGACAGATTGGTAATGAGTCAGCAGTCAGCAGTCAGCAGTCAACAGTCAACAGTCAACCGCCAACAGTCAACCGCCAGAAAATTAGAGGCTCTGAAATTGAAATAACGTGTCAATATAGAAATGTGAGTTCAATTCTATTCTTTCCTCATGGGCAAACAGCGCGTTCTTTCTGGAGTTCAGCCAACCGGCAATCTTCACCTCGGCAATTATCTCGGTGCCATTCGCAACTGGGTAGAAGGTCAAAGTCAGTACGAAAATTATTTCTGCGTAGTCGATTTGCACGCAATTACCGCACCGCACAATCCAGCAACTCTAGCCTCCGACACTTACACGATCGCCGCACTGTATTTAGCTTGCGGCATCGATTTAGAATATTCTACTATTTTCGTGCAATCCCACGTCTCGGCGCACACAGAACTAGCATGGCTGCTCAACTGCATTACGCCGATTAACTGGCTCGAAGATATGATTCAGTTTAAAGAAAAAGCAGTTAAACAAGGCGAAAATGTCAACGCAGGCTTGCTAAATTATCCCGTGTTGATGGCAGCAGACATTTTGCTTTACGATGCCGACAAAGTGCCAGTGGGAGAAGACCAAAAACAGCATTTGGAACTCACCCGCGATATTGTCATTAGATTAAATCACCAATTCGGTACACCCGAAAAGCCAGTTTTGAAACTTCCCGAACCGTTAATTCGGACTGACGGTGCGAGGGTGATGAGTTTGACTGACGGCACGCGCAAAATGTCGAAATCTGACCCTTCCGAACAAAGTCGAATTAATTTATTGGATTCGCCAGATACGATCGCCAAAAAAATCAAGCGCTGCAAAACAGATGCCGTGCGGGGTTTGACTTTTGACGACCCCGATCGCCCCGAAGCTAGAAATTTGCTGACACTTTATCTCCTGCTTTCCGGCAAATCTAAGGAAGAAGTAGCAGCCGAGTGTGAAAACATGGGTTGGGGAGATTTTAAACCCTTGCTGACAGAGACAACAATTAATGCCCTCAAACCAATTCAGGATAAATACAAGGAAATAATGGACGATCCGGGATATTTAGAGTCTGTACTGCGTCGGGGAAGAGAACAAGCAGAAGCTATTGCTAATCCAACTCTAACTAAGGTTAAGACAGCTTTCGGTTATTCTTTACCTGTTTAGTTGTTAGTTGTGAGTTGTTATTGGTTACTGGTTAAGAATAACAACTGCCAACTGCCCGCTAACAACTCCCAACTGTCAACTGTCAACTGTAAAATAACAAATAACCAATAACAGACAAATAATCATGAACCGTTTTCGCACAGCCTGCACCACCCCCGGAGAATTTATAATTACCGCCGAAGTTGCCCCGCCAAAAGGTGGCGACATAACTCACACAATTCAAATGGCCCAACGCCTCAAAAACAGAGTGCACGCCATTAATATCACCGACGGGAGTCGCGCAGTGTTGCGAATGTGCCCCCTAGCAGTTTCGGCGATTTTAGTGCAGCACGGAATTGAGCCAATTTGTCAAGTTGCTTGTCGCGATCGCAATCAAATTGGCCTGCAAGCCGATCTCATGGGAGCCCACGCTTTAGGCATTCGCAATGTATTAGCACTTACAGGCGATCCCGTCAAAGCGGGCGACCATCCTAAAGCAAAAAGTGTATTCGATTTGGAATCAGTTCGGCTGTTGCAAGTTATTCAAAAAATGAACGGCGGTCAAGACTGGAATGACAAACCTTTAACAGACGGAGTTACCGATTTATTTGTCGGTGCTGCCGTCGATCCGCAATGCCCCAGTTGGTCTGGTTTGCAAAGTCGATTTGAGAAAAAAGTAGAGGCTGGAGCACAGTTTTTTCAAAGTCAATTAATTACAGATTTTGAAGTTTTGGATAAGTTTATGCACCACGTTGCAGCGGGCTGCAACAAACCAATTTTAGCAGGAATCTTTCTGTTTAAATCAGCTAAAAATGCTGAATTTATTAAAAAATACGTGCCGGGAGTTCACATTCCGCAAGAGACGATCGACCGTTTGGCTAAAGCTCCAGAACCACTGCAGGAAGGCATAAAAATTGCGGCAGAACAAGTCAAGCTAGCGCGGCAGATTTGTCAAGGAGTTCACATGATGGCTGTGAAGCGAGAAGATTTAATTCCTCAAATTTTGGATTTGGCAGGAATCGAGCCGCTGAGCTAAGATTATACGTAGGGGCGGGTTTTACCCACTATCTATTCCTAAAACTAACGATTTCGCAAACTCGTAAACCCGCCCACCGCCGCGCTACCCTTTTGAACATCAACAGGACAGTCATGGTTCAAACTATAGACAATCCAACAACTTCTCCTGCCGCCGAACAGCGTTTCACTTGGCGCGGTTTGACATGGCATCAATTCAAGGCAATTCAAGCTGGCTTTGAAGACGTACCGAATGTACGCTTATTTTATTGTGATGGAGTTTTAGAAATTGTGGGTACTGGAAGGTTGCATGAAGCGATTAGGTGTTTGATGGGCTTGCTAATGGGACAGTATTTTTTGCTCAGAAGAATTGTATTTTTTCCCAGCGGTACTTACAGTCAGATTGTCGAAGAGCAAGTCGAGTATCAGGCAGATTTGTCTTATTGTTTCGGAACTATTAAAGATGTTCCAGATTTATGTATTGAAATTGTTATCACTAGCGGTAGTCCGATTAAACTTCAGAAATACCGACTGATGGGAGTACCGGAAGTCTGGTTTTGGGAAGATGGCACTTTAGAGCTTTACCATCTGCGAGAGGAAGGTTACGATCGCATTGCTAGCAGCGAAATACTGCCGGAGTTAGACTTGTCTTTGCTCAAACGCTGCATTTTGTTTGCTTCGCCTTTGGATGCGCTTGAAGAGTTTTCTAGAGGAATGGGCGATCGGGAAAATTGATCGATAAACTACTTTGAACAATGCTCGATCGACTAAACGGTTATTAAATAGGAGCAACTGGCAATGACTGACTCAGAAATCCTTAATTCTGATACCATCAAAACACTAGATACTAGCATATCAGAAGTTACAGTTTACACCGATCGCGCTTTGGTGACGCGGCGCGGTACGGTATCTCTGACGGGAAACGAACGAGAATTGGCGATCGCCTCTGTACCCGCAACCCTCGAAACAGAGTCAGTCAGGGCCACCGGTGCGGGTACAGTTGCAGTGCGATTGCTGGGAGTGCGAACCGAAACAGTGTTTAGCAGCGAACCAGTGGGCGATCGCACTGCCGAATTAACCCAACAAATCCAAGAATTAGAAACTCAAAAACGGGCAATTAACGACAAAATAACCGCCCGAAAAATTCAGCTCAAATTTGTGGAAGGTTTGAGCGAAAAAAGCGTCGGTTTCTTTTCCAGCAGCATCGCCAAACAGCAGGTAGGTTTAAACGAAACTGGTGAATTGCTGAACTTTTTAGGAACCAATTACCTAAAATACGTAAGTGCGATCGCTCAATACGAAAGACAGCAGCGCGAATTAGACAAGCAAATAGAAGCTTTGCGCCAGCAGTTGTGGCAAGTACAAACTCCCCATTCCCAGCAAACTTTTAACATCATTGTCGCCCTAGAACCCAGCGGCAGCGGCAGTTTTGAACTAGAAGTTTCCTATGTAGTCATGCGAGCCCGTTGGACTCCCCTTTACGACTTGCGAGTCAACACTACCAACAACCAAATTAATCTCAATTACCTAGCCGAAGTCAATCAAAATACAGGCGAAGATTGGACTGGAGTAGCGCTGACTTTATCTACAGCAAAACCCGGAATGGGAACTTTGCCCCCAAAACTCGAACCCTGGTTTATCGATATTGTTTACCCAAGATATACTCAAACCCGAGAATTTAAGATGAGCCGCAGCCGACAGCCTGCGGAAGCAGAAATAGCACTAGATGATAGAAACTTCGAGTTTGAAGAAAATGAACCAGTTACTTGTGCCGCCCCCCAACTCATGGCAGCTCAAACTGCTACCGCACAAGTATCCAGAGAAGGCGGCACCGTCTCATTTCAAGTAGGGGGAAATACCAAGATTCCCAGCGACGGTACACCGCACAAAGTGACGATTTTTAGCGAAAATTATCCGTTTAAACCTGAATATATAGCAGTCCCGCGATTAGTCAGTTTTGCCTATTTGCAAGCAGTTGTTGGGAATCCGCTGACAGGCGCCACTCTGCTTCCCGGTAAAGCAAATATCTTTCGCGACAACACTTTTGTCGGCAGTGTCCAGCTAGAAAATGTTTCGCCTGGTGAAGAATATAAACTGAATTTAGGAATAGATGAAGGGCTAAAAATAGAGCGGGAATTAGTAGAAAGACAAGTAGATAAAAAACTGATCGGTCAGCAGAGGCGGACGAGTTACGCTTATCGCTTAAATGTGACAAACTTGCATCAGGTACAGGTACACCTGACACTAAAAGAGCAATTGCCAGTCAGCCGCAACGAGCAAATTAAAGTGCGATCGACTCTCACTAATCCGAAGATAGTAGCAGGTGAAATGGGACTGCTGGAATGGATAATGTCTCTGCCGCCGCAAGCAAAGCAAGAGTTATATTATCAGTTTGTTGTCGAACATCCTCCTGATTTAGCAGTCACGGGTTTAGATATTTAATTAGGATTTACACTCTTAATCTGTAACGCTAGCTACAGCTTATACTAATCATGAAAAATATTGATACATATCAATTAGAGAGGAGCATCTGTAGGGAAACGGCACTGCCGTGTCCGGCGGGGGGTTGTGCAAATCAAAGATAATTTGTATAAGATGGATAATTGTAGCAAGACTATTTCCAATTGGTATTACTTATCAAAAATTTGACGATCTGACTATCAACAAAAAAACCAGGATGAATTACAACTGGCGAAAAGTCTTGTCTAACGGTATAATTCCCCCTTCCTCAAAAAAACGCCCCGATTTTTCAACAATTTGTACTCCAGCGATCGCGCCCCTGTTGTTTAGCATCGTACAAAGCTTTGTCTGCACAGGCTATCAGTGTATCTGGTTGAACTTCCAAGGTGGGTATGAGTGAGGCAATACCCAAACTGACTGTGACGATCTCCTTCACGTCAGACTCTGCATGGGAAATCGCCAGATCGTGAATTCCTTGCTGAATGTTTTGTGCCACCTGAATCCCTCCTTTTAAATCCGTATTCGCCAGAAGTACCACAAATTCTTCTCCACCGTAACGCGCTGCTAAATCGGTGGGACGACGGACTACTTTTTGTAATGTTTGCCCTATTCTAATTAAGCAATCATCCCCAGCCAGATGACCGTAGTAGTCGTTGTAGGATTTGAATTTATCAAGGTCAAATAAAATTAGAGAAAGTGGCTGCTTTTCTGGCGCTAGGCGTTGCCATTCACTTTGAAGGCGATTGTTGAAACAGCGACGGTTAGCCACCTGAGTCAAACCATCTAGATTTGCCAGTTCTTTTAATTTTTGATTGGCATCTTGGAGAGCCAATTCTATTTGTTTGCGGGCGGTAATATCACGGATAGTAACGGAAAAACCATCTCCTAGCTTGACTGCTACGAAGTGAAACCAGCAAGATTTTCCTGATTCATAGTAAAAATCCTTTTCTAAAGATTCCCCCGTCTCGACAATATTAACGAAGCAATTAAATAGTTTTGGATCGATATTAGTCAAAAACTTTTTTAGTACCAATTTGCCAATCATCTCTTCACGACTGCTTTTAAAAGCTCTAGCAATCACGGGGTTGACGACTAAACACCGAAAATCCTCAATCTCCCCTGTTTCGGGGTTGCGAACAGCCTGCATTGCGGCAATACCATCAAGGGAACTATTCAAAACACTAGCAAGTAAAGCCCTCGATTGATAAAGAACCTCTTCTGCTTCCCGGCGCTTAATGTTTTCTTGTTCCAGAAGCTGTTGCTGGCGTTGAATGGTTAACTGATTTTCCAGACGCGCCACTACTTCTTCGATTTGAAATGGTTTGGTGATGTAGTCTATAGCCCCTGAATCAAAGGCGGTTAATTTGTCGAAGACATCATCTAAAGCACTAATGAAAATTACTGGAATGTGGCTAAAATCTGCATCCGCTTTGAGAGTTCTACAGACTTGATAACCATCCATTTCCGGCATCTTAACATCTAAAAGAATCACATCTGGTCGCTTTACCTTCACCGTTTTCAGTGCCATCCGCCCACTGGTAACGCTGCGAACAGTGTAGCCGAGTTTGAGGAGCGCATCGCTTAGTAATTGTAGATTTTCTGGCAGGTCATCTACAATTAAAATATTACCTTTATTTTCTACTTGACAATCATTATTCATATTTTATCAATTTTAATTAGTTAGTTTTAAGTGCTTGTTCAGCATCCTCAATCCACAATTATTTGGCAATGGGAATTTCAACTACAAATTCGGCTCCTTTTCCGAAATCCGAGTTACAATATAAATTGCCACCATGTTGCTCTACAACAATTTTGTGACAGATAAACAGTCCTAGTCCCGTACCTTTCCCCACGGGTTTAGTAGTAAAAAATGGATCGAATAATTGTGAATGTAATTCCTCAGAGATTCCTACACCATTATCGGATATTTTAATTAATATTTGATTTTTATTCACAAAAATAGTTTTAATTTTTATTTGTCCTTGAGCGCCGATACATTGGGTGTAAATAGAATCAATAGCGTTATCCAGAAGATTCATAAATACCTGATTTAGTTGACCAGAATAACACTGAATTCTGGGCAACTGAGCATAATCTTTAATCACGATAATTTCTGGATGTTCTGCTGTGGCTTTCAGGCGATTTTGGAGGAGCATCAGCGTACTGTCGATACCTTGATGAATATCCACTCGTTTGTATTCAGCCTCATCGTGATGGGAGAAATTCCGCAAGGACAAAACTATTCGCTGAATGCGATCGGTTCCTAGCCGCATAGAATTCAGAAGTTTGAGCAAGTCTTCTTGCATAAAATCTAGGTTAATAGCCTCACTTTCTACTTTAATTTGTATCGGGGGATCGGGAAAGTGTTGTTGATATAGTTTTACCAAATACAGTAAATCTTTGAAATATTCAGTAGCAGGAATCAGATTGGCGTGAATAAAATTCACCGGATTGTTAATTTCATGGGCTACCCCTGCAACCAGATTCCCAATAGAAGACATTTTCTCACTCTGGATGAGTTGAGCTTGGGTGCGCTTTAGTTCGCGCAGAGTAAGTTCTAAATTTTTAGCTTGTTGTTGTAATTCAAATTCGGCTTGTTTGCGGGCGGTAATATCACGGATAGTAACGGAAAAACCATCTCCTAGCTTGACTGCTACGAAGTGAAACCAGCAAGATTTTCCTGATTCATAGTAAAAATCCTGTTCTAAAGATTCCCCCGTTTCGACAATATTAACGAAGCAATTAAATAGTTCTGGATCGATATTAGTCAAAAACTTTTTTAGTACCAATTTGCCAATCATCTCTTCATTCCTACTGTTAAAAGCTCTAGAAATCTGGGGGTTGACGACTAAACACCGAAAATCCTCAATCTCGCCTGTTTCGGTGTTACGAACAGCCTGCATTGCGGCAATACCATCAAGGGAACTATTCAAAACACTAGCCAGTAAAGCCCTCGATTGATAAAGAACCTCTTCTGCTTCCCGGCGCTTAATGTTTTCTTGTTCCAGAAGCTGTTGCTGGCGTTGAATGGTTAACTGATTTTCCAGACGCGCCACTACTTCTTCGATTTGAAATGGTTTGGTGATGTAGTCTATAGCCCCTGACTCAAAGGCGGTTACTTTGTCGAAGACATCATCTAAAGCACTAATGAAAATTACTGGAATCTGGCTAAAATCTGCATTCGCTTTGAGAGTTCTACAGACTTGATAACCATCCATTTCCGGCATCTTAACATCTAAAAGAATCACATCTGGTCGCTTTACCTTCACCGTTTTCAGTGCCATCCGCCCACTGGTAACGCTGCGAACAGTGTAGCCGAGTTTGAGGAGCGCATCGCTTAGTAATTGTAGATTTTCTGGCAGGTCATCTACAATTAAAATATTACCTTTATTTTCAATTTTATAATTAAGATTCATTGCCACTCCGGGGTTCTACTAAATCAAGAATCTGCTCAAACTTAAATTCACGTGCAAGTTTGGTCAATGATTTTATCAAACGAGTTTCTGTTTTGGGAATTTCTCCTACAATTTGTAACACGAGGTGAGTATTTGCCTCAAGTGCCGCTGCGTAGAGTTGACCGATCCATTCTTGAGTCATACAGGTTAAATCTGCCGATGTCAAGGGGCGTGTTTCTGTATCGTCCAAGACAGGAGATATTGTTTCTGCATAGATATATTTGACTCCCAAATGCTTGGCTAGTGCCTCAAAAATGGTGTGTTCAACGAAGGGTTTGCGAACAAAGTCATCACATCCAGCCGAAAGCACGATCGCCTTTTCTTCTTCCAACACACTCGCCGTTAACGCGATTACAGCCGTAGCATTGCCTTTAGTGGTAGATTTAATGTATTTTGTCGCTTCGTAGCCATCCATAACTGGCATCCTCATATCCATCCAGATTAGGTGCGGTTCCCATTCATCCCAAATGGCGATCGCCTCTTGTCCGTTACTGGCTTCTTTCACCTCAAATCCCAAGGGACTCAACAACTTAATTAGTAATTGTCGATTAATAGATTTATCATCGACTGTGAGAATTTTGTAGCTAAGTTGACCGGGCACCAGTCCCAGCACTCTTGAATATTCTCCCGTACTCTTGCTGTTTGTTTCTTGACCCAATTTGGTCTGAATATACAATTGGAAAGTTGTACCTTTTCCTAATTCGCTTTCTACAGAAATATCTCCACCCATCAATTGCACAAATTTCCGGCTGATTGCTAAACCTAAACCCGTTCCTTCCTCCAGATCTTTTCCAGCTTGAGCTTGACTAAAGGCATCAAATAGTTTGGGCAGTTCTGCTGCTGCAATACCTACCCCAGTATCGCGAATACGGAAATGCAAATTAAAAACATCTGTGGTTTCTTGTTCTCCCAGAAAGACATTCAAAGTTATTTGACCCTCGGAAGTAAATTTGATGGCATTGCTGAGTAAATTAATTAAAACCTGACGCAGTTTTACTTGATCGGTACAGATATAGCGCGGAACATTTTCGGTTCGCTGGAATACCAACTTCAATCCGGCATTATTAGCCCGCAGATGCAGCATATCTTCTAAATCATTCAGCAAGATATGTAGGTCAAAGTCTGTAAGATTAAGGGTGGTTTTACCTGCTTCGATTTTTGATAAATCGAGTACATTATTAATTAGCGTTAATAGATAATCACCGCTGCGATAGATAATTCCGGCATTCTCGTATTGTTCTGGGGGCATATTTGTGGCCCGTACCATCAACTGCGAAAAGCCGAGAATAGCATTGAGGGGCGATCGCAATTCGTGGCTCATATTGGCAATAAATGTACTTTTGGCTTGATTGGCTACTTCGGCTTTTTCTTTGGCAATGACTAACTCTGCTGTTCGTTCCTCTACCCGTTGTTCCAAAGTTTCAAAAGATGTTTGTAACTGTCCTGCCATATTATTAAAAGCTCGTGCCAGTTGAGCTGTTTCATCTTTTGAGTGAATCTTAACCCGGATATTTAAGTTGCCCGCAGTAAACTCAGTCACGATATTAGCGAGATAAATCAATGGCTTAGTCAGTAGTTGCCCAATGGCAACGGCGATGATTGTTACTACTCCAGCGATTAGTGTAAATAGGAATAGTGCATCACTAATTTGCTTTTCCACAGGCGCTAGAGCAACAGCTAGCGGTTGTGCGAAAAGCACAGACCAAGGTTTATATTGTAAACGAGCTATCGCGATCAAATTTGCCTGATTATTATTCTCTGTTAAGGATGCTATTAAAGATGATTGTTTGGTATCTAATGCTTGCTTGATTTTGGGTAAATTTGTAGCAGTTTCTTTAGTCAAACCCTTCGATAAACGCCCTTCGCTTTGGAGTTTAGTTGCGACATCAGACGACAGAGAAACAATGGATTTAAAAAGCAGTTTAGGTGTTATACTATGGGCCAGGTAAATATAATTTTCATCTAAAAGAATTGCTGAAAATTCTGCCCCGGCTCGCTCAGTTTGTCGAGTTACTAATTGCTGAACAACTGTGGCATTGTAGGATACCCGTAATATCCCTAATATCTTTCCCTTTGCATTGCGAACAGGACTACTAAAAAATAGTTGAATTAGATCTGGATTTTTTGGCGATCGCTTCATACTAGAGACAAAAGGTAGCTGAGTTTGCAGCGGTTCTCTCCAGTAATTTTGACTGGATTCATCTCGACCAATATCCCGTGTATTAGTATCTAAAACATTCCGTCCGTTTATATCTAGCAAAGCGTAAGAGATAATATTGAGCATATCTTTACGACTGAGACGGATTAATGTTTCTGTCGCTAACCGCTTTTCAGGACTATCCTTTCGCTGTTCGACCGTTTGGCCGAGGTAAGCAGATAAACCTGGTAAAATCGCTTCTACGCGCACGGCATTGAGATTAGCATCAATAAACGCATCTATTCTGTTAACAGTTTCCTTGGCTGCCGCAGATAGAGCTTGTCGTGCGTTGTCAGTTAGTGCCTGTTCTGTTGTCTGTTTGTTCAGATAAGCTAACAACAGTAAAGGGATGAGAGCCACCATGAGAAATGATACGATTAACTTGGTACGGATACTGTTTAAAAGTGAGTGATTCATGGGTGTACATTAGAAGAATATAAGAAAGATGAATTAAACAAAGTTTTGATATCTGGAATGCGTGTAACGTCGCCAGAGCGAATAAAAAAGTCTGTATATATCTTAGCTTTTTTGTATATAGACTGACTGCTGGCAGGATCGAAAAATTTCTTATTTTCCTCAAGATTAGTGAGGTTTATGCCCTCTAGAGATAGTGTATTGCTAGGAATATTTAATGTTTTACTAATGATAGCGTTTCCTTCCTCAACATTTGCTTCCCAGTAGGTGACGGCTTGCAGCCATGCTCGAATAAATGCACGAATATCTTCAGGACGATCGCGGATTACTTCACCGCGAAAGGCAACCACATCTAAAATCAAGCCAGGAGTTTGTTTGCTGGTAAATAGGATGTGACCTCCTAATTTTATGGCTTCAGAAAGATAGGGTTCCCAAGTGTGTCCTGCTTGGATTTCATTGCTTTTAAAGCGTTGGGGAAATTCGTAAGCGTCGAATTTAACTAGATTTACATCTTCCTTCGTTAAGTTACCAGTTTTTAACATCTCAGTGACAAAAACTTCACTAAATGCGCCTAGATTTGCGCTCACATTTTTCCCTTTCAAGTCAGCTAAGGTTTTAATTTTTGATTGTGCGACTACCACATCTGCGCCTGTGGTTTCATCTACAACCATGACAGTTTGCATATCGGGATTTGTGGCACTCAAGCTCATAAAACCTCCCAAGGCAAATCCACCACCATCATACTTCCCGGCACTGAAATCTGCTTGTTGCAATTGGCTGTAATTTATATAAATTATTTCCACGTCTACTCCTTGCGCTTTGAAAAATCCTTTTTTTTGGGCAATAATAACTGGATTATAGCCAACAAAAATGGTAAATCCTACTTTCAAGGGAGGGCGTTTTAATTCGGTTTGTCTTGGAGCATGGCAAGCAAATAGCAGACAGGAGATAATGAGAAAAATACTAACGTATCTGAGTAGTTTAGACATTGTTGATCGGGGGTTCTACTAAATCAAGAATCTGCTCAAACTTAAATTCACGTGCAAGTTTGGTCAATGATTTTATCAAACGAGTTTCTGTTTTGGGAATTTCTCCTACGACTTGTAACACGAGGTGAGTATTTGCCTCAAGTGCTGCTGCGTAGAGTTGACCGATCCATTCTTGAGTCATACAGGTTAAATCTGCCGATGTCAAGGGGCGTGTTTCTGTATCGTCCAAGACAGGAGATATTGTTTCTGCATAGATATATTTGACTCCCAAATGCTTGGCTACTGCCTCAAAAATGGTGTGTTCAACGAAGGGTTTGCGAACAAAGTCATCACATCCAGCCGAAAGCACGATCGCCTTTTCTTCTTCCAACACACTCGCCGTTAACGCGATTACAGCCGTAGCATTGCCTTTAGTGGTAGATTTAATGTATTTTGTCGCTTCGCAGCCATCACAGACATCCCGATCTCCATCCCATCTTTCGGCAGCTAAATAGATCCAGTTAAAACAACGTAAAATATAGTCGTGGATGCAGAAACCGGGTTTTCCATCGGCAGTCTGCGCCGCAGGATTTACGTCGGTTAAGTGCAACCAACTTGCAGCAAGTGCCGATAAAATTGAGACTAAAAGAGTAATTCGATTTTAGATTTTAGATGCAAGGATTTTGGATTGACTTGCGCGAGACAAATTCGGGGGATTGAGGATTTTAGATTTTAGATGCTTTCGATTGATTCCACGGATCGATCGCGTGGCGGGTACCACCTTTGAAATTCTCGGTCATGAGTTTAGATATTTAATATCAATTTCGATCGGATATTGCTACACAATTAAATTTTCTACCAATTATTCAAATTCGCCGATCCGGCTAGGGAAAGGGCAATACCGTTTCCTTACAGACGATCGCATAAAATATACAGCAGATTCTACGTTTATAAAGTACACCCGCCTATCGTTCGATTCCCGTAGGGACACGGCACAGCCGTGTTCCTACTTCATAAACACACCAGCCACAGGGGAATTCGGCACAAAAACACTGGAAAATCGGAGCATAACATATCTGTCAAACACTTCTTGCATTGCCAATAACGGTTGGCGATTCGGCATCAGATGGTTATTTTTCAACCCCGCGCTGCTACTTGGAGGTTGTAGCAAATCGCGAGTACCAATTTGCAATATCACAGCATCGCTTCCAAAAGTGCGAAACTTGCAAATATATCCCAATTGATTGCCAATTCCCCAAAAGCCCGCAGCAGCATTCAGCACCTGAACCTGCTTTTTGAGGCCCAACCAACGCGCTGCCAACAATTCTGTAATAGTTTGTATCCGATCCGTGGTATTATTCCCATCGAGTACCGAATCTCCTGCCATCAAAATTCTGACAGTAGCTTCAGGCTTGGCTGAATCGATTTGTTCAGACCGTTGAGAAAACTGATTGTACTGAAGTCTATTGCCAAAGCGATATACAGGTTGATTTGGTGCAAATATCTAGTCAGCATCAGTATCAGCTTGCAACAAAGCAAGATTTCCCAATCCCAGCCAGCGCAGCGCAATTTTTATCGCACTCAAAGAGGCGATCGCACAACTGGGAATCCCATACTTAGCTTTCAAAAATTTACCTGTAATTTGTAAACTGCAAAGCCACCGGATAATCTTCTTGCTTCAAGCGTTGAATCACCAACTGCAAATCATCTTTATCTTTAGCAGAAACCCGCACGGCATCGCCTTGAATCGAACCTTGAATTTTTTTGAATTCATCGCGGATTAACTTAGTAATCTGTTTCGCGATTTCTTGAGTGAGCCCTTTTTTAAGTTTAATTTCTTGACGCACGCGACTGCCGCTAGCCGGTTCAATTTTGCCGTAATCAAAAATTTTCAAAGATAAATTCCGCTTGGCGGCTTTAGTTTGCAAAACAGTGTGAATTGCATCGAGAGTAAATTCGCTGTCCGTATTGACAGTAATTGATTCTGCACCCAATTCCACCGTAGTTTTGGTATCTTTCAAATCGTACCGGCTTTGAATTTCCCGCACAGTTTGGTCAACAGCGTTAACTAATTCTTGCCGGTCGAACTCGCTGACAACATCAAAGGAATAACTAGCAGCCATAAGGTAGTAATTGGTAATTGGTAGTTGGTAGTTATAATTAGTCATTAATTAAGCGTCTCTTAACTAATGACTAATGACTAATGACCAGTGACTAATAACAATTAGCCATTAACAGCCATTAAACTGAAATAGAATAAAGAAACAGTGCAAGAAGAACTAATCGCAAACATGAGCGATCGCCCCAGCGGCACATTCAGAATATAGAAAACCGAAAACAACAACCGGGCGATCGTAAAAGCAATCGCAGCCCAGCCCGCCGCCTCTGAATCTACCCCCGTCACAAAAGCCATCAAAGCCGCCGCTGAAAACAGCATAAACGTCTCAAACGAATTTTGGTGAGCCCAAGTTGCCCGCTGAGCGTAAGCAGGCAACCTATCAAACATAGCGCGAGGGGCTGCTTGGTCGTAGCCTAGCTGCAAGCGGGCGAACGCAACCACCAAAAACGGTGCGTAAACCAGCGCAGCAGCAGCAGCAATACAATCAAGCAGAATAACCGACACAGGCAATCCCAACAGCATCATCCTCCTCGCAGTTCAATCAAAATAGAACAGAGTAACCACCTTGCGCTGTTCCTCCGCATCCTGGCAAGTTTTCAGTAAAGTGTGGCTTTCGTGAAAAGCAAAACAGATCAGTTGCTGGCAGCGAGAAATAATCTCCTGATTGCACATGGCGCTTGCTTCCGGGAGAGACAAACTGTCATTTTTGGGATTTTCTACCAAATGTATCACTTGTTCGAGTTGGTCGCGAGACTCCCGGGGCTGGCGGCTCATGCTTTGCGGCAAAATCACCGTCAGCAGATTAGGATCTGCTCGCATTGCCCCCCGAATTGCGGCTGAATTGGTGCCTGTAGCACCAGAAGTGATGAGCTGATTGCCTCCCAGAACTATGGCGTAGCTCAGCATCTCAATTAGCTGCTGGTGGGTAATAGGAACGTGGCGAGAACCCAAAAGAGCAATCCGCTTGGAGCTGGTTTGCTGGATCGCCGCAAGTTCTTGTAAAAAATCATCTACTCTGGGTAGCTCAATTGATTGACTCAAAGAATTTATTAAATTAAATAAAACTACGTTGTGGATTTTAGCAGACTCACTAGCAATTGCCGCCAAAAAGAAGTTAAGAATTGCTGATTTACGGATCGGACTAGAGGATCGGGAGATTTGAGGAAGCCAGAAGGCAGAATGTCTGAAGACATTCGCCAGCCGGAGTTCAAGGTAGAATTCAAGAAAAATTGAGAATTTAAGAATTTTGGCTTTTTATTTATTTAAACAAAAAGTTTTCTCTGCCGAATACCTTCTTCCCTCAGCTCCGGCTCTCTTCTTAATGGACTCGATCGCTCAGCCCCAAGGATGCCATCATGCCATCAAGGTCAAAATGTTCTGCCATTAGCTGAGTAACGCATTCCACCTTGATCGGTTCGTGCAGGCGCACGTTGCCAAAGGTGCTGTCGATAATCTCTACCGTGGTTAAGGTATCCAAATCAACCGACAAAACCGGAATTTCCATTTCTTCTGCCCTGCCAATTACTAGGGGAGAAGGAGGCAAGTGGCCTGTCAAAATCAAGCACTGAGTCGAGCTCTCCAGAGCCGCTAGCTGAATGTCCGTGCGATCGCCCCCCGTCACCACCGCCATATTTCTCGCTTTGCGGAAATACTTCAGAGCAGAACTAACATTCATCGCGCCAATTGTCAAGGTTTCCACCATCAAGTCCAAACGGTCTCGACGGCAGAGCACATCAGCTTTCAATTGGTGCACCAATTCTTTGACGCTGACACTCCGCAGCAAAGCACTTCTCGGCAGCATTCCCAAAACAGGAATACCCGCAGCCTCCAGAAAAGGCCGCACAGTCGCCGTTACCGATTCGAGTTTGCCCGAGGGAACGTCGTTGAGTACCACGCCAGCCAAGCGCGAACCCAAACGCTGTTTAGCCGACAGCAAATCGTCTATATACAGGTCGATCGGGCGGGCTACCAACAGCACAGAAGCATCAACTGCCTCAGCGATTTGAGCCAAAGACAAGTCAAACAGACTGCCTTCCTCCAAATTAGCTGGGCCTTCTAACAGCACCAAGTCTCCGCTGGGATCTTGCAAATATTGCGCTAAAGACTGGCGGTAATCTGTCTTGTCTTCTCCCCGCAAACGCTTGTGAACCGTCTCTTCATCCAAATACAGCAGTGTTGACGGCATCTGACTTTCTGAGAGCTTCAGCGTCTCTACCGCGAACCGCACGTCTTCGTCCTCGATCCCAGCTCCTGGCGAGCTGAAACAGGTTCCCAGAGGTTTGCCGTAGGCGACGGCCAGTCCTTTTCCCCGGAGTCCGAGTGCCATCCCCAGGGCGATGGCAGACTTGCCGCTGTAAGCTTTTGTGGAACCGATCAGCAAATATTTAGTCAATTTGGGTACGCCTTCAATCCTCAATTTGCACCTGTCTATTTCAATAAATTTAGTTTTTTCTACAGTATTTCTGAACTGCGACTCAATTTGGCAATATTATTATACTCGATTTTGTCGCTTTTGGGCAGATTGTTTTTTTGAGAAAAATTTTTATTAACCTGTTCGCAATCGTTTTCTTCCCATTTTTTTTTACTTAATTTTGGAAAAGCAGTTTTTAAATTGTTTGTTTTCCCAGCAGTTTTTGATACTTATTTGTCGCCCGGTATTCCTTGAAAAACCGATTTAAATTATAAATTTTTAGCCGTTTTTGTTCCCGATTTTATATATTAATACCGACTTGTATAAAATAAAAATAACAGCGTATAAGTGGGTGATTTGACTGTGAAACACCTATTAATAGGCCTTGGTGCAGTTTTTGTTTGGTATATAGCAATTCTACTCAATCATTTGTGAAGTTATTACCCCCTCCCTGCGGGTTCGGGGAGGGTTGGGGGCGGGATTTTCACGACTAATTTAAAATTGCTATAATACAGGTATGTTGTAGGAATAAATCCCGGTGTTTGCCTCATCATTTTTGCATATAATTGAAAATCGATAAGCTGTCGCGCATTTAAATTGTATATTCTCCGCGGGCTCATAGGCCCACCCCACAAGACGGAGAATTGTTTTTTAACAGACAATTTAAATGTAGAACAGCTTATGTATTATTAGTTATTAATTATTAGTGCGATCGCCCGCATTCAAACGGGAGCATCTCATATTTGTAAAAACACTGATTCTGGCTCCTGACTTCTGACTTCTGACTCTTTTCTCCTGGCTTCTGACTCCTGACTCCTAACTCCTATTTCTAGCGGAGGGCTGCTTTCATTGAGATGCTCCCCATTCAAACCGATCTCGGTGGCACTGCGATCGATAAGCTGCTTAGAATCGGGCTTCTAGCTTCTAAACACATAAATTTTCTGGCGGCGTGGGCTGGCATTTCGGCAGCCCAAAGGCTGATTGCGATGCTAGCCCGATCGCAGTTCAAGGGCTGTAGATTGATTTTCCTTGGGCGGATCTACAGCCCTTTCCTCTCAGCTACCGAGTCGCAAAATTTGAACGCAATCGGACGGCGCGATTCGCCTAACGGCGATAGCTTCGCACGCGCGTAATCGCACAGCACGAATGTCCTAAATAGGCTTTTGGACTTGTTCCACAACAAAGTACAGCAGTTGTCAATTGGATGAAATACAGGTAGGGACTCAGGCAAAGCCTGAGTCCCTAGGCAAAATCTGTATCACGCTCAACAGAAAACTGCTGTAGATTGACTTTAGCAATGGGGATAAGTGCTGACCCCCAAAGGGATTATTGAGAATAATCTAAGAACTCACTTATTCTTTCCGCTTCTCCAATAGAACGGGGGCACCAATCATGTAATGTTGCCGTCATGGCTTTACACTATCGGTGCTGCAGTTATAGCGCCCGTCAATCGATTTTAGATTTTAGATTTTAGATTTTAGATTTTAGGTTGAAGAAAGCAACCCCACTGATAAATCCGGGGCTGGCGATCGGGAGCGAGGAGCTTTTTTCTCGCTCCACCCATCAATCCGGGGGCCCCGGATGAAATTGCTTGATTGTCAATTGCGGACTTTCGGGAGTGCGGCTGCGGTGAAAGTTATTCATCCATTCGCATCAGCTTGCGGTAAAACGTTTTAGAAAAATCGACGGTACGAGTTCGCTGAAAAGTCAGGAGAACCTCAATTAAGCAACTAACAAACTCAGAGCTTTGCATAGTCACTTCGTAGCTGAGTTCAGCATTGCCGTCAAACAACACCCGACAGCGGGTTAAGTCGATCGGCAGCGACGAGATATTCCAACTAGCGACAAACGGCACGCTCTCCCCGCCGTCAATTTTTCTTGCCCCCTCCAAGCTTTTGAGCTTGTACAGGCCAATAGCGTGCGGTAAAAACTTGCGCCTGGGCTCTTGACAGAAAGGCGCGTAGACTTTCACTTCTTTGTCATCGGCTGGCTTGAGTTGAGGAATAGACATATTTCCACCTCAGACAATTATTGCTAACAGATAGTTTAGATCCCCTGAAAAAACTAGCAGATATTCCAGGTCGATCGCAAGCAAAAGTCAGTCGATTTTAGATTTTAGATTTTAGATTTTAGATTGACAGCAAAAAAGATGAATCTGCCAGCAAGAAGGGGAGTAGAAAATTTGGGGTGGCGAACAACTGAAGTCTGGAGGCTTGTATCCATTTGCGGGTAAAGCCAAATACTTTATGCAGTGTCCGTTTACCGGGGCCGTACAAGCACCGAACCCGCTGGTTGTCCTCCAGTCCGCTTTCGACAAAAGCCCAGAAACTGATACAGTAGATGCTTATATCTAAAATCAAAAACTATTGGTGGTTGAATCAAGTAACCTATGCAGGAGAGTTCTTGGCCAGAAAACGACGCTCGCAGCGAGCTTAACTTGGACATCTCTGATTTAGCTCAAGAAGAGCTCAAGAGTTTGACCTCGAACTCGAAGCTCAGCAAAGTATTTGCTATACCAGACATTGGCGACAGGGTGTTTGACGCGGAAACAAAAGCAGAGCTCCCGGTTGCGGTGTCTGTGCCGGGAACTTCCTCTTTTCCTCAAAATCTGTACCGGGGACGCCGGGGAAAAGCCGCCGCAGTGCTGACTGCGATTTGGGCAGGCACGATCGCCCTGCACTTGATTTCTTGGGGCGCGTGGGTAGTGTGGGGGTTGACGGGACTGCTGTGGATGCAAGCATTGCGAGTTTTGTTTGCGGAACCCAAGCCCGCACTGCCGCCTCTTGCCGATGAAAGTCGAGAGGATTGGCCTTATGTGTCGCTGCTGGTGGCAGCGAAAAATGAGGAAGCGGTGATTGCCCGATTCGTAGAATCCATCTGCAATGTAGATTATCCGATCGACCGCTACGAAGTTTGGGCGATCGACGATCACAGCAGCGACGCCACGCCGATTGTATTGGAACAGCTAACCAAAAAGTACCCCCAGCTCAAAATATTTCGCAGAGGAGCAAATGCCAGCGGCGGCAAGTCGGGAGCACTGAATCAAGTGTTGCCTCTGACTCGCGGGGAATTTGTCGGAATATTTGACGCCGACGCGACGGTAACGCCGGATTTGCTGCGCCGGGTGCTGCCAGTGTTCCAGGGAGAAAAAGTAGGCGCTGTGCAAGTCAGAAAAGCCATCGCCAATGCTTCGGTAAATTTTTGGACTCGCGGCCAAGAAGCAGAAATGGCTCTCGACAGTTTTTTCCAGCAGCAGCGGATTGCGATCGGCGGCATTGGAGAATTGCGCGGTAACGGCCAATTCATGCGCCGCACCGCCTTGGAAAGCTGCGGAGGCTGGAACGAGGAGACGATTACCGACGACCTGGATTTGACTGTCAGGCTGCACCTAGACCGATGGGACATTGAATTTCTCGCTTTCCCAGCCGTGTCAGAAGAAGGAGTCACTAACGCTCGCGCTCTGTGGCATCAGCGCAATCGCTGGGCAGAAGGTGGCTATCAGCGTTATCTTGACTACTGGCGGCTAATTTTGCGGAACCGCATGGGAACTGGGAAAACGTGGGATTTATTTGGATTTTGGGTATCTCAATATTTCTTGCCCACAGTAGCCCTACCCGACTTTGTGATGTCAATTGCGCTGCGCCGGATGCCGATCGCCAGTCCCATAACTTTTATGACCCTTACATTGTCGGTGGTGGGAATGTTTGTCGGTTTGCGCCGCACTCGCAAAGAGACCAAATTTGACCTGAAAAGAGTTTTTGTCACCTTGCTGCAAACGCTGCGGGGTACTGTGTATATGTTCCACTGGCTGCTGGTAGGGACTGTGACGGCTCGGATTGCGGTACGGCCCAAGCGGCTCAAATGGGTCAAAACCGTCCATCAAGGCGCTGTTAATAGCATCAAGTAAACAATTCGCAGAAAGATCTCGGCACAGTATCGCCGAACGTCCGAAGATTTTCTGAGGCAAAAAAACACCAACGCTCGCCAAATATCTCCCCGCCAGAGCCGACAGTAAAATTTGGCAATTCCGAGAAAAAAACACTTTGAAACAGCTTAGGTAATAGGTAATCGGCGAGCGGTAATAGCGAATAAGTAATCGGCAATACAAAAGTCTAAAATTAAAAGATAAAAGCGAGAATTTTTAACTTTTAACTTGACAAAAAACCAATTACTATCTATTAATTATGAATTGCCAATTAGGACGAATTGCTTGTTGCCAACTACCCGTCACCCGTAATTGATAATGGATTTGTTAGAGTACCAAGCTAAATCTTTATTTCGCCAGATGGCAATTCCGATTTTGCCGTCGCAGCGGATTGACAATCCCGCCGACCTCAAAGGACTGAAAATTCCTTACCCCGTTGTACTCAAATCGCAAGTGCGGGCTGGGGGACGGGGCAGGGCGGGCGGTATCAAGTTTGTGGAAAATACGATCGATGCAGTAGCAGCCGCTCAAACAATTTTTAATTTGCCGATCGAGGAGGAATATCCCCAAGTCCTGCTGGCAGAAGCAAAGTACAACGCCGACCAAGAATTGTACTTAGCGGTACTCCTAGACCCCGTAGCGCGCCGCCCGGTGCTTCTGGGTTCGAGACAAGGAGGTATGGATGTCGAAGGGTCGATCGAGCAAATGCAGCAAGTTGCCGTAGATCAAGAATTTTCCCCATTCTACGCGAGGCGTCTCACGCTGAAAATGGGATTGCAGGGAGACTTGATTCAATCGGTGAGCACCATTGTCGAAAAAATGTACCGGCTGTTTGTCGAAAAAGATTTAGATTTAGTAGAAATCAATCCTCTCGGCATCAGTCCGACGGGAGAGGTAATGGCTTTAGACGGTAAAGTCACCGCCAACGACGATGCCTTGGGGCGGCATCCAGATTTGGCCGCACTATCGGGGAAGAGGCAAAGCAGCGGGTTGGCACGGGAAAGAAGAAGTCCCTATGCCTCTGGCGATCGCCCCCATTCCCAGTCCAAGGTTCAGCAGTCGCCGGAGTTTGACCCCAAATCTAAATCCCCAATCTCGAATTCCGAATCCCTGCAATTAATAGAACTAGACGGGACTATCGCGATTTTGTGCAACGGAGTGGGGCTGACAATGGCAACTCTAGATGCTGTAACTCACCAAGGAGGAAAACCAGCTAATTTTGTGAATATTGGTTCCCTAGACCGCTACTATGCAGCAAATGCCCTGCGCGATCGCGTGGATTTGGGTCTGGAGTTAGTCGCTCAGGATAAAAGCGTTAAGGTGATACTTGTAAATATTTTGGGCAGCGCCTCCAAGACGGAGGAAATAATCGCTGCAGTAGCCGGCTATTTGGAACGGAAAGCTCGCGCTAACCGCCACATCCAGGTTGTGCTGAGGCTGGTAGAGCTCGATGCTGATGCTGTTAAAAAGCGTTTGGGACAGTTGCCGGTGCAGCTAGCTAGCACTTTGGATGAGGCCGCGGCCGCTTCTGTATCCTCCGCCAAGTAGCGGCAGTCGATCGGCAAAAAACGAGATTTCTGTACACATGAAGGCCTTCTGCTTTTTACAGATCGAGTGTCAAGTGGGAAAAAATGAATTTAACTCCTGAAAGCAAAGTCCTAGTACAGGGCATTACAGAATCTCCCGCGTCCACCCGCGCCGCCCTGATGATGAAAGCATACGGCACGAATGTAGTCGCCGGTGTTAGTCCCGGTCGGGGGGGGCTGGAAGTGGAGGGAATTCCGATTTTTGATTTGGTAGAACAAGCAGTCGCGGCAGTGGGTCACGTTGACACTGCGGTAATTTTGGTAGACGCTTACTCGGTGCTGGATGCGGCTCTAGAAGCGATCGCCGGAGGAATTCGGCAAATCGCGATCGTTACTGGCGGAGTGCCTCCTCTGGATATGGTGCACTTAGTCAGAAAAGCAGAAGCCACCGAAACTTTGGTAATCGGGCCCAACAGTCCGGGGATTATTGTGCCCGACAAAGTGCTGCTGGGAACTCACCCCAAGGAATTTTACACTCCCGGCCCGGTGGGAGTAATCAGCCGCAGCAGCACTTTGACTTACGAAGTTGCCCTAGAACTGACGGAGGCTGGGTTGGGACAGTCGATGGCGGTTTGTATTGGCTGCGACGCGATTGTCGGTTCTTCTTTTATGCAGTGGCTGCAAATTTTGGACGAAGACGACAGTACCGAAGCGATGGTTTTGGTGGGGGAAGTTGGCGGGTGGAGCGAACAAGCCGCTGCTTCTTACATCGCCTCGGCGATCGACAAACCCGTGGTTGCTTATCTGGCCGGCCGCTACGCTCCCAAGGGGCCGTCTTTGGGCCACGCCGGCATCCTGATCAGTTCTCGGGCCGCTGCCCAGAAAGCCTTTGGAGTTACGGCCCCAAACAAAATGGCTGCCTTTGAAGACGCGGACATACCTGTGGCGGCTAGACCTTCAGAGATTCCTAAGTTGCTCAAAAAATTGCTAAAGAAAAATTGATTGCTTTGGGAGTTTTCGCAAAAGTCGTAACCCTCTTGGGGGTTGGGATAGGGGTAGGGCGGGTTGGGTCTCAAAAGTGTCTCCAGAAGACCACAACAGCCGCTTCAACCCGCCCCTAGGACACATTTATGATTTTTTTACCAAAGCCCTCTGACCGGCGTCACAGGCTGCGGTGCGGGTGCTGGCAAGGGGGCGGCGCGGCGCGGCGCGGGAGGCGGAGTTGTGGGCTGCACGCTGCGGCGAGGTTCGATCGGACTTTCGGTGCGAGTTGTTTCAGTTGTGCGATTTGTCGATCGTGTCACATCTTGAAGCAGGCTTTGCAGAGTTCCGGCTATACTCTGAACTTTCCCAACAGCGGTGCGAAGGCTGGCAACATCTACGTAAACCTCGTTGAGAGGATACTTTTTCAGAATTTCCAGCAGCGATACCTTACCGTCGTCCCCGGATGCTAGGATCACCGCTGCCCGCAAAGCTTTTCCGCTTTCTGTGCGGCGCTGAGTCCGAATTGCTTGACCGATGTCGTCAGTGATTTTTTCTCCTGGGGTGCTGTAAACTACCCTGGCCAGATTAGCAGGCTTTAAACCAATTTCTAAACCCATGAACCCCCGCAGTATTTGCGCGTCCATTTTGGAGAACCGGATAATTTGTTGGAGGGTTGGCGTCGTCGTGCCGTTTTTAGCAAAGTCTTCTAAGTCGCCGATCTTGATGGCTTGTCTGATCGGGCCAAATGTGAGGACAACTTTTTCGGCCCCTAATGCTCTACTGCTGCTAGATAAGATGCTCCCGCTTGCTCCTAAAACTAGGGCAATGCCGATCGATACAAATTTTGTTAATTTCATATTCACCGCTACATTAAAATTATTTTTTCGAGATTTGTACATTTTTGTACATTGTACAGTATAGATGCAGCAGTTATATTCTACAAGGTCGCCAGTCTAATTTATGCCCGCGTCACACCGACAATCTCGACCGAGACTTTTTGTCGATCGTGACTTTAAGAATAAGTAACCACATCTACCGAAATCTTTTCGCTTCTATTCCTTCTGCCTTCTACCTTCTAAATCTCCAGCCTTCTATATCAGAGTGTCTTCCGCCTTCTACATAAGTGCCTTATAAAAATTATAGGAACTGCCCTCACGGGAGGACGTTCTTAATTCCACAAACATAAGGGATAGATTGCTTCTTCTTTCTCTCTTAGGCAACTAAATCCCTCTTCCTTCTTCCCTCCTTCTTCCCTCCTTCTTCCTGACATCCGTTACATCCGTTAGAGAATCCGTTGCCGAACTTCCTGACATCCGTTACATCCCGTACATTGCTCGTTGCCGAACTTCCTTCTGCTATATGTTGAAAACCAAGCGCAAATCCAAGAAATCCAAACACAAGCACAGCGAAAAAACAACAGCGCTAAGCAAAAAAGAAGTAGCTGCACAAAAACGCAAAATTTCAGAAAAGCGCAATGAAGTGGTGCAGGCGATCGCCCTAAGCTGCTTACTTAGCGTTGCTGTCAGCATCCCCCTGTTGTTCCTAGCCCGCCCTAAGATTGCTATTGCAGGAGGCGCAGCCGCAGCCATCTTGCTGCTTTCCTACAAATACCCCCGTCAAGCTTTGTGGGCTTTTCTAATTTACCTGCCTTTCAGTGGTACAATTACCTACGCAATTGGCGGCGGTAATGCTGCATTTCAAGTAGCCAAAGATGCTTTCTACATACCAGCCCTCATCGCCCTAATTCAAAGCTGCAAAAAGAAACAGTTGCCCCTGTTCATTCCCAAACAAATGCTTTCTACCTTCAGCATCCTGTTGATGATGGCAATGCTGACTTTAATTTTTGTCAACGGGGAGATGCAGCTCAACCCTATGAAGGGCGACAAACCAATTCTGCAAGGAATTCTCGGCTTAAAAGTATTGATAGGTTACATACCGCTGATTGCTTGTACCTATTATCTGCTCCGCACTAAGAAGGATTTAGTATTTTTTAGTCGAATGCACATCGTTTTGGCGATCGTTTGCTGCCTTCTCGGTTTGATTCAGTACCTGTTGCTGCAAAGTGGAAAGTGTGCGGGAACCAGAGGAATGACCGGAGCAGAATTATATAAAGCAACGCTGCAAGCTAGATGTTTTGTCGGCGGTTCTTTGGTGTTCAGTCCAGAAGTCAAGTTTGTCCGCTTGCCGGGAACTTTTGTCGCCCCTTGGCAGTGGGCGTGGTTTTTAATTTCTAATGCTTTTTTAACCTTTGCCTCTGCCTTTTGCGACCCTTCATTCTGGTGGCGAGTTATCGGTTTATTTGGCATGGCATTAGTATTTGCCAATGCAGTTATTTCCGGTCAGAGAGCGGCTTTAGTTATGGTTCCCCTTGGTACAGCAATCCTGCTAGTTCTCACCGGTCAATTAATTAATTTCAAACGATTTATTCCCATCGGTGCAGGACTGGCGATTTTGCTGTTTGTCGGTGCAGCTATTTACCCGGGAATTATCGAGCAGCGGTGGGAGAGTTTTGTTAACCGCTGGAATGCTGCACCGCCCCAGCAGTTTCTCTTTAATCAGTTCGAGCAAAGCCACAATTTTATCATTGACAGACCTCTCGGTAGAGGTGTGGGACGAGCAACTAATTCAACGCGAATATTTGGTGCCACGCAGCTAATTGAAACTTTCCAACCTAAGTTGATTTACGAACTCGGTTATCCGGGAATGATTGCTTTTCAGATCATGGTTTTACACTTGGCTTTTCTAACTTTTAGAGCTTACCGTTCTGTGAAAGACAAAAGTTTGCGGAGTTACGGAGCTAGTTTTTGGGTGTTTGTGGCATTTATTACGATCAATACTCAATATTATCCGCTGGATGTAGATCCAGTATCCGTGTATTATTGGGTTTTAGCTGGGGCGATTTTAAAGTTGCCCAAAATTGATAAACAGGTGCATGATGAAAAACACCAGGAAGTTGAGTCAAATGAATTGCAAGTTCACCAGGCATTAAAGGAGAAAAAAATCATTGCATCTTCCCCAATTTGAGAAGATTTTTGAGTTGTGAGTTGGGTTGATTCTTTCTTGTTCAGTAACCCGCTTTCGCTCCAAGGCGATGCAAAAATAGCCCGCACTTCTGGGTTTATCTGTGCTAAAATCCACCCCTACAGCATATTTTGGCTCTTAACTTTACTGCGGTTGCCAAACCGGATGGCTAGCATTCAAATCTTTGTCGTTGGTCAATTTAGTCAATGCCGAACCGTCCCGATTAATTACATACAAGTTGCTTGTGTCTCCTGGGATTTCGTTAAATATAAAAGCAATTTGCTGGCTGTCAGTAGACCAAGCTAATTCTGAAATTCCCGACGGTTTTAGCCTGGTAGCTAGTTGATTTAGCTGGTTCCCGTCAGCATTGATTGTGTAGAGTTTTTGATTGTTTAACTCTCCGGCGACGAAGGCAATAAATTTGCCATCCGGCGACCAGGAAAGTTCGTCGTATTTTCTGGGTTTTTGGGTGAGGTTGTTGCTTGTCCCCCGGTTAATGTCGAGCAGGTAGATATCTTGCTGTTCGCCTGCTGAATCGCCCGGTTTATTGTAATAGTAAGCAATGCGGCTGCTGTCGGGCGACCAAAATAGTTTGACGTTGTAAACCTCATGTTGCGGGTTGTTGGTCAAATTTTTGAGGTTGGTTCCATCGGCATTAATGGTGTAAATTTGCTGTTTCGGATAAGCGCCGAACAGGAAAGCAATTTTTCTGCGATCGGGCGACCAAACAAGCTGACTGCCGCCAGATATATATTCACCGGGACTTTTAGTTAGTTTGGTCATTCCCGAACCGTCGGTATTCATTTTGTAGATATTTTTATCCTTGACAAATGCTACCTGCTGACCGTCCGACGAAAGGTAAAATTCCGATGAAATTTCTGTTTTAGACGGATATCCTCCTACTTCCAAATTCCTAACTAATTTAGTGCCTTTAATGCCAGAAATGTCGCTTATATAAAGTGACTGACTGCCGGGAGTATCAGAGGTAAAACCGTCGCAAGAACGGGCAAAAACAAGTTTCTGACTGTTGGAAAACCAAACTATTTCAAAATTAGCTGCTTTGCAAGCATCCCCAGCAAACTGTTTAGTTAGTCGGGAACCGTCAGCATTGACTGTGTAGATGTCGGTGTCTCCGCTAACGAAAGCCAGCCGCTGGCCGTTGGGCGACTACACTAGGGTAGGGCTAACATCTATATTGGGTGCAAGTTCGCGGCGAACCCAACTGGTAGCATTGATGGCAAATAAATTGTTTTTCACCTCACTGCCGCGCCTTTGGAGGGCGGTAAACGCTAGTATCCTTGGTTTTTGGGCTGCGGGCGTTCCGGGGCCCTGAAGGCTCAAAAACAAGCTGATTAAGAGTGTTAGGGAGATGAGGACGATCGAACTAAGTCGCCATAATTTATTCAAAAGCATTTTGTCAATATCATCTCCTTACTTTTAAATTTTCACAGTCTTCAGTCCTCATATCTCCCACTTCTTAAAGTCCTGCGGGGATCTGGCAAATTCTAACTCCAAGCTATTACCCATGCCCAATTCGCTGTTTGCCCGATTCAAAGTGTTTGTCTGTCTATATGTCGCGACAGCCTCAAACTCTGTTTAATTCTGCCAATAATTAGCTCGAACATTTTTTTGCGGGACGGATTCTTGCTGCTGGGTGGCATCCCTAACTCGCAACACATCAAGTTCAAGTCAGTTGCACTCATTGCCAACAATTTTTGCCTCACCTCTTCTTCATTACCATTCTTAGCTTGTAAACGCAGTTCTTCATAAACTTCTAGAACATTTCTCGCCGATAAATTAGCAGTCTTATTAACATCAGCACCAGTGGAAATATCCGAATTTTTTGAAGCAGAAAGCCCTCCCCGCTTGACTTGAGTCTCAAGCCGGGTTAATTTTCGAGCAACGTCCCGCAAGATTTCCTTAAGTTCACCAATTTCCTCAACTAACCCCCCACTTTCTTGTTCTGAAGCAGCCAAAATTTCTTTTTTACTCATTTCAGATACTCCTCACACTCGCGCCATAGTTTTTCAAATTCTCTAACTAATTCTCGCGGCAGTTCTCCTTCATTAATCGCCCGTTTTAGCCCGACGCTTTCCCGAATCGTCGATTCTAAAAATCTAACTTCTATGTTATTATCTTTTGATATCTCATCGCAAAGTCTCTTTACTTCTCTCATGTAAAACTGAACTTCATTTGTCAGCAATCCTCCATAAATTTTAGCTTTATTCATAAAGACTGCTATCTTAGGAAACGGATAAGGCTCAATCCGTTTCTGGAGCGAGTTTAAAACTAAACTCAATCCCCTAGAACCAAAATAATCGGGATTGACGGGAATCAATATTAAGTCGCAGCAAGAGAGTACGCTGTAGGTGAGGAGACTGAAGGAAGGCGAACAGTCAAAAAGCATCAAGTCGTATTTGGGGAGATTGGCAGAGTTGGCGATTTTGCCGATGAATCTGCGGATGAAGTCTTTAACACTTTTTCCCTCAAAGCCATCGATATCCAACCAATACAATTCTTCAACAGAAGGGACAAAATGCAACTGTTCGTCAATCTGATAAATGGTGTCGAAACCAACGGGAAATTTAAAATTCTGTCCGGCTTTTTTAAAGACTTCTAGAGCGTCGTAAATTGTGAGTCTGTGCTTGAGAGATTTTTCGTACCACTTACCAAATTTGTCATCTAAATGACCTGTATTTTCGTTAAGTCCGATCGCCTCTGTGAGCGACATTTGCGGATCTAAGTCTAACATCAAGACTTCTCGGTCTGTTCCTTGGGATATAATATTTCCCAGACTCCAAGTGACGGTAGTCTTTCCGACACCGCCTTTGAAGTTGATTACGGCTATTGATTTAGGACTCATGGCTGGCTTTGTTTGGATTTTGCTCAAATATAAATTAAAACATATTGTGGCGGTTAGTCGATCGCGCGATCGCCCGTGAGAAGCCCGATGTGTTGATTGACATAAAAGGCAGACTATGATAGAGAAATAAATAATTAAATAAAACTATTAGCCATCCCAAAGGTGAACTAAAACACATATATTCTGGATTTAAGGAAAAGGAAAACGGCGATCAAATTCCCGATCCGCTTAATGTTGAAAAGGTTTTATCTAATCCGAATACTTGTGCTTCTCTAAGAACCTTATTTGCAAGGTGTTTAAAGGCTGTGGGGGAAACATTTACTGATAAATATCAGTTTCTCAGTCGAGAATTAAGTAAAAAAACCAAAACACAATTGGATAATATATAACTTGTTAAGTTCTGGCAGGTTTTTACTGCCGATAAAACGTAAGGTGCGCCTTACGCACCCTACAATTTTTTTTAGCGTTTCACCAGTAAGGTGCGCGTTGTGCACCCTACAAGTTGTTTTAGCGTTTGACCAACTTCTTAGAAACCTTCCGCAAGCGAATTGATTTCGGTGTTACTTCCACCAATTCATCCTGGCCGATGTACTCCAAAGCGCGCTCCAAACTCATGTCGATCGGCGCTTGCAATTGCACCAATTCTTCACCGCCAGAGGCGCGGTGGTTTGTCAACTGCTTCGACTTGCAAATATTCAACTCCATATCTTGATTTCGGTTGCTTTCTCCGATAATCATTCCTCTGTAAACCTTGGTACCGGGGGTAATGAAAAATACGCCTCGGTCTTCAGCATTTTGCAGTGAATAGTAGGTGGCTGTTCCTTCTTCAAAAGAAATCAATACTCCGTTGCGGCGGGCGACAATTTCTCCGCTGAGGGGGCGATAATCCAGGAAGCTGTGATTCATAATTCCAGCGCCGCGAGTCAAGCGCATAAACTCGCCTCGGAACCCGATCAAACCGCGGGCGGGAACTGAAAATTCTACTTGCGTGCGGCCGGTGCTGCTGACGTGCATATCTTGCATTTCTGCTTTGCGCTGACCGAGGCGTTCGATGCAGCCGCCGACTGCTTCTTCGGGTACGTCTAATACCAAACATTCATAGGGTTCGCACGGAGTACCGCCGACTTCGCGGTAGATTACTTGCGGCTGGGATACTTGGAATTCGTATCCTTCGCGGCGCATATTTTCGATCAGGATGCCGAGGTGAAGTTCGCCGCGACCTGATACGAGGAATTTGTCGGGAGAGTCGGTTTCTTCGACGCGCAAGGCGACGTTTGTTTCGAGTTCTCGCATCAGTCGATCGCGAATTTGCCGAGATGTCACCAAACTTCCTTCTTGACCGCAGAACGGCGAATCGTTCACCGAGAAAGTCATCTGCAAAGTCGGTTCGTCTACCTTGATTAAAGGCAGCGCTTGCGGGTCGTTCGGACAAGTAATTGTCTCGCCAATATACGCATCAGCAAAACCGGCAACCGCGACAATATTACCAGCCGAAGATTCTTGGATATCAATCCGTTTCAGCCCTTCAAAGCCCATCAATTTGCTGATTTTTGATTTGACAAGCGCGCCGCTTTCTGTGATTAAGACTGCTTGTTGGCCGACTCTAATTGTGCCGTTGTGGATGCGGCCGATGACAATGCGACCCACGTATTCGGAATAATCCAAGGTGGTAACTTGCAGTTGCAGCGGTTTGTTGGGGTCGCCTACGGGGGGCGGTACGTGGTCTAGGATTTCTTCAAACAGCGGTTTCATGTCCACTGCTTCCTCGTCCAAAGTTTTTTTAGCAGTACCGTTGAGTCCGGAACCGAAAAGATAGGGGAATTCGCATTGATCGTCGTCGGCGCCGAGTTCTAAGAACAAGTCTAAAACTTTGTCAATAGCTTTGTGGGGGTCTGCTTGGGGTCGATCGATCTTATTCACAAAGACGATCGGGCGCAGTCCTTTTTCTAGGGCTTTTTTGAGCACGAAGCGGGTTTGCGGCATCGGCCCTTCGTTGGCGTCTACGATCAGGAGACAGCCGTCAACCATGCCGAGAACTCGTTCTACTTCGCCCCCAAAGTCCGCGTGTCCGGGGGTATCGACGATGTTGATCAGGGTTTCTCCGTACCTGACAGCGGTATTTTTGGACAGGATGGTAATGCCGCGCTCGCGCTCGATATCGTTGGAGTCCATGACGCAATCTGGGATTTCTTCCCCTTCGCGGAAGATTCCGGACTGTCTGAGGAGGGCGTCTACAAGGGTGGTTTTGCCGTGATCTACGTGAGCTATGATGGCGACGTTGCGAATGGGAAGACTCATAATGCGTCTGGGACGTTAAACGGATTTAACTAAAGATTTCTTAATAATTGTAGCGCATGAAGTCAAGGGGCGATCGGGCGCGGCTTTAAGATTGGCATCTTGCCCGACTTACTGACTTTGACATTTGGTCGAGCTTAGGTATAATAAATACCAGTGTATGCCAATGGCGGCGGAGGCCGCTCGGCATCGCCATAGAGCTTACACGCTGATATATAGAGCATTTAACTTGAGCTGAGCAGGGTCTTTCTATTGTGTAGGAGTTAAATAAAGTGGTAACAATTATCACCAGGGCTAACGAGTCGCTGTTTCAACAAGGCCAAATCACCTATCAAGGCCGATCTTTAGATGAAATAGTAGCGTTGTTTCCTAATTTCCTCGATCTAACTCTTGACTCTATAGAAGATGTAATAGGTATTTATTTCAAAAAAGAGGACAATATTCGGAAAGCTAAACAACTCAGAGTGAGTTCGCTTGATAAAACAGCGACGCAAATAATCATTCGGTTTTCTATTGTATCGGATCTAAATATTTCCTCGGGGGATTTTTACCAACGTCTCCGGGGACAAATGATCGGGGAAGGAGCGATCGAAAAAGGTGCTTATTTACCTTTCTGCTGTGTGCTAGATAGCGAACAAATGAGAGCTGTAATGAAACTACCAAACCCCGGGAATTTAACTATAAAAAATGAAATTAACTTGTTGAAAACTCGAAGTGATTGGGGGAGTATATATAACAAGTTACCCCCCCTAGATGGTCTCAATCAGCACCCGCTATGGACAGATGCCGAAATCTTGAGCGAAGTCGGATTTGCCTGTGGGAAGCTAGCCGAGGTTTCGGTAGAAGATATTCCTAGAAAAGATCCAGAAAAAACTGAATTTTTAAATTGCAAGAGTAAGTATCGCCGTGAAGCGGAAATGTTGCGCCAGCGGTGTGTCGAATTAATGCCGAATAATCCTACTTATTTAGCAAATTTAGCATATTTACACTATCAGAATGCGATGGAACTAAAAACACCTAGAAATAGGCGTGATGGAAAACTTCGACAAGAGGCAGAGCGAGCGATCGAATACTACGATATGGCAATTTCTTTAGCTCCTAATCGCATCAAAGACCACTACCGAAAGGGGTATTTACTTGCAGAAGTCCTACCTAACACCTATTGGAAAGAGCGAAATTTAGAACTTGCAAAACAAAAACGTCTAGAAGGAATTGAGTCTTTCGAGAAAGCTCTCCAAATTTGGGAATCACTAGATCCTAGCAATCCACAGCAAAACCGAGAGCGCAGCCGTTGTCGCAAAGAATATATCAAGTCGCTATACAGCATCGGATCTACCTACTATCAAATGATTGTCAATGAGTGGGATCGAGCAGTTTTTGCATTGAGATTGCGTCACAATATTCGTGAGGAAGATTGTATTACTTACGTTCCCAAAGATTTAGAAAATGCCAACAATGCGTGGCGATATTTCTATAAGTGTTGGGAATATGACAGGCCGGAGGGTGAATCTCCCACAACTACAATAAATGGTGTCTGTGAGGGTGTTGATAAGTTGTATTCTCTCGGGAAAACGGCATTTGTTCAATACTGGATTTTGAGCGGTTACGGTCAGTCAGACAAACCAGAAGCTATTGATTATCGCGACCACGCGGAAAAGTATTTAGTTCAGTCGCTCAACTTGCCTCGTTCTCAGGAAAAGCCAAGGCAAAAAAAAGATTATATCGCTGAAAGGCTGGCAAGACTTTACATCACCAAAGAAGAGTATGCAAAGGCTATTCAAATTATTGAAAAGTACCGAAATAGAAAATTAGACTCCTATGTAATTCATACTTTATCTCTGGCATTAATATTATCAGGTAGAGCGGAGCAAGCAGAAAAAGAATTACAAGAAGCGCTAAAGGACAAAGGAAATGTAGATCAAACAACTTCTAAGTTTTTAATGGGTTGCTCTTTTTTGGCAGCGGGTAAATTAGACTTGGCCAATCAAGTATTTCAGGAACTAAAACAGGAAAAACAAAAAGATATATTTCTGATTGGAGAAGCATTTGCTGTGGCGAAGTTGAACAGAACAGCAGATGCGATCGAGTGTCTGAGGCAAGCTAATGAAATGAATCCTTGGCGGCTCTCTGTAGGTAAAATTTTGGAGCAGTTGTCAAAGGGAAAGGTTCGCGCCGTGAAACCCTCTAGATCGCAAAGGGCATTAGATTTGGAAAGCTGTAGGGACGTAGATGTGTACGATCGTCGCGAGGGCGAGAGATTCGAGGACTATCAAGCGTATAGAGCGGCAAGGGAGGCTGTTTTCGGCTACGATGCCGACGATACAGACGAGACTTTTGAAGAGTATTTGGATACTCATGGATATTAGTAGATTCAATCTCCTTAGCTCCGTCAAGGCTTGTAGTCCTTAGAATCAAAGAGCCCAATTTTTCTGCTGGCTACCTCACAGAGATACTTGAGGAGGAAGAAGGAGATTTGGAATTAGGAATCATGCGAAAAGCACTTCGAGATGTATTTGAGGCTCTTGGCGAACCAAATATGTCTGCTGAAGAGGCCTCATTGCATCTGGAAAAATTAGATGTTTTGTTGTCGCAGAATGGAAGCGCCACAATTTATGCTTTAGCAAGTTGGCTGAATGCTCTGGGATTGAAGTTAACTGTTGCGGTTGATGAAGGGGATAAAGGGGAAGAGAAAGATTCTGTTAGTGCTGCTGAATTGGCGGAAGTTGGTAATATTTGATTTGGGGCGATCGAGCTTTAAGCTATTAATTAGACCTTGACGGCCCTCGAATGCCGATCGCTGAAGGAAGTAGCCGATCGCTCTGGAGTATCCTACAATACTGTTAAAAGTTATGCCCGATCGCCCGGTACGGCAATGGCTGACATCGGTGCTCTGCTGAAATTGGCCGGGACGTTTGATGTGTCGATCGAAGAATTGTTGGATTTTGTCAATTTGTAACAAATTACACTTAAAATAAACCAGCGCCTCCAGCGCCAACCAGTTCGACCTCGCAAGGACGATCGACTGTGGGCCCAAGCAACAGATGCGAGAGTTGGCGGATGGGACGGGGCGAAGTCAGAAAGAGATGATATATTCTCAGCGGCAATTGTAGCTGTTCGATCGCCCATATCGGTCTACAATTTTTAACGTTGAGCCTTATTGAAGTGCAGGAGTGGAGCTGGCTTGGATAACGCTAGTCTGTCAAGAAAACCCCCGCAAGCCTCGGAGCTTGTCGCCGACGAAATTCCAGAAGCAGTGCGAGACCATCCATACCCAGAAGCAGGCCAGAGTCAGTCCAAAAAAAAAGGGCTGATTTGGAAACTGCTAGGCTTGGCTGCCTTAGCCTGTGGGGTCAGCATCTGGCTGCACCTCAACTTTAACTTGTTCTCAGCCACCAGTCAGGCAGAACAAACTCAACAAAACCCAGCATCGGTGAGTTCCGCGTCTCCCTCGGTTGCCAGTCCAGCTACCAACCCAAAAGCCGGCACCGCCCCCGCAACCCCAGACAACCTGCTAGGACACTTGCCGTACCCAGAAGCACCAGCCAAGGACTTGGTAGGCGTCACCCCCGACGGTAGTGTCAAACTCCGCACCTCAGCAGCAGCAAAATATCAGGAAATGGCCAACGCCGCAGCGGCTTCAGGCATCTACTTCGCTCCCATATCCGGCTTTCGCTCTCTCGAAGACCAACAGCACGTATTTTTTGACGTGAAAGCCGAACGCAGGCAAAACGCCAGCAAGCGAGCCGAAGTCAGTGCCCCTCCAGGTTATAGCGAACACCACACCGGTTACGCGATCGACATCGGCGACGGCAGCGCCCCGGATACCAACCTCAGTCCCAGTTTTGAAAATACCCAAGCATTCAAGTGGTTAGAAGCTAACGCCGTAGCCTTCAGCTTTGAAATGTCCTTCCCCAAAAACAATCGCCAAGGCGTCAGTTACGAGCCTTGGCACTGGCGGTTTGTGGGCGACAAGCAAAGCCTCGAAACTTTCTACAAAGCTCATTCCATGAATAAGTAGAAGTCAGTTGACAGTTGACAGTTGACAGTTGTCAGTTGTCAGAAGGAAGGCACTACACGGATAGAAGGATAATAGACTCTCCCACTCTCCCACTCTCCCATTCCCTCGCTCCTCCACTCCCCCACTCCCCCCCACTCGGTTGAGCCAAACTCGTGATTGCAATCTATCCAGGCAGCTTTGACCCCATTACCTTCGGTCACGCAGACATTATCGAGCGGGGATCTAAACTGTTCGATCGGGTAATTGTTACCGTAGTCAAAAACCCCAGCAAAACCCCTCTGTTCACCGTAGAGGAACGGCTCGAGCAGATCCGGCGCTCTACCCAACACTTGCCAAACGTAGAAGTAGACAGTTTTGAGGGTTTGACAGTAAACTATGCTAAGATTCGACAAGCCAAAGTGCTGCTGCGGGGGCTCCGGGTACTAACAGATTTTGAAATGGAACTCCAGATGGCCCACACCAATAAAACCCTTCTGGGCGAAATTGAAACAGTTTTTTTGGCAACTTCTAACGAGTACAGCTTTTTAAGTAGTAGTGTAGTTAAAGAAATAGCCAAGTTTGGTGGCTCCGTAGATCATCTTGTTCCGAAACACGTCGCCCTAGATATTTACAAATGTTACGCCAGCAGGAACCAACTCGCATCGAACCCGACAGTACCGGCCTCCGCACTGAGAACGAACCACCTCAGAACACAGCCGCCTTCGGAGATCCCACCCGAACCGCAGGAGTAGACATCCAGCGGGAATTGAACAGGCTTGAGGAAATTGTTCTCGACAGCCCGCGAATTCCTATGACCAGACGCACTCTGGTGGATGAAGAACAGTTGCTCGATCAGTTAGACTTGGTGAGGCTAAATTTGCCGATCGCCTTTCAGGAAGCCGAGACGATCATCCGGCACAAGGACGACTTGCTTCAAGAGGCGGAACTTTACGCTCAGGAAGTGATAGAAGCAGCAGAACAGCGAGCCGCAGAACTTTTAAATGATATGGGCCTGCTCCAGCAGGCGAAGATAGAAGCAGATCAGTTGCGACAGCAAGTTTTGCTCGACTGCGAGGCAATTCAGCAGGCGACGCTGGCGGAAGTCGAACAAATTCGCTACCAGGCTCAAGAGGAATTGGAAGAGATGAGAGTCAGGGCGATGGCTGAATGCGAGGAAATTCAAAACGGAGCCGACGATTATGCTGACCAAGTGCTCGATAATATCGAGCAGAAGCTCAGCGATATGCTGCGCGTGATCCGCAACGGGCGCGATCGGTTAGATAGTGTTTCTGCGTCGCACATCCATCACAGCAACGGTTAGCCAACAGTTAACTCATTGCTTGAACCTTGATAAAAATCTACCTAAATTAGGTAGATTTTTTTTTGAGGAATAGTCTCTATAGTCTTTATGCCTCAATCCCAGCACTCGGTGACTTATTTTTGCCGACATAAGTTTTGTGAAGAGGGAGCAAATATAAAATTTTATGCTAAAGTTTGGTGAAAACTGATCGGACAAAAAATTCCTAATTTGATTCAAATTTTTACAATCTAATTTTTACCATGCAAAAAGTTTCTAATCGGTTCGCTGAATTTGATTTGATCCGAGCTTTAGCGATCGTCAGTGTTGTGATTACTCATGCTGGGTTCTTCACATTTCGCGATCGGAGAATTTTATTTGTGGCGATCGATACATTTCAACTGTTCTGCGTACCTGCATTTTTACTGTTGAGCGGTTTTTTTCTCACCAACAAACTGGAAAATCAAAATAATCCCGCACTGGTAGTTAAAAAAAGACTGTCAAAAATTCTACCCCCTTATCTGTTTTGGTCAGTAGCTGTGTACATCTTAAATAATTTGGGAGAAATCGAAAAATTTGATTTACTTTCATTACTCAGAGATATCTTGACGGGTTCAGTGATGCCTCCCTATTACTTCATCGTTGTGATTGTTCAATGCTACGGCTGGTGGTGGCTTCTCGTGAAATTAAAATTTTTAGAACCCAGAAAAGTTTTGGCTTTGGGCTTAACAATTCAAACAATTTTTACAATCTTCTTCTACTTAACCGCTTTCCAATACATATCAATACCTCTACCTTTGATGGAGCGCTGGATTTTCAGTTGGATTTTGCCATTTTCAACTGGTCTATTTTTGGGCTTTTCCTATGACAGATTTCAACCCGTTCTAGAACGTAGAAAAATACCAATTTTAGGGGCAACGATCCTTGTTTATCTCGCTAGCATTTGGGAATATTACCTGATAAGTGGAGTTAATTCGGAGGCATGGTTTCTCCGATCGTTTTTTAAACTATCTGCTCAAGGATACGCAATTTTGTTCGTATTATCGATCCTCGCATTTTCTAAGAGTATCGCACTTCCCAGTAGAGTATCTGGGTTAGTCAAAATATTGGCTGCTTACTCATTCCCTATATATCTCCTGGATTCGACAGTAGTGAAATATGTGTTGTTAGTGTTTTATAAGTTTATTGACCCGGTAAATCCACTGCTGAAACTCGGCTTTTTAGTTATGGGGACTTTGTTAGGTTGTTGGGCGATTATTTACCTCTTGGAAAAAGTTTTGCCCAATAATTACAGGCAGTACATTTTGGGAATTTAATCAAATTTTGTGTTTCAGCGGATGTCTTCATAAAACTGCTTGAGATACCTTGGGGAAACGCCAAAACCCCACAAAAAACCAATCGCAAGATAGATCGCAATAGCTTTAAATTCACCCCAATTCGCAACTCGACGATCGCTACTTTCCACTACCCGATTGACTAACTTAAGTCTCCCCCGTCGCACTAACTTCAAACACAAATCTGCTTCCTCCATAATTGGCAGCGCAGCATCGAAACCCTCGCCTTCCCAAAAATCGGTACGGCGACAAAAAATAACTTGGTCGCCAAACAGCAGGCGCAATCCTTGGAAAAATAAATGAGGTCGAAATAACAGCGGCGCGTAATAAGTTTTCAGGTAATTGTGGAGGGAAAAACCCCATCTTGTTTGCTGCGAACCAGCCATCAGGGAGATAAACCCGCCGCCGACAATTTCGGCATCGGACAATGTTTTCTGGATGACTGCTACAATGTCGTCGGGAACTAAAGTATCGGCGTGGAGAAAGCACAGAATTTCACCGGTGGCGACTTGAGCACCTAAGTTCATTTGCAGGGAACGTCCGGCTGTACTGCTAGAAATAACGCGGATGCCGGCGGAAAGTGCGATCGCCGCTGTGTCGTCTTGACTGCCGCCGTCTACCACCAACACTTCCCAAGCGGGAGGATTAAGGATGCTGAGTTGGCGGAGGGTGCGTTCCAGACAAGTCGCTTCGTTGAGGGCTGGGATGATAATAGAAACGCGATCCATCTGGTTGAAATTTATGCCAGATCTATTATAATAAAAAACTGTGGCGATTCACAACTAACGATAAAATAAAACTTACGCGCGCGGATTCATAAACCCGTTGTCTGCCTGCGAACTTGTAAAGAAACCTCGGTTTTTTCACATAAATTAGGTTGATTGGCGTCCTATAAAACCAAGAAAACGTGCAATCGCCATCTATTTTTTCCACTAATCAGGACTGAGAAAATCGTGCCGAAAACAGAAGTAAAAAACGATCTAGAATTTTACGACGAAAATGCTGATAATTGGTGGGACGAAAATGCTAAAATTTATGCTTTATACCATCTAAACAAACCCAGATTTGAGTTTTTCGACAGACACGCGACTAATTGGCAAGGGCTGAAAACCTTAGATGTCGGGTGCGGCGGCGGCTTTTCTTGCGAGTTTATGGCCGAGAGAGGTGCTGTGGTTTCTGGAATAGATCGATCGGAGAAATGTATTGTAGCAGCTCAAAATCACGCAGTTACCAGCGGTTTTGAGATTGACTACAGGCAAGGTTTTGCCGAAAATATGCCCTACGATGACAATACCTTTGATGTTGTAATCTGCGTGGATGTTTTGGAACACGTGGCCGATTACAAAAAAGTTGTGTCTGAGGTTCACAGGATTCTCAAGCCTGGGGGACTGTTCTTTTTCGATACCATCAACCGAACTTTTTCCTCGCAAATTGTGATGATTGGACTGATGGAAAATACATTGCAGGAAATTAAGCGGGGCGTTCACGATTGGGACAAGTTTATTACCCCGGAGGAACTGTCTGCGGTAATGCGCGATACGGGTTTTGGAAATATTGAAATCAAAGGTTTTGATATGTTTGGAGAAATGGGCGCTATTTTAGCCCAGATGCACGGTTTTTGGGGGAATTTTACAAGTGGAAAGCAGCTATTTCCTTCAAGGAAAAGTTTCCAACAAGTTTCTCAAGTGCTAATTTCTAATATAGCTAACTATTTTGATTACAAAAAGTCTGGGTTGTTTAAAATCCAAATCAATGAGGATACGTCGATTATGTATGTTGGCGTTGGGGCGAAGAATTAGTCAGTTAATTGTTAACTGTTGTCATTAGGGGCGAGTGGGAGACGGATTTTGGCGATCGACAAATCCGGCTAAAACCCGCCTCTATTGCATTTTTTAGGGTACGCAGGCCGCGGTACACCTTATCCTGTGGAGTGCATACAGATATTCCGTGGAGACACGGCACGACGCCGTATCCTTATTGCGGGCAATTGAGAATTGCTATATTGGCGATCGCACTACAAATGTAATTTTAAAAACTAATTGCAAATAATTACTAACTATTTTTGAGGTTAAGCCCCGGCACCGCGCTGTCCGATCGTCCAAAAACACCGCCCATTGTGAATTTGGGGCTGCTTGTGCTGAGTTTCAACCTAGGTTGACCGCCTTTTGTAACAAATCTTAATGATTAACTCTTGACAATTTCTCTAAATTGCATGGTAGCTTATTGAATATAAATTGCAATAAGTGCCGGAAGTTAACAGTACCTGGAGGTCAATCACCGTGACAGCAGCAATAGTTTCCGCATCCGCCGATCGAATCAGCGACGGACAACCCGCCGACAGCCAAAAACTGATGAGTTTGGGTAAAAATTCCGAAATACCTGACCTCGATAACTCCAAAGATGTAACCCTCGCCGTCTTAGAAGGAGTGGCGACTCTCACGGTGTGCGATCGAACAGTCACTTTAAAACCGGGAGTATTTGTGTTTATACCCGCCGGCATCCCGCGCAGTCTAAAAGTACAAACGACCCTGAATTTGTTACTAATTGACTGCGAACCAGACCCCGATATCAGCGAGTCAGCTTGGTTGATGAATTTTCAACTTTAACCCGATGAAAAAACAGTGTCCTTGCTGCCTTGACTCCCTGATTTCTCAGGTTTGCCACAACCGTGTCTACTGTTTTTGTCTGAATTGCAGGCAGGAAATGCCAAATCCTGACTCAAAACAAATAAATTTTAAACACTGTCAAGTTTCACCTTCGGAGTAAAAATGTCAAAAGCAATTGGTCTTTTCTACGGAACTACAACTGGGAAAACAGAGTCGGTAGCTGAAATGATTCGGGATGAATTTGGCGGCAATATCGTAACCTTGCACGAGATCGGCAGCGTTGAAAATGATGATTTTGCCGAATACGAATGTCTGATTATCGCTTGTCCGACTTGGAATATCGGCGAACTGCAAAGCGACTGGGAAGGCTTTTTTACCGAACTAGATGATATTGATTTTAGCGGCAAAAAAGTAGCTTATGTGGGAACTGGCGACCAAGAAGGCTACCCGGATAATTTTATGGATGCCATGGGGATTCTGGCTGAAAAAATTTCCGAACAGGGCGGCGAAACAGTCGGTTATTGGCCGATAGAGGGCTATGATTTTAATGAATCTAAAGCCGTCGTTAATGGCAAGTTTTTGGGTCTTGCTATTGATGAAGACAACCAATCAGATCGGACGGAATCGCGCATCAAATCTTGGGTATCTCAACTCAAGAAAGAATTTAGCTTGTAGACTGAACGGTAGCAGGGTGAGTTTTGTAATTAGATAATTTTAGGCAATCAAAATTACGGACTCAACCCGCCCCGAAAATCTAGCAGATAAATTATTATTGTTAACAACTCGCTCTCAAACTTAAAATAGATGAAATTTAGTTCAGATGACGTACTTTGGTTAAGTGTAAGTCCCAGTTTGCAATTCTTCGATCGATCGCTGCTTTCCTACTTAAATGATTCTGTACCAGTGCAAATATGGGAATACCAACAAACTGAAGATGAAGCTTGTTCTTTAGATATGGCAGTTGAACTTTTGCACGAGTTTTTAACAGGGCGCGATCGCCCAATTCATCTAATAGGCCACAGTACCAGCGGATTAGTTGGTTTAATGTATGCGCGCCGCTATCCTCACAAAGTAAGTTCTTTGGGGCTTTTATCTGTCGGTGTGCCATCTGCTATTAATTGGCAAGCACATTACTATACGTATCTTTCAGCTTTTCCCTGGAGCCGCAAACAAGTTTTGAATCAAATAGTATGCGATATGCTGGGATGCCAAAATAAAATTATCAATCAAAAATTCATATCATATTTTGAGGATGACTTAGCCTTTTCTCCTTGTCCTCACTCCTTATTTAGGATTAGTAATCCCCGCGAGCAAGGTGTAGAAGTACCTTTGTTAATATGCAGCAGCAAAACAGATTTTCTGGTATCTCCTGTTGTCATGCGTCGCTGGTCGAAATTTCTTAAAAAAGGCGATCGGCTTTGGGAGTGTCAAGACGGTAGGCATTTCTTTCACCACTTCTATCCAGAACAAGTCGGCGAAGAAATACTTAATTTTTGGCTATCTATACCCAGCCGCCAAGTAATTATAAATTATAAATTTTAGGTCGCATTTGCTATTTTTTATACCGAAACTTTATGTGTAAATACTACATTAATGTCGGTAATTCCGGGCAATTTTTTCAAACCTGCTTATACTGTTTTGGCGCAGTTGCCCAGTTTTTCCCGCCAATTTTAGTTTGTATAGTTTTGAGGAATGGAGTTTGAGTTATCATCAGTATCTTTTGGAGATTTTAGAATATTTGTAAAAAATGTTGAACTTATATTAAGATGTTTGAGTAAAGAGTATGCTAATTTTATTGGATTTATTAATGAGTTTTTGTGAAAAAACAGCAGAGGTGCTCTTGACGCAGAGGAAGGTGATAGTGTATTAAACAGGAATGATTGGCAAGGATTATAAAATATTTTAACATCAGGTTAAGAAACTCAGGCTTGGGCTGGGCAGAGGGATACTAAGTATCGATCGAATTTTAATGACTCGCCCCAACTCCTCAAATAGCGATCGAGCAAGCCTATATACTTAAATGTTAGGGCGGACAAAGTGGCATCGCCCCTACCGATTCACAATTTATCAAGAATTATGCCAGCAAGTTTTCTGCCAAAATCGATCGCACAACTCACAGAATCTACCTCAATAGCCTTAGCCCAAAGCATTCAACGGGAGGCAATTACAACTCCCCTATCTTCTGAGCCAATTGCCACAACCTACGTGCGCCAAGGCAGCGGCAAAACACCGATTTTGCTACTTCACGGCTTCGACAGTTCCTTGTTTGAATTCCGCCGCCTGTTGCCGCTGCTAGCTGCCGAAAATGAAACTTGGGCGGTTGATTTGTTGGGTTTCGGGTTTACAGAAAGATCGGCAGGTTTGGCATTCAGCGCGAGGGCAATTGAAAGTCACCTCTACTATTTCTGGAAAACGCTAATTTCGCAGCCTGTAATCTTAGTGGGCGCTTCAATGGGAGGTGCAGCAGCAATTGATTTCACTCTCAATTATCCCGAAGCTGTAAAACAATTAGTGTTAATAGATAGCGCAGGTTTTGCCATCAGTTCTAATAAGGGAAAGTTTTTAATTCCTCCTTTAGGGTATCTGGCAACTTCATTTTTACGCAATCCAAAAATTCGCCAGCGAATTAGTGTCAATGCTTATTTCGATAAAAATTTGGCTTCTGTTGACGCTCAAACTTGTGCTGCTTTGCACTTGGAAATGCCTAACTGGAATCAAGCTTTAATTGCGTTTACCAAAAGTGGCGGTTACGGTGGTTTTGGGGAAAAATTATCGCAAATTCAGCAGCAGACGCTGATTTTGTGGGGAAAACAAGACCGGATTTTGGGGACGGCGGATGCGGAAAAGTTTGCAAGGGCGATCGCAAATTCTCAACTAATTTGGATATCAGACTGCGGGCACGTTCCCCACTTAGAAAAGCCACAGATTGCCGCGCAGCATATTTTAGAATTCATCACAAAAAGCGTACTCACGCAAAAAAATTAAACCTAGGGTGCGCTGTGGCGCACCTGACATATATGGTTTCCCTGGCAAATTTGGTAGAGTTTGAGGTTAAATAGACAGGTTTCAAACTTTCGGCAAATACTTTTGTACGATCGTCCATCCTGTGAGCAACACAGTCACAAATCCCCCAAACAAAGCCAAATTAGTGCCGATGTGGAGGGGACGCGCCCAAGGCTGTTTAGGGCCAATTTGCAGCCCGCTTCCAACAGAAACCAATACCAAAGCAACAACAGCTAATCCTGCCGGTAAATGAGCCGAGTGACCCAAATTGCCGTAGTATCCCAGCGTACCGACTACACCAATTCCCAGCAGTAAAATTACCAAAGTTGCCATCCCCGCACCAGTCCCCAAATGAAAGGGACGCAGCCACTTTGGGCGCTGCTGTTTGGTACTGCGGGCGGCAAACATCCAGGTTCCAGTAACGGCCAGCAACAGGTAAGCTAACAGGGAAACACCCATTGACCAAGCCGCTATTTTCCACAACCACAAAAAAGAAGGCAGATTCATGATTTAAACCCCTGATTAGGGATTTGCAACAAAGGTATTACTCCGATTTTACCTGGACTTGAAAGCAAACAAGAATAATTTTGAGAGAAAGTGCGATCGGACTATCCACAGATTGCATCAGTCTTACCTTGAAGTCAAACCCACTTTCTCCGATACTCAGCTTAATTGACGCTGGAGATTTGTGGCTAACCTTTTTAGGAGCCACCTTTCCATTCTAGCTGGCTGGTTTTGCTCTCCATGAAAGGCATTTTATAAAACCCTAATTTTTGTTCTAAGATTAATCGGAAAAAAGGCAGACCTTCAATCAAATATCTTTTCCACAACCTTCTCGGTTCACTTAACAGTCGGTACGCCCATTCTATGCCGACTTCGCTCATCCATTTGGGAGCTCTGGCTTTGCAGCCCGCTTCAAAATCAATGGTTGCACCTACTGCTAAAAAAATTTTGACGTGTGTTAATTTGCTCCTGTATTTAACCAGCCACTTCTCTTGCTTGGGCGCTCCCACTCCTATGGCCAGAACTGTCGCTCCTGATTTATTGATCGCGTCAATTATTGTTTCACATTCTTCCTCATTTTTTTCAAAGCCAAAAGAAGGAGAAAGTGCTTCAACCACTATTTCTCTACCAATTTTTTGGTTAATTTTTTCCTGGGCTTTCTTAGCAATACCTTCAGCAGCTCCTAGCAAAAATATTTTAATCTTCTCGTTATCTTTGTGATACATATAAAATGCCGGGAACAAATCCGAACCTGAAATCTTTTCTTTGAGAGGAGTACCCAAAAACTTGGAAGCATACATCAATATTTGACTGTCGCAGACTCTATAAGTAGATGTATTGTAAGCATCATAGAAGTCGCGGTCATACTGTAATTTAATCAAGTGGTCTACATTGGGTGTAAATACGACACCACCTTCGCCGTCGAGTTTTTCAAACAACTCTGTTATTGAGAAGTTATCTATCGAGACATTCAATAAATTAACTGTTTTCATTGATTATGCCCTTCCCGGTTTATATTAAACTACAACTCAAACTATTATAACCCACAATACAATTTCGTGTTTTAACTAAGTGGGCGCTTCTATGAACATACTTTTCTCAGTATATCCTCCTAGACCCTACCTGTATAGTCAGGATTTTTAAAGATTATGTAAAGAATGATCTCGTTTTATAAAAAGTGTATAAAGCCAATTTTTAAGTTTACAACTCGCAACACAGTTTCACTAAAAAAGCCATCCCGGCTAATACTTGTTGAAGCAGGGCAAATGAATGTAAACAAGAGTTGATGAGATTAAAATTTTAGCCTAGTGAGAAATATCTCGCAACTTCCGAACTGGATTTCATGCAAAAATGGTATATTTTGTAGTTTTTGTCTTTAGGGAAGGCAAGATATTTTCAAGCTTGAAGTGAAGCAGCGATCGCCTTCGTGAAAATCATCCTGATTTTTGGTGAACCAGCGACTGTCTTCTTGGTGGCAAACTGGTTTTCTTGGCCTTAAGACTTTCTGGAGCTTTTAAGACCAGACCCGATATTCCTCCAGCAATCATCGCAAAAATCGGGTTAGTCATAGCGTTCAAAACACAGTCAAACACGTACATAGTTAAGGCTACTCCCAGGGCGGCAGCAGGCGCTACTTTGGGATTAGACCAAGTTCTGGCGGGATACTTGAACACGCAAAAGACGATAACAGGAAGTAACAATGAAGAAAATAAACTAACTAAACCGACTGCACCGTTGATGCCAAAGGCAATAATCCATAAGCTGTCGGTGACCGAGATATCTTTACCGTACGCGTCGTACACGCGGTTTCCGCCGGAATCCCCCCAGCCAAAAAGAAATCTTTGCCGCGCTTTTTCCCCCAATATCTCTTCATTGTCAAATCTAAACTTCAGAGAGGCGGCTCGTTCTTCGCCAAATATTTGAGTGATAAAATCAATCACGTCTTTGCTCGAAAATTGACCCGATACAGCCATGTACAGATAAAACACTATATATCCAATTATAAATAGCAGGGGCAAAGAGGTGCGAAACCACTTGGCCGAGAATAATACGAGTAACCCCATTACAAATAAACTGTATGCGCCAGTAGAACGGCACAAGAAAAAAGCGATAGTTAATATAATTGCTAAAGTCTTGATGTTGCGGCCCATAAACTTTTTGATCGCCCCAGTTTGCCAAAGCCAAACTCCGACTAAGGCGGCTGTCATCATCCACACGCCCACCATCAAACCGTGCTGCATAAATACTACCGGTCTCCACCCCCCCAAACGCCTTGCTTGACCCCAGTCCTCAAAGGCATTGACGCCGTAAATCATTTGGTGCAGAATTGGGCCCTTAACACCTTCAATTAAAGTAAAAGGAATGTAGGCTAACCCACCAGCAAAAACCCCGATCGCCAATTGTCGCAGCCCGTCTAAATTACCCACATACAAGCGTCCTAACAAATAAGGCAGACCCCAAGTAACGATTTGGTTGACAGTCGGAGAAATCGGGCTGCCGCCATTACTAACTTGTGAAACAATTGGACACAAACAGTAAATTAGCATTGGCACGTCCAGCCAACCGGGCTTAAAAGAGGTGAGGCGCGGAGTATCGTAGATAAGAGTCCCCAGCAAAATGCCGTAGCAAGCTGCGGTGATTTTGGTATACGGTGGCAATGAGGGGATGGGATAAGAAGCTTGCGGTAAAAACAGCCACGCTGCCACAAAACTTATAATTACCGCCCGCTGAGCCGGAAACCTCACAAACAGGTAAAAAACGGCTGGAATCAAGCCGAACATAGCGAGTGGGATTAATGCAACCATAGGTCTTTTTTGGCAGTAAAATTGTAGAAAGACAACTCAAATTGCCGGATAAAAATTCTCACTTAAACGATCGCCCCACCCCAATCTTTTAAATCCACCTCAATTTTATGTCTTGTTCGTTAATTGTGCCTGACGTTCCAAAGCAGCGTACAGTGCCGCCTCGAAGAGATTAGTTGCATCCTCCCAAGTATAATTGATCACCGTCTCCAAAGCAGTCTCTGACATGGCGCGCCATTCGGCATCAGGCAACTGACAAATCTGCTCGATCGCTTTTGCCATATCCTCTGGGTCTTCTGGCTTGACAAGTATGCCACCCCCGCCAGCAAGTAGTTCCGGAGCCGCACCTGCTGGAGTGCCGATGACTGGAGTGCCACAAGCCATAGCTTCGATAATTGGCAAGCCAAAGCCTTCGGATCTGCTGGCAAACAGCCAAGCATCGCATTTGCTGTAAAATTCTTTTAGTTGGTCTTGAGCAGGTTCCTTATTATACTCAGTACCATCAGGCAGCACATTGGGAGCAGGAGTATCGCCCCCGCCACCAAAGGCAACTAAACGAAGGTTAGGAATTTTTTTAGCAGCTATAGAGAAAGCTTTCAGGGCAATATCGCAGCCTTTCCAAGGAGTTGTAGTATAGTACATCCCGACTGTGGGAACTAATTGCTTGCCTCGCGGCTGCTTCGATCGCGAGTGGGGGTCGTAAAACTGTTTGGTGTCCACCGTAGGAGGGACGAGAGATACAGACAAATCGCCGTATTCATTCCGAGCTATGTCGGCCAGCCACTGGGCCACAGCGATTTTGTGCATCGGCAGCCGCCAAGTTGCCTCTACTCGACCTTTTGGTATGTAGTCAAAAGCCTCATAATGTTGGAGAAAATATACTTTCGTTCCTTTGCTGGGGGAGAGTTTGGCCACCCACTCGGCAGTTTCCCACCAAGTAGCCATGACAATATCGGCATCAGGTACGTCAAGGTCGGTAATTGGACGGTAGGTTTCGAGAACTCGAATTTCGACATCCACTTTATCAAAGTGAGACTTTGGTGTCTTGGGAGCGGACTGCCAACCCCTACCTCTGAGCAGCGATCGCAATTGTTCGATCAAAGTCGGTTGCGACACGGGCGTAGAGACGATAAATATTTTGTGTCCTCGCTTTTGCAGCAGTTCTGTGTAGATAGATAACACCCTCATACCACCTGTAAGACTCAGGTTAGGAAGGACAAAAGTAATTTTCATGAATAGATACGGAAGATGGATACTGGTTAAAACTCCTCCATAACAGCAAGTTCGCACTTACCAGCCTCTGTTTAGCTTTTCTGCGCGGTGCGGCTCTTTGCTGGAGGCGATCGTAACTCGATAGTAGAGCCGATCTTACTTTGTGGGCAGGGACTTTTCCCAATTACAAATCGGGAGATGTTTGATGACAAGACAAGTTTAACCTGTAACGGAGCCAGCCTTAAAACCTCCGTTGCACTCTGGTTCAGATTTGGGCAGATCAATTTATAACCAGTATTCCCTCGTCGGCGCGGTCAGAATTCGCCTCTAGACTGCTAGCTAGAAAACAGGACACGGGCGATTTTAGTTGTGGCAGAAGCACCCCACCAAACGATATTGAGTTTCTCCCCTAAATCCGGCGCCGAAAACGCCCGTAGGGCAGAATTTCAAATGGCGGCCCGGCAGTTAGCATTCAACCGGAATTTTTTCGTCCTCTTTTTCGTCCTCATAGTAGGGAGAAAAGGAATCTATGTTAACGTCGCGGTCTTGAGATTTGTCTACAGCAACTTTTAATGCCACTTCAAAATGATCCGTGGCATCTTCCCAAGTATAATTGCTCACCTTGGCATAGGCGGCTTCAGACATGGCTTGCCACTTGGAATTTGGCAACTGACAGATAGACTCTATGGCTTTTGCCATTTCTTGAGGATCTTCTGGTCTTACAAGTATGCCAGTACCACCGCTCAAAATTTCAGGAGCAGCGCCTACTTGGGTACTGATGACGGGAGTCCGGCACGCCATCGCTTCGATAATTGGCAAGCCGAAGCCTTCTGAGCGGCTCGCCAGCAGCCAAGCATCGCATTTGCTGTAATAGTCTTTGATTTTGTCTTGGTCGGGTTGAATTACATACTCGGCATTGGCCGGTAGGGGCAATTCCGAGGATGGAGCCTCTGTACCGAAGGCAACCAGACGCAGGTTGGGGATCTTTTCTGCTGCTAGGGAAAAAGCTTTGAGGGCGATGTCGGTTCCTTTCCAGTTGAGTGTAGAGTACATTAGACCCACTGTAGGAACAGATTGTTTGTTGCGAGGACAGGCGTAAAATTGCTTGGTGTCCACGCTCGGAGGAGCTAAAGAAACTTTGCTATCGTGGTATTTAGTCCGAGCTAGGTCAACTAACCACTCAGAGATCGTAATTTTGTGCATAGGCAGCATCCAAGTTGCCTCTACTCTACCTTGAGGTAGATAGTCAAAAATTTCGTGGTGCTGGATAAAATAAGCTTTTGCTCCTTTGCTAGGAGAGAGTTTGGCTACCCACTCGGCGGTTTCCCACCAGGTGGCAATGACTACGTCAGCGTCAGGTACATCTTTGTCTTCTACCGGGCGGTAGCGATCGGTAAGTTTGTGTTCTACACCTAAGTTATCGAAAAATGAGGGTTCGTTTTCAGGTGGGGAAATCCAACCGCGTCCCCGCAGCAGCGACTTGACTTGCTGGCGCATACTCGGTTGGGGGTGGGGTAAAGAGATGACGAACACGGAGTGTCCTCGCTTTCTCAAACATTCTGCAAAAATAGATACTACTCGTATTCCGCCTGTCAGAGACAGAGTAGGAAGAACAAAGGTGATTTTCATTTTTAAGTCCCGCTTAAGACATTGACTTGCTTTCGGCGCTGTTACCAGCGCTGATGTTAGAGCCCAAAAGGAAAGAGGGGCGGGTGACTATTAATTACCGCTTTCCTGGTGTTTACATAGAATCCAACCGATCGACTGTCCGCAACACCCCAATATCTATTTGCCAAAACTGCGCTGTCATTGCAATGATAATAACGATGGATGCGAGAACCGAACAGTTCCCATAGGGATAACTCGGAGGTCAGCGAAAGTTACTCCCGAAGATAGATCCCTCATCAAATAGCAGCTTTCTTCGCGACAAAGACCAAGTTAGACAACACCCTAGGTTCAAGATAACATCATTTACGATCGAACAGACAGTGATGTACGGGAAACCGAATATTAGCCCACTTTTAAGGTGGGGTATAAAGGTAGCATTAACAACAATACGCAGTAGATTGACATCGCCTTTGGCAAAATTTTATACTGCATTCAAGAGGGAAATTCTTAAATTGAGAATGGTGATTGCCCCATAGCTCTAACACCTCTAAATACCGATCGGTGGCTGTGATTTTTGGGTAACTGTACGGTCGGTATTGCGTGACATAATATCCTATTTTGTCAAGATTCAGAGATGGTGGTTTTCTCAGCTATCTGCTGGGGCGCGATCGCGCGAATCACCGTCGCGGACGCCCGAATGACGGGAGAAAGCCGATTTTTCAAGCACTCTCCCTCGTCCTCACTTGTCCTGTGTTCGTATAAAAACCGGGTTGATGCGTCCACTGTTTGAAAAAATAGGTTTCCAAATCGTGCTACAGAACATAGAGTTTCACCGATATAAATTTAATTAGCTGCCTGAGTTTTAAATTTGTTAATAAAAGGCGATCGCCTGAAAAATTTCCTAAAAGAGACTGCCACTGCGGGGCAGAATATATGTAGCGTTTATGCCCAATTCCTGTATAAGTAATTACCGTAACAAAACTTCAGCAGCAAATTATCAAATAACCATATAAAGATCAAAGGAATACTCAAGGTCGATCGGCCCATATCATGCAAACCTTGACTCCTAAGCAGTAGCAGCAACTTCGTGGTATATATCAAACGATTTCGCGTACAAAAAATTTCATGTTATGAAAGCATCATTTTTTCTAAGTTTGCAATTGCAGATAACAATCGGTGTGCTCTTGGAGGCCCGGCCGCCGATGCTTGTAGCGATATGTTGGCCAGTTTTCATGCAGCTACAATTATGCGATCGCAAGCAAAACCAAACCTAGAACTAAAAGCAGATATCTTAACCGAAAGCATCTTCCGGTGGGAAGATATGAACGTTCTATTGTTGTGCAGCATCAGTCAAGATCCCAGTACAATCAGCATGAATGCCAGCAAACACTTGTCGCTGCTACAGCGGTTATCAAAAAAGTGAGGTATGCCCACTCCAGGCCTATGCCCTATGCCCACTCCAGCCCTATGCCCTATGCCCGCGGAGTACCTCATCTTTCTGAGAAAGGTTATAGTTGGCATTAACCGCAGCTACAGCCACATATACCTTGCCGAAGCTAATTGATAAGGGTACATTATCGCCTGCTGCAGTCGCACGCCGCCCGATCGCATCAACCGCAGCGATCGCTATTGGTTTAAAAGTGCAGTTGCTGGCACTGAAATTACCCGCAAAGCTTTGACATATCGCTTAACTGGAAAATTCACAGTCAGCGATACTGGAATTGGAATGAATACAAAGCAAATTGAGAGAGTATTTCAAGGTTTTACGCAAGCGGACGAGTCTACTATTCGCCGATACGGCGGTACGGGTTTGAGATTGGCAATCGCCCAGAAATTCTGTCAGATGATGAGTGGAGATATTAGTCGGGTGAGCGAGTTGGGAAAAGGCTCAAATTTTACTGTATAATTGCCGGCAATTCTGGCTAAAAAAGCAGCTAGTTAAAGATGATTTGCCAACCAATAATTGCCAGGGCAAAATCTGCGATTGCGTGGCTGATATAACTAGACCAAAGCGAACGGTAAGTCAGATAAGAATGCGACCAAATTATCCCGGCGGTGAAGACAGCTAAGGAACCTAAGAGAACAGCCTGCCAGTCGCTGTAAGCTGCTATTACAAAAATGTGGTGCATCGTGAAAAATAGCGAACTCAGAAATATTGCTTTTGTTCCCGGTATGAGAATCTGGCACTTGTTGCAGACAAACCACCGCCAAGTAAATTCTTCAATCAGCGAGTTAACCAGCACAAAATATGCTTCTACAATCAAGTAAATATTAGGGCTGCTAATACCTAATTGGTACGATTTTTCTTTAGCAACTACAGGATCGATCGACTGCTGGCCAAAAAGGCTATAGATACCCACAATCACCGCAAACATGAATATTCCCCAAATAGATCCAGCCAGCAATTCTTGGCGCTTGGGCAGGGAGAAACTCAGCTTTTCGCGATCGACAAAAACAGACCACGCGATCGGAAAAACCAGCAACCAAACTTGACAAAAGACTGACAGTGTTTGTCCCCAGCCTTCCGGGGCAATATACAAGCCTGCTATGATACCGATACTAGCGGCAGGGACAAGCAGTGTTAAAGCCAATAGTGCTGTTTTGCGATCGCCCATGTCCAGCATTTTTCACGCTTCATTTAAAAATTGGATTGAGATCGAAGGTAAAAGCTTGGCGGCGGCGGACAGGTGATACCACTTTCAAAAAAAAATGCAACTGTAGGCCAGTGTTCCAAACCCTTATGCAGTCAGCCATTCCCAAGTGTTTAATCTAAAATTTAAAATGGTATGAGTTTTGTGCCGCTTATGCAAGTGGCGCTTACTTGTTGCAACCAAAAATATGCAGTTGCACAAAATTGAAGACTCCGCTGCTAAAGCAGTTTTGATTGCAACTAAGTATTTATGCAAGCACAAGTCGATCATCTATTTGCATTTGGGGTTCAAAATACAATAATATGATTGAATCCCTCGTAGCTGTGTATTTTGGCTGAATGGCGATCGCAATTGATTTTGGAACTAGCAACACCGTGGCAGCTCGCTGGAATCCAGCCCGATCGCAGCCCGAAACTTTGAAATTACCGGGATTGTCGGCAATCTCGGCTCAAAATCCGCCCCTAATTCCCAGTTTACTCTACGTTGAGGACGCTGCTCAAAGTAAAGTCATACTCGGTCAGCAAGTCCGCGACAAAGGCATGGATTTGAGTGGAGATTCTCGGTTTTTTCGCAATTTTAAGCGGGGAATTGGCACTTCAGTTCAGGGTTTTGTGCCAGAACTTGACGGGCAACTTGTTACTTTTGAACGAGTAGGCGAGTGGTATTTGAGCCAAATTGTGAGCTCAATTCGCGAACTGCCCTTGCCGATCGATTCTTTGATTTTTACTGTACCGGTAGATAGTTTTGAAGCTTACCGCCATTGGTTGGGCAAAGTATCTCAATCTCTGGAAGTAGAACAGGTGCGGATGTTGGACGAACCTACGGCGGCTGCTTTGGGTTACGGTTTGGCCGATCGCGAAAATCTGTTAGTAATTGATTTCGGCGGCGGAACTCTCGATCTTTCTTTGGTGCGTTTGGACGCTTCCTCCAACAAAAAGCCCCTCGGTTTTATTCTCAAATGGGGCGAAAAGCTATTAGCTGAATCTTCAGCGCAAAAAACAAAAGTTGCCCGGGTTTTGGCTAAAGCCGGACAAAATTTAGGCGGTTCTGATATTGATAATTGGCTGGTTGACTATTTTGTTCAAACAAAAGGGCTGGCAAAATCTCCGATTACAACGAGATTGGCAGAACGGTTAAAGATTCAATTGTCTTTGGTGAATCAGGCGGTTGAGGTTTATTTTGATGACGAAAATTTTGAGAGTTACGAATTAGAATTAGACCGAACTCGTTTTGAATCTATCCTGGCGGAACATCAGTTTTTTGAGAAACTCGACGAGTGCATGAATCAAGTATTGCAGCAAGCGCGGCGCCAAGGCTTAGAAATTGGCGATATCGACGCAGTTTTGCTAGTTGGCGGTACTGTGCAAATTCCCGCTGTCGGGCGTTGGGTGGAACAATATTTCGATCCGGCAAAAATTCGCTGCGACAAACCCTTTGAGGCGATCGCCCAAGGTGCTCTGCAACTGAGTCAAGGCATAGAAATCAAAGATTTTCTCTATCACAGTTACGGAATTCGCTACTGGAACCGCCGCGACAATTGCCACAGTTGGCACAGTTTAATCAAATCCGGCCAGTCTTATCCGATGAGCGAACCCGTAGAATTAGTCTTGGGAGCTTCTTTAGAAAGTCAGCCAAGTATAGAATTAATTATCGGCGAATTGGGAGCGGAAACTGGCGGCACGGAGATATATTTTGATGGCGACAGGATAATTACTCGCCAACTCGCGGGCCAAACATCGGTACAGCCCTTAAATGATAAAGACGGAGCACGCAGCATCGCTCAATTGACGCCGCCTGGGTATCCGGGGAGCGATCGCATAAAAGTTTTATTCCGCGTTGACGAACAGCGCTTTTTACGCATTACCGTGGAAGATTTGCTGACAAATGAAACTTTGTTAGAGGATAAACCCGTGGTGCAGTTAAGTTAAGGATAGACTTTACAGGTAAGGTGCGCTTCGGCGCACCCTACTGATTGCCTTCAAAACAAATTGTTAAAAGCAGATGAATTATAAATTAGAATTTCCACTCTCTCCCGAATTAGAAAAGTATCGCGACAGAATCGAAGCTACCATTAAACCTTACATCGAAATTCAAACCCAGAATAATGATGACGTTAATTGGTGGCAGAGTAAATTTGGGGGATGTCCTTATTTACCTAAAGGCTTTGAATATCCCAAAAGTTGTGACGGTAAATATTTATTTTTGCTAGCGCAACTTAACTTTGATGAAATACCGCCTTTAGATGGTTTTCCCGATCGGGGAATTTTGCAGTTCTATATAGCTGACGATGACCTATATGGTTTAAATTTGGACAATTCTGCCAATGCAGATAATCATACAATCGAAGACCAATTCAAAATAATCTATTTTCCTCAGCCCGACTTCAAAGTTGAAAACATTATTACCAATTATGATTTTTTGCCGGAACCAGAATATTTTCCTGTTCAGGGCTGTTACAGCTTGCAATTTACTAAAAAATATGCGCCGATTAGTACCCATGACTACCAATTTACCGAACTTTTAGGCTCGGAAATTGAAGAGTTATTTATGAACCATGAAATTGAGGATGAGTACCTAGAAATATCGCAACCCGTTGGTCATAAAATAGGTGGTTATCCTGATTTTACACAAGAGGACGTAAGAAAATATAGGAGTAACTCCGAGCAAAAACAAAAGCCAGACATTCTTCTATTGCAAATGGATACCGATTGCAATGAGACAGTAGATATCATGTGGGGAGACACTGGTGTAGGTAACTTTTTTATTGATGAATCAGCACTCAGAGAATTAGATTTTAGTGAGGTTTTATATAATTGGGATTGTGCTTGAAGGCAGCAATGAAATAAGCAAGCTAAAAAAAACCACAACTGATGAACTCCGATCGAAGAAACCGGGTTTTTGACCGAATCTACGGCTGTAACGCAGTATTTCGCAAAAAAACCCTGTTTCTGACCACCGGTGCATAAGTTCTAATAATGTTCGACTATGCCCGATGCCCAATGCCCCATGCCCAATGCCCTAAACCTGAGATTTGTGTACCACCACGGGTGTTCCCACCGAAGCCCATTCAAATAGCCATTTAGCGTGATTGACAGCTACATTTGTGCAGCCGTGAGTAACGGGATTGCCAAACAAATTGTGCCAGTAAGCGCCGTGAATTGCATTGCCGCCGTCGTAATACATTGTATAGGGAACGTCGGGCACGTCGTAGTCCGGCCCAGTCATTCTAGTAACGCGGTATTTGGTTTGAACGGCAAAGGTTCCCGTGCGGGTGGGAGTCGATGATTTGCCGCTGGAAATAATCACCGCGTAAACGGGTGTATTTCCTTCCCAAGCTATTAACCTTTGTCTGGACAAATCTATTTCAATCCAGCGTTCGCTGGATTGCTGCAACAGCATAATTTTATTGGCAATTATGTTGTGCTGTTCGCTGGCAATTGCAGGAATTGAACCGCCGCAGAATGCAGCAAAAGTGAGGGCGCAGCCGGCACAGAAAGTTCCAGCGCGGCGGAAGTAAGTTGAGTTGATAATGCTGTTCATTTCTCACACCTCGTACTATTTTAGATTTTAGATTTTAGATTTTAGATTGGCTTGTCCTATTTTAGATTGTAGATTTGAAATGTTGGATTGGGAAACATGGCTTAACAAGTTGTTAAGTTTTGGGCGAGAGATCGGGCAATTTGGACGATCGCGCGCCAATCGCGATTTTCCACTAAGTGTTTGGGAAATAAGTCTCCGGCTAAACCAACGGCGATCGCCCCGGCGTCAATAAATACTTTCGCATTTTCCAGCGTCACTCCGCCAGTGGGAATTAAAGGAATGTTTCCCAGGGGGCCTTGCAGGCTTTTCAGGTAAGCCGCGCCTCCCAAAGCCGATATCGGAAACACTTTAACGCAGGTAGCGCCTGCTTGCCACGCGGTCACAATTTCTGTAGGAGAAAAAGCACCGGGGACGATCGGCACTCCGGCGTCAACTGCTGTTTTAATCATCGCTACATCGGTGTGCGGAGTAAACAGAAATTGAGCGCCGCAGTCTATTGCTTGCTGCACCTCTTCTAAGTTTAATAAAGTGCCGGTGCCGATACTAAAAGTAGGGAATTCCGAGCGGAGTTCCGCAATTAATTCAGCGGCTTTGTGGGTATTCCAAGTAATTTCAATAACCTGGATTCCTCCTGCTGCTACCGCTTTTGCCATCTGCGAAGCAAGTTCCTTTTCTGATGAACGGATGACTGCGATCGCCCGGTGTTTTTTTAGTAGTGTCAACCAAGATTGATGATTCATGCTAACTGATGTTGCCCCCAGATAATTCAATACATTTCATATCGGAAGACCGAGCGGTTGAAACCGCGTCTATACAAACAAAACCCACATCCGTGGGTTTCCGAGGGGGCGGTTAAAATTGCGTTATTTTCTTTACACCACAGGCAAGTGGACTGCCTTTGACTCGCTAGCTAGAGAAAGTAAAGCCTCAGCATCGCTCGGTTGTGCCATCCATATTACCGCCATTTGCATAACCTCGCTCTACCCGTTGTAATGAGCAACAACTTTAGTCACTTTTCCGGTTGAACTGACTTCCATAAACTCACCTGTCTTGGTGCCTTTTTGGTTGATGTAGTAAAGGACAACACTGGAAACTCCCCACATCACATCAAGCAACTCAAACTTGAGGTCAGGATAAACTTCCAGCCCCTTTTTGAAGTAGTTTCGCAGCGCTTCTTTGCCTGTCACTGTCCCAGATGGTTCGTTTAGCAGTTGCGCTGCGACAGGCGATATCAGAATTACATCTTCTGCGTAATGGGACATGATTCGATCGAGATTATGAGTATTCCAAGCTTCTACCCAATCAAGTGCAAGTTCACGCGCTCTATCTTCAGTGACGATCATGGTTTGCTACTCCAATGCTTTTTTTCGCTGCTTCCTGTGTGCCCACAAAAAAAATCGGGGCGATTCCCGACAATCCCAGAATCACCCCAATTATCGATTTCAAACTTTAGATTCAATCTAAAATCCAAAATCCAAAATCCAAAATTGATTAGGCGATCGTCGCCATCTTGACATCGCTATTAGCTAACAAACTTTGCAATTCATCCGCATCCACAGTTTCCTTTTCAACTAGCAGATCTGCCAAAGCATTAAGGACGTGGCGGTTGCCGACGAGTACATCTTTAGCGCGGCGGTAAGCTTGCTCTACCAGCAAACGCACTTCATCGTCGATCGTCGCTGCGGTTTCTTCGGAGAAATCGCGTTCAGCCATGATATCGCGACCCATGAACATATTGCCTTGTTGGCGACCGAGAGCTACAGGGCCTAGCCGATCGCTCATTCCGAAGCGAGTCACCATTTGCCGCGCTACTCTTGCCACTTGCTGCAAGTCGTTCGACGCCCCAGTCGTTACTTCTTCCTCGCCGAAGACAATCTCTTCAGCAATGCGGCCGCCCAAAGCTACCGCCATTTGATTTTGCAAGTAAGACCGAGAATACAAGCCAGAATCCATCCGATCTTCGCTGGGTGTGAACCAAGTCAAACCGCCAGCGCGGCCGCGGGGGATAATGCTAATTTTCTGCACGGGGTCGTAGTCGGGCATCAGCGCGCCGACTAAAGCGTGACCGGCTTCGTGGTAAGCTACTAAGGTTTTGCGCTTTTCGCTCATCACGCGGTCTTTCTTTTCCGGGCCAGCGAGCACGCGGTCGATCGCGTCGTTGACTTCATCCATCGAGACTTCGGTCAAGTTGCGGCGGGCGGCTAAAATTGCTGCTTCGTTGAGTAGGTTGGACAAATCCGCACCTGTGAAACCGGGTGTCCGGCGGGCGATTTTTTCCAAGTCCACGTCTTTCGACAAAGTTTTGCCGCGGGCGTGAACGTTGAGAATTTCTAGGCGGCCTCCGAAGTCGGGGCGATCGACTACAACTTGGCGATCGAAGCGACCCGGACGCAGCAGCGCCGCATCGAGTACGTCGGGGCGGTTCGTGGCAGCAATCAAAATGATGCCAGTATTGCCCTCAAAGCCGTCCATTTCGGTCAGCAACTGGTTCAGGGTTTGTTCCCGTTCGTCGTTACCACCGCCCAAACCAGCGCCCCGCTGGCGGCCTACGGCGTCAATTTCATCGATAAATACGATACAAGGAGCGTTAGATTTAGCTTGTTCAAACAAGTCGCGGACGCGGGAAGCACCGACACCCACGAACATTTCCACAAATTCTGAACCGGAAATCGAGAAGAAGGGAACGCCTGCTTCTCCAGCCACTGCTTTTGCCAGCAGGGTTTTGCCAGTTCCGGGAGGGCCGACTAGCAGCACGCCTTTGGGGATTTTTGCTCCGACTGCGGTGAAGCGGTCTGCATTTTTCAGGAAGTCCACGACTTCTGCGAGCTCTAGCTTGGCTTGTTCGATGCCGGCCACGTCGCCGAAAGTCACCTGAGTTTGTGGCTCCATTTGGACTCTAGCTTTGGATTTGCCGAAGTTCATGGCTTGGTTGCCGGGCCCGTTTTGGGCGCGCCGCACCAGGAAAAACAGTCCCACCAAGAGCAAGATCGGGAAGAACAGGCTGCTGAGGGCTTTTACCCAGAAGCCTTCGTCGCTTTGGGGCAGAACTGAAATATCTACGTTATTTTTGGTCAGGATGTTGATCAGTTCGGGGTCGTTCGGCAGGTTGACGAGTACCTTGTTGCCGTCCTGGGCTGTGACCAGGGCTTTGCTGCGATCGGAACTGATATTTATTTTGTCTACTCTCTTGCCTTCGACTTCCTGAATGAATTGACTGTACTTCCAAACTTCGCGGCTTGGGGGCTGTTTGTCAAAAAAAGCCGTTGCTAAGGCAATGACTACAATAGCCAGCAGTGCGTACAGGCCAGCGTTTCTCCACCGTTTATTCACCGAGGTCGATCCTCCTAATTTTTAGTCCCTGTGATTTGGGAATTTTTATTTATGTTCATCAATCTTAACGTAATTGTAACTTGTTTTTGTGTGGTGAGGAATCCCGGCCCTGCTGTGGCGATCTCAGGTGAGGTCGCGGGAACGGAACAGCCCTGCGCGGCGTCAGGAGATTGAGATACTTTACTAACACAAGGTGAATTTTTGAGTACACTATAAAGTAATATTTGTCAATGTCCCGACCAAGTATGGAGCGAGTTTAGCTGCTGGGGGAAGGGCGATCGCCCTCGTCAGGTTAATTGGGCTAACTCCTGATAAGATGCTTTAGTTAGAGGTAAGATGGGTGCAATTTATTCTTGTTCTTGAGGCTGGGCAAATGTATAGCGGTAGTGAAGCACCGGGGCAACAGCCAGACTCATTGTGGCAAGGGTTCTGAACTTCTGATGAATGCGGATGCGGTTGGCTGATGTACTGTGCCAAGCTTATGTTTACCAAGCTTATGCGAGGCGATCGCAATCTTCGGCAGCGAAAAAAGGCGGGCAGGAAAGGCGAAATAACTAGCTTTTTAACTGATATGCACAACTTCACAGAGAATATTATAGCTGCAACTAAGTTATATGATTGCGGCGACTACTTTCGGGCAGAGTTAATTTGTTCCAAAATCATTGACGGTCAGCCAGACAATTCAGATGCTTTGTGTTTGCTGGGAAGAATTAAATATCAATTATCAAAAAATCAGTTGGGTTCTACAACGGATGCAGGTCTGCGCTATCACTTGTGGTACTACAATAACCAAATTTGGGATGCGACTACATGGGCAGGCGTTAAAGCACTAAAATCTCCCTGCGATATGTGGAGTTACCAAGAAATCCTGTGGGACTTAAAACCTAGTTTAATCCTAGAATTTGGCAGTTTCTATGGTGGTGGTACTTTATTTTTTGCCTCTATTCTAGAACAAATAAATAATAACTCTCAAGTATTTTCGGTAGATATTGACCATACATCTCTCCATCCCAAAGTGAGAAATCATCCGCGCATCGAGTTAATGCTGTCATCCTCCACCGATCCTAAAGTTTCTCAAAGAATAGTCGAATTGCGGAGAGAATTTCCCGGTTCGGTATTTGCTATCCTGGATAGCAACCATGAAAAGCAGCACGTTTTGGGCGAGATGCAAATGCTGCGCTCGCTACTGGAAACAGGCGATTATTTAGTAGTTGAAGATAGTAATATTAACGGACACCCAGTTTTACCCGGATGGGGGGAAGGGCCATACGAAGCAATGGAAGAATATTTTGCCATTTATCCTGATGATTATCAAAGAGATTACCTGCGCGAACAGAAATTTGGCTTTACTTTTGCAACTGCTGGTTTTTTAATTCGGCGCTAAATATTTATATTGTACTGCAAGTCAAAGATAACCATGAAATTTCCACTGCACCAACCAACGCTAAAGTTATTAACAGGACTCTCAGGAATCGAACTGGGAGCAGCCTCGCACAATCCTTTTGGCGTGAATGCAATTAATGTTGCTCCAAAATTTGACGAGGATTTGTTTCAAGACAACCAAGTTAACATGGGAGAGCAACCGACGAAGATAGATATGTACGGCGAGGCAGACAACATTCCAGTCAAAGATAAAAGTCAGGATTTTGTCTTATCCAGCCACGTATTTGAACACATTCCCGATCCCATATCTGCTTTATTAGAATGGCAAAGAGTTATCAAGCCAGGGGGATATGTGGTGATGATTGTCCCGCAGCCGGATGCTCTTGCGGGAGACAATCGCCCGCTATCTACCTACGATCGATTAGTTAAAGCACACCGAGAAAAATGGAAGATCGAGACTGCTCCAGCAGAGAATTTATATGGCGGTAAAGGCGGACACTACTGGAAATTTACCTCAACAACTCTGAGAAAATTCTTGGAGAATCTCAAAACAGCTAATGACGGTATTCCTGCTGTCAATTGGCAACTGCTAGGCACAGAAGACCCGGACAGCAAGGTAGGAAACGGGTTTTGGCTGGCTTACCGAGTACCGTAACCGCTAGAAAAAAACACTGTAATATGTGGAAGATATAGCACTTAAGAGGTAACTCGTACCTTAGCCAATTAGCTGCTGACAGTCGCAGCATTTTTAAAGACAAGCAAGCTCAAAAAAAATTAGTTGACACAGAGGTTTCCCAGAGATGAATTCTACGAATCAGTTGAGCTATCAGCCACTTATCAGTATTGTGATGCCAGTTTACAATACACTAGAGCAGTTTTTGAGAGAAGCAATTCAATCTGTTTTAAATCAGAGCTACACTCACTGGGAATTGTGCATTGCTGACGATGCTTCAACGCAGCCTCATGTCAAGCGGATATTAGAAGAATATGCGGCAAAAGATGCGAGAATTAAAGGAGTTTTTAGAAGCCAAAACGGTCATATATCTCGCGCGTCAAATTCTGCCCTGCAATTAGCAACTGGTGAATTTATCTCGCTGCTAGATCACGACGATTTGCTGGTGGCAGATGCCTTGCATGAAGTGGTAATGCTGCTGAACGAGCATCCCGATGCAGACATGATTTATTCAGATGAAGATAAGGTAGACGATCGCAACAATGTTTGTCTTCCATGTTACAAGCCAGATTGGTGTCCTGATTCATTTTTGTCTCGGATGTACACTTGCCATCTGGGTACTTACCGGCGATCGCTAGTCAACGAGATCGGTGGATTTAGAGAAGGTTTTGAGGGCAGTCAAGATTACGATCTGGTTTTGAGGCTTACAGAAAAAACTAACAAGATATTCCACATACCTAAAATCCTCTACCACTGGAGATTTCACCCAGAATCTGCCTCTGCTTCTAGAGAAGCCAAACCTTATGCCTACGAAGCAGCAGTGAGAACCCTAACAGATGCAATTCGCAGAAGAGGCGAACCTGGACAAGTTCTCACGCATCAAAATTACCCCGGTCACTATACTATTCGCTACGCCATCAAAAGTGACAAATTGGTTAGTATCATCATTCCCACCAGGGATTTTGGCAGTATCTTAAATAAATGCTTAGAATCAATTTTTACCCATACTTTGTATCCTAATTACGAAGTTATAGTGATAGATAACGGCAGTGTAGAAGTTGAAACAACTAAATTAATTAAAAAATGGCAAAATCTGCAACCAGCTAAGTTTAAATGCTACAGGTTAGACATTCCATTTAATTACTCTAGAATCAATAACTTTGGTGTAGAAAAATCACAAGGAGATTACTTACTTTTTTTAAATAATGATACCCAAGTGCACCAAGAAGACTGGCTCAATGCTATGGTCGAGCAAGCTCAAAGACAGTCAATTGGCGCTGTGGGAGGGATGTTGCTATATCCAGATAATTCTATCCAAAACACAGGATTTATCCTAGGTGTTAACGGGATTGCCAGTCATGCCTACAAGGGAATTAGCAAGGCAGTACCGTATGACGATATGGTACATATAGGATTTACTAATAACGTATCGGCTGTCACGGGAGCCTGCTTGATGTGCCGCCGCGAAGTATTTACCAGCATCGGCGGTTTTGATGAAAACTTACCAATTGTATTCAGTGATGTTGACTTGTGTTTAAAAATGATGGCTAACGGCTATCGTAATATATATATAAGTCACGCCAAAGTATGGCATCAAGAATTAAAAGGTTGGGCTTTTGAACTAACTGATGTAGAACAGTTAAAAATTGAGGAAACGGCGGCTAAATTGATGGTAGCGAGGTGGAATAAATTTATCAAGCGCGACCCTTGCTTTAGCCAGCATTTAGTTAATAAGTTCAATAAAAAGTTCAACCAGAGTGAAACAAGCCAGCCTTTAGTTAGCATTTGCATTCCTACTTATAACGGCGATAAATACCTGAGCGAGGCACTTTGTAGCGCTATGGCTCAGACTTATCCAAACCTAGAAATTATTATTTCGGATGACGGTTCGACTGACCAAACAGTGGCGATCGCTAAGTCGCTTACGGACAAGTTTGCCGGTCATTTCAGAATTTGGACTCACAATCAATTTGGATTAGTAAAAAATTGGAATCACTGTATTTCTCAGGCTAAAGGGAAATATATTAAGTTGTTATGTCAAGATGACTTGCTAGAGCCGGAGTGTGTTGCCGAACTGGTGAATTTAGCAGAACAGGACGAACAAATAGGTTTGGTATTTTCGCGGCGGGGAGTTTTGCTAGCAGGAGATGCCAACTCCGATCCGGCTTGCCAAGCAATCGGTAGAGGAGCTGTAGAAATCTCTCAAAACTGGTCAAACTTGCAACCAGTACAAGATGGGAAAGCACTGCTGGCAGAGCCTAATCTTTTGAACAATCCGATTAATAAAATTGGAGAACCGAGTACAGTTCTGATTAGAAAGGAAGTTTTCGATCGCGTCGGATTGTTCGATGTAGAATTGCAGCAATTAGTTGATGTTGAAATGTGGTTCAGAATTATGAGCTGCTACAAAATCGGTTTTGTCAACAAAAGTTTATCGCACTGGCGCGTTCACCTCAAGCAACTGACAAGAGAAAACTTGCTGAAGGGAGAAATTGTGCAAGATGTTCAAAGATTGCACCATAAAATTTTACAGAGTCCGTATTTCAATTTACTGAGTTCTGAAGTGAAAAATCGGATGACTGACGCTACTCAAGTCAAAGAGTGGATGCGACAGTTAGCTGGAGCCCAAAAACAGTCCGTAAATGTTACTGAAAATGTTACTGCTGTTCCTGTTGTTCCGGCTCTTTCTCTAGAAGTTACCCAAATTTCCCCCGTTGCCCCTAATATTCGCAGACCCTTTTGGTCTGTAATGATTCCCACCTACAACCGCGTCAAATATTTAGAGCAAGCGTTAAAAAGCGTCTTGCAACAGGCTCCAAGTTCTGAGGAAATGCAGGTTGAAGTGGTTAACGATTGCTCGAACCAATCTATCCAAGATGAAATGGAGGCAATTGTTAAAGCTGTCGGTGGTGGACGAGTTAATTTTTATCGACATCCAGAACAAGATATCGGTCAAACTGCTATCTTTAATCTCTGCATTCAACGATCTCACGGTGAGTGGGTTCACATTTTACACGACGACGATGTTGTATTACCTGGTTTTTACAGTCGCTTGCGAGAAGGTATAGAAAAAGAACCGAGCGTTGGTGCAGCTTTTTGCCGCCACATTTATACAGACGAAGCAGGAAATCAGCGTTGGGTATCTTGGTTAGAAAGAGAAACTCCAGGGGTACTTAGTGATTGGTTAGAACAGATTATTGTTATGTGTCGGCTGCAAGCTTCTCCTATTGCAGTTAAACGCAGCGTTTACGAAAATCTGGGCGGTTTCTGCCCTCAAGCTGGTGCTGCTTCTGATTGGGAGATGTGGAAGCGAATTGCAGTGCATTATCCGATTTGGTACGAACCTGAACCGCTAGCTTGGTATCGCCAACATTCTTCGTCAGACAATACTCGCTTGCTCAAATCAGGCGGACTAATAGCTGACGTGCGAAGATCGATCGAGATTTCTCAATCCTACTTGCCAAGCGCGATCGCCGATAAGTTATCGAATCAAGCCAGAGAACATTATGCTTTGTATGCCTTAAATACAGCCAAGAAACTCCTGACAGACGGAGACTCGGAGGCTGCGATTGCTCAAATTCGAGAGGGACTAAAGTGCAGTCAATCTGCCCAACTAAAAGAGGCATTAGTTTCACTACTATTGCTTGGTGAATCTCATCAACCTTCTACCGGATTTTCAAGCTCAATCAATCAGCAACAAAAAGAATCAAGTAACGAATCAGCTACGGCCAACAGTCAACCTACCCGCAAACAAATTGCTGATATCTGGCTTAATTTACCAGCAGAACAAGTTGCAAGTGCCTTTGCAGGCGATGCCGGCAAACAGCACCAAGCGCTGCTGGCCAGCGACATTAGATATGAACCGCTAACAGATACAGAAGAGACTTTTGTGAGCGAATTAGTCGCCAATGTGGCGAAAGGATTTAACGAGCCAAAAGCCATCAATTACCTGCTCGCAGCAATGCTGTACCGGCGGGCAGACCAATTGCCGCTTAAGTACGATCGCGCTACAGTGCCTAATTGGTTCGCCAACGAATATCTCAAATTCATGTTTACTTGTCCGAACGTATTTCAAACCAGAGGAGAAGCAGACAGTTACTATCAATTCATCCAAGGCTGGATTGATTACTTACATACTAATTTGTTCAAGAATGCAGATTCGCCACTGTGGCAGAATATTGCTTTGTTGTTCGCGCAAGTTGCGAACTTTATCCCGCTTTATTTTACCACGGCAAACCTGCGCGATATTTACACGAAACGGGCGGAAATTATTGAGTTTTCGCTCAAAAATCGCGGCAGTTCAATTGATTGTATCTTCCCGGCGCGATCGCCAAATCGGACAAAAATCCGCGTCGGCATCATCAACGACCATTTCGCGCCGCAAACCGAAACCTTCGCTACCATCCCGGTTTTCGAGCATTTAAACCGCAACCAGTTCGAGATTTACCTGTACGCGCTCAACACCAGCGGCCACCAATTAGAACAATACTGTCAAAGTCGCGCCGACAAACTGGTTGCACTCCCGAAAGACTTTACATCGCAAGTCCAAACAATCCGCGCCGACGACTTAGATATCCTGTTTTTCGGTACGAATTTAACAGCTATTAACAAACCGCTGACTTCACTAGCAATGCACCGTTTAGCGCGGGTACAAACTACATCTTTCTGTTCTCCCACTACCACCGGAATCCGGCACATGGATTACTACATCGCAGGTCAATTTACCGCGCCGGATGCTAGTTATCAAGAACAATATCGCGAACAGTTGGCTGTTCTCCAAGGCAGCGGTTTTTGTTTCACATACGCAACAGAATCGGAAGTAGCTACAGTTAAACCTACCCGCCAAAGTCTGGGAATTTCAGACAATACAACCGTTTTTATCTCCGGCGCTAACTTCTACAAAATTCTGCCGGAGTTGAGGGAGAGTTGGGTAAAAATTCTAGCTGCTGTACCCGATTCAATCTTGATTTTATATCCCTTCGGCCCCGCTTGGACTCGCACCTATCCTGCCACACCTTTTGTCAACAATCTGAATGCTGTCTGCGCTAAATACGGCGTCAATAACAACCGCTTGCGGTTCGTAAAACAACTGCCTAGTCGCGCGGATGTGAAAGAATTTTTGCAGCTAGCAGATGTTTATCTCGATTCCTATCCTTATGCTGGGGCAACATCGTTAATCGATCCTTTGCAAGTAGGATTGCCGGCGGTGGTTGTGGAAGGAAATGCTTTGCGGTTCCGCCAAGGTTCGGCGATGCTGCGGGAACTGCAAATGCCTGATTTAATTGCGTATGACGAAGCATCTTACATTCAGCTAGCCGTTACCCTCGGCACTAACCCGCAATTGCGGCAGCAAAAACGGCAGGAAATTCAGCAAAAAATGCAAGCTAATCCGGCTTGTTTTGACAGTGTGGCATACTCTGGGGCGATCGGCAAATTATTCCAAGAACTCTTTGGCAAATGGCAAACCAGCCACCTGGAAGCATCGCACAACTTACAGGATAGCATTCCCAAGCAGCCAGATTTGGACGAGATTCTCTCGAATGCCCTCAAGCTTTACCAACGAAACTCCTCAAACATCTCAGCAATATCCGAACTGCGTCAAATCCGCAAACAAATAGCTGATTTTTGGCTGAACGTTCCTGCCGAAAACCTCGAAATCGCCTACAGAAGCGCTTCAGGTAACAGCTATCAAATGCTGCTCAAGAGCGGTTTCCAACGTCAACCGATGATGGAAAGCGAACAAATGTTTTTGCAGCAATTAACCCAGATTAGCAAAGGATTAGTGCATCCCAAAGCTGTCAACGCCTTGCTTGCCGCTATGCTGTATTTCCCGCCGGAAACCATGCGAATTCCCGACGCTCGCAACCGTTTGCCACACTGGTTAATTGGGGATTACGAACAAGTTTTTGAGACGGAAGCCGCCGTCAAGTCTGATTCTACTTCTGACTTGCTAGCTCAATACATTCAATCGCGACAATTTGCGAATCAACTGTTAGGATGCGTCAATCTTTACCGCATCGATCCGTCTGACGAATCGGTAGTTTTGGAACTCCGCCAAATTAGAAAACAAATGGCTGATTTTTGGCTGACTGTTCCCTCAGAGAAACTCGAAAGTTTTTACCGAGGAGACGTTCGCAAGGGATATCAAGCACTTCTTAGCTGCGGCTTGCAAGCAGAATCGATGACTGAAGCCGAACAGCAGTTTTTGCAGAAATTGACCGAAATTAGCAAAGGGTTGGTGCAGCCTCAAGCTATCAATGCTCTGCTGGGGGCGATGCTGTATTTTGTTCCGGGAAAAATGCGGGTTCCCGACGCTCGCACCCGCTTGCCGCAGTGGTTGCTTGAAGATTACGAAAAGGTGTTTGAAAGCGCATTTGCGACAACAGAACCAACACTTGTCAAACAAGATTATCTGCCGCAGTTTCTCAATCAATTAACTGCTGCTGTCAATCTCTATGAAATCGACCCGACGGCTGAATTGGTAATAGCAGATTTGCGGCATATTCGCAAGCAAATTGCCGATTTGTGGCTGAGCGTTTCCGGCGAACAAGTAGAAGTTTTTTACCGGAGCGATTTTGGCAAAGGTTACAAAGCACTGTTGGGCAGCGGGTTTATTAACGAGCCGCTCAATGAGAGCGATCGCGAGTTTTTCAAGTCGTTGGTTGTTGAGTTGAGTAAAGGGTTTGGAGCGCCTAAAGCTGTGAATAATTTGTTGGCGGCGATGCTGTATTGTCGCCCTGGACAGTTGCGGGTTGAGGATGCGAATACTTGTTTGCCTCCGTGGTTGTTGGCGGATTACGAGCAGTTTGTTGGGGGTGCGATCGAGCTTGCTGTCAAGTAAACGGATCGCGCAGGGCGGGCAGCGGCTCGCCCTGCGCGATCGATTAGTTAGGCAATTGGAACTTGATTTGGAAGCGCAAAAGAAATGCTTCAAATATATAGAAACGGTGAAAATGGAGAAATAATTAGAGGCAAAGGGTTGTCGGCATTTATACACAACGGGGACTACTATGAAACCATCATCGGAGTTTTTGAGGACGGTACGATCGATTGTTGGGAATTGGTTAACTTTGAGGAATTCAAAACCAAAGTTGCTGAGGGATGGGTTGTTACCGAAGTTCCCAAGGGTGCGAGGATAAGCTGTCACCATCTCTACTACGGAAACTCGACTTTAGAATTCTATATAGAGATTGATGAGTTTGTCAAAGAAGTGGAAGATACGATAAATTTGCTTCAAGGCAAGCAAACAGTTTCAGAGACTTGTGTTCAAGCCTTTGCTAGATTCTTAACGTTACCAACAAAAGAAAATAAAAGTAGCTTGCAAGAAGTTTACAATGCTATTCCAAAACATCTGAGAATTTATGTGCTTGGCGATATGGATTGTAAAGATTCTGCTATCAGAATGTGTATCGAAAAAACAGAAATTTCCCAGGAAATTATCGAAAGCTTGAAGAGGAGCTATGAATGGATATTTGAACAATTAAATTAAGCGAATATCTGAATCTTCAGTATTGTCCCAAACTCTATCTAGTGATGTTTGACTCGCTTGAAGCCAAAACTCAGCTTCTGCATCAGGTAAGAGTGTTACTAATACTTTTGCCCCTTCGGGTAACTCTGATAACTCCAGCAGCTCAATTTTCCCTTGTCGAACAGTAGCCCAAAGCGCTTTCAGCATATCCACCTCATAAACTGTGCTTTATGCAATTTGCAGATTTTTGGTAAGTTTTCGCACTGAGTGACTAATTACAACCTAACGCTGTTTTAGCCCGATCGCCTGACGGGGAGTGGCTGGCAATGTTTCGCCCAGAAAATGGACAAGCTGCGACATTACGATATCGCTGTTTGCACCGCAGCAGTCCTTTATCCGCAGGAAAGGTTTGTAGCGGCGCATTGCAATGCCATTATCACGGTTGGCTCTACAATCAAATTTGCACCCCGATTTGCTATCAATTCAACACGAGTTCGGGCTGCTGAGTCTCAAACAAAGGGCGAGTTACCTGACGCAGCAGCACTGTTTCTAAACTGCCTTCTACTACACTTTCTGCTTCTATTTCCAACTCGCCCCACAATAGCCGATCGCCTTGATTTGGCATTTTACCTAAATGGTGGATCGCGAATCCGGCGATTGTTTGGTAAGCTTGGTTAGTCGGCAGGTTTAACCCGAGTTTTTCGTTAACTGCTGTCACTTCCCAATTGCCAGAAATTAGTGCCGAATGAGCATCTTTTTGAAGGATAGTTGCCTGGGAAGGTAACAGCAAAGGTTGAGACTCTTTACTGGTAATCCAACCGGTCAGAAGCCGCACGGTACCGTTGAGAATTGCTAGCAGCGGCCACAGTAATTTTGAGCAGAGTTCGAGGGCCGGCATCAACAGCAAAGCGGTGCGTTCTGGGGCGTGGGTTGCTAATACTTTGGGGATTAGTTCTCCTAAGACTATTTCTACGTAAGTTACTAAGATAAAAGCTGTGGGAACTGCGATCGAATGAGCAGTCAGCACGGCCGGCAAATGACCGATCGGCAATTTGTCGATCCACGGTTCGATCCAGTGTACAGTCGCTCCCTCACCCAACCAACCCAACAGCAAACTCCCTGCTGTTGTGCCAGTTTGAGTCACAGACAGGTAATGCGGTATGTTGTTCTGGGCTTGGTGGACGAGTTCGGCGGTTTTAGCGGTTGGGCGATCGTCCAAGCGGGCAAGTTGGAGGATTTGATGGCGATCGGCTGATACTAATGCTAGTTCTGACGCCACAAAAAAGGCGATTAAAAGTGTTAAGCCTAGCAACATTGCTAATCTCAGCATTGTTTGAGCGACTTCTATTTCCAGGCAAGTAAGGTTGTTCAAGATAGATATCTAATATGATAGAGGTTTTAAGTTAATTATTTTATTTTAGCTGGGGAGTGAGATAGATCGATCGCCAGACATTGCGGATATCCCCACTACCCGTATTCGTAGGTGCGCCCAGCGCACCTTACCCGTAGAACTTGTGAACTCTTTCTCTTGTCTTCCTACCCTTCGGGAACGGCTTCGCCGAACGCGCCCTTGGTGTCTTCGCGGTTCGTTTTAACTGAGATATTGCACCATTCTCAATTACTTGTTTAGGAACAGGCTTTTCGGTGTGTGAAGCGAGAAAATTTATCTTTTGTGGAACAGGCCGAAAAGCCTGTTCTTGACAATGATGAAAGATGTGAGTCAAAAAATCTAATTCACAACACCGGAACTCATTGCTGTATCAACTCTCCCTTGTTTCCCGGAGCGAGTTAATTTCCGTAAAAGTCTGCACCGGATCGGAATTCAACCCGCCTTGAATGTAATTCAACTTCACTTCTTCTAACAAATCCGACAGCAGCGACTGCAATTCCCCAAGAGTTTTCTCATCTTGCAATTCCCGCCGCAAACTTTGATTAAATTCTTGGCTGAAATTATCGAGAATTTTTCTACCTTTATCGTCTTCATAAGTAGTAGATACCACATCCACAGCAGTTTTAGCTAAATAATTCGCTAGCTGTTCCGTCATCTCAGTAGGCAAAATGTTAATCGGAGAGAAAGTTTGCAGGATTTGATAGAAATCCGACTGTTTGATTGTTGTTTCTAAATTGTGGTGCAGCAATTCTTCCAAATCCGGTTGCACCTGCGGCAAAACTTTGTAAATTGTCAGATCCAAAATCCGCTTGGTAATTTGTTCGATCGTATTTTCCTGATTGACGTGAAGGTACGGCTGCTGCGCCAGCAACATCTGCGCCGCGTCGCCCTGTTCGATCGAACTTTTAGCTTGATTGATAAACCGCACCATCATGTATTCCGACATCGTATGGGCTAAATAAGCCACCGGTTCGTAGGTAACTTGAGCAACTACGCGATCGAGATTCACCAAACCCGACTTGTGCAGCCGCACCAATACCGGCAGAATCCGCCACCCCTGCCAAATCGGGATCACCAGAAACACCTCGTACCAGCGCCTCAGCACAAAATCAAACCAAGTTACCCCCGGTTTACGGCGGGTGTGGAACAGACTTTTAATCAAAAATTCCGCCCCAAAAAAACAGATAAAAAACGTATCAATTCGCCAAAAATGGTCAGCACTTTTCAAAAATTCGGGATTTGCTAAACTCGAATCTATGCCTTTAATCGGGTCATAAATTTTAACTAAACCCGGAAAATAGCTCTGATAAACAGGGCGCAACTGCAGGTAACTGAAATGGAAAAGCACCAGCAAAAAATTGAGCGCCGCTACTAAGGCGCTCAATTTAGCCCAAGAAATTGCTTTTTTGGACAATGTTACATCGGTGCTGTTAACACTTGTGTTGGAATCAGACATAAAAGTAATGTTCCGAATTTGCTAATCGATAAATCTATCTTGTGACGGACGCTAAAAAACTCTTAACCTATTAAAATCCCTTGGTGGACGACAAGTATAAGGAAACCCAATGCCGTGAAATTAAAAACAGTCATATCGCTACTCAAAGAAACTTTTACTGAATGGCAAGAAGATAAAGCGCCAACCCTAGCCGCCGCCCTAGCCTATTACACAGTCTTCTCCCTCGCCCCGCTGCTAATTATCGTAATTGCGATCGCCGGTTTAGTATTTGGTGCAGACGCAGCCCAAGGTCAAATCGTCGCCCAACTCCAAAGTTTAATTGGCAAAGATGGCGCCGAAACCGTCCAAGAACTCATCCTGAAAGCCTCCGAACCAAAGTCGGGAATGATTGCTACTTTAGTCGGCATCGCTACACTTTTGTGGGGCGCTTCCAACGTGTTTACTAATCTCAAAGAAGCCCTCAATACTATTTGGAATGTTTCACCGCCCCCCGGACGAGGAATCTGGGGATTTCTCCAAGACCGCGTATTGTCTTTTGCAATGATTTTAGGCATAGGTTTTCTACTGCTAGTATCTTTAGTAATTAGTGCCGTTTTAGCGGCAGTTAGCTATTGGTTGAACGGCTTGCTGCACTTACCAATCAACATTTGGCAGATTGTGGACTTTGCTCTCTCTTTTGGCGTAGTTACGCTGCTTTTTGCCTTAATTTACAAACTTTTACCCGATGTCCATCTTGCCTGGAATGATGTTTGGATCGGCGCCGCCATCACCTCAGTGCTGTTTACGATCGGCAAGTCCCTAATAGGAATTTACCTCGGAGGTAGCGGTATTGCCTCTACCTACGGTGCTGCTGGCTCGTTCGTGATTATCCTGCTTTGGATTAATTATTCCGCTCAAATTCTCTTTTTAGGTGCCGAGTTTACCCAAGTTTGGGCTAACCGATACGGATCTCTCATGCGAGGTTCGCGAAAGAATATCCTAAACAGCGAAAACGGGGAATCCTCCGCACGCAAACATCGGAAGCACTCTTAACATTAGACAAACCGGAAATTTGAGGTTAAACTCGCATTCCTGGTTTGACAAAATAAGCAAGAAGGAAGGGAGAAAAAGGCAGAAGGTGCAAGGCGGAACGAAAGAAAAATTTTGAATGCAATAACTTTGCTTTTTTTTCGATTCCCCTGTAACATTCTGTCTTCGGGACGACCGACTTCTGCTTTCTCTAAAGCCCTACTTATTTATTCAGAGGGGTAAAATTCTACCTTCTGCTGACCTCGCATCTCTAGCAGCAAGCTGAAAGCAGGCTCTAGTTAGAGATGGCTAGGAGGTGCGAGTTTGACAGCGAGATAAATACGGGAACTTTCCTTCACCCTCGTTCATTTCTATTTAGATTATCTAGATTTTGAGCTGCTGGATGTCTCTGTCAGCAGAAGGAAGTCCTCTGTGAATTTTTCCGTGCAACTTATCCCGGAAGGATGATTTATCGATCCCGCATTTTCACTTTAATACAAATTAGCTAGAAGATTCCAGTCCCGCCGCCGCAGCCCAAATTGCGCTTTCAATCTTCTCCGCAATTATTTTTAATTTTTGGTAAATAATCATGATTTCATTAACTAAAAAACGTATCGCTCTCATATCCGTACACAGCGATCCCGCTGTGGAAATTGGCAAAGAAGAAGCGGGCGGGCAAAATGTTTGCGTGCGTCAATTAGGCGAAGCTTTGGCAAAACAGGGGTGGCAAGTTGATATGTTCACCCGCTCATCCGATCGCCAACAAGCAAGAATTGTACAGCACAGTCCGAATTGCCGGACAATTCGGCTAGTAGCAGGGCCGCAAGAATTTATTCCCCGCGACGAACTCTACGGATATTTGCCAATCTTTGTTCAAGAATTTCAGAAGTTTCAGTTAGAATCAGGCTTTCAATATCGCTTAGTTCACACGAATTACTGGCTGTCTTCTTGGGTGGGAATGGAGTTGAAAAAATCGCAACCCCTGCTGCAAGTTCACACTTACCATTCTTTGGCAGCAGTTAAATACAAGTCGGTTTCGACAATTCCGATGATTGCCAAAACCAGGTTGCAAGTCGAAAAAACACTTTTGGAAACAGCCGATCGCGTGGTGGCTACCAGTCCCCAAGAAAAAGAACACATGAGGTCTCTGGTTTCCTCAAAAGGCAATATTGACATCATTCCCTGCGGTACGGACGTTGAACGGTTCGGCTCGATCGCCCGATCGACCGCCCGCCGCCACTTGGGAATAGCCCCCGAAACCAAAGTCGTGTTGTACGTCGGCCCTTTCGACCCCCGCAAGGGCATCGAAATCTTAGTCCGCGCCGTCAGTCTGTCGGCAGTACCCAAAGCCAATTTACAACTCATAATTGGCGGCGGCTGGCGTGCGGGGGAAAGCGATGGCAAAGAGCGCGATCGTATCGGCAGCATCGTGGAAGAACTCGGGCTCAGCGACATTACCAGTTTTCCCGGCGCCTTGAACAGAGACATTCTCCCCGCCTACTACGCCGCCGCCGATGTGTGCGTCGTTCCCAGCCACTACGAACCCTTCGGTTTAGTCGCCATTGAAGCGATGGCGTGCGGCACGCCGGTCATCGCCTCCGACGTGGGAGGGCTCAAATATACTGTAGTGCCGCAAGAAACAGGTTTGCTCGCGCCGCCGAAAAATGAAGCAGCCTTTGCCGAGGCGCTCGATCGCTTGTTACTTGACTCAGTATGGCGCCAGCAACTCGGACACACAGCCCGCCAGCGCGTCGAAAGCTATTTCAGTTGGGACGGTATCGCCTCCCAACTCAGTCAACTTTACACTCAACTGCTCGAACAATCGGCCCTTGAGCTTGACCCGGTGAGCGCTTAGTAGTATCACTTAGTATGGTTGAAGCCAGTTTCCCTTGATCCCTGTTTCACTCATCCGTTCTAACTGGGAACCTTCAACTATAAGTGATATCAGGAGGTACTATTGTACGCGCCAGAACATCTGGGAAGCCATCTGCAACCCATTTCAGATATCGAGCTAATTCGCCTGTGGGTGGAGCGCAAATCCCCCCGCCGCAAGCGCTTTAGCTGGCAGGCTGCCAACCGTTTTCGGCTGTTTGTAGAAAAACCGCTGGCAGAAGTGACTCTGACTGATGTCGAGACTTTCGCTGCAGCAATGAGATCTCGGAAACTTGCACCCGGTGTTTACAAGCAAACCTTGCTAGCGCTGAAATCGCTGTTCGCCTTCGGCCAGCAAACGGGAATCTTGCCCGCAGCCCTCCCCCTGCACGGGTGGCCGGTGCTGCAGCGCAGGCAACTGTCCAAACGCCTCCGTTTTAAACTTTCATGGAGTTTGTGCATCTGTTTGTGCTTTTTTTTGGGTCGAATGACCCCGAGACTTTGGGGGCAATCGGTCTCGGCAGAAAGCTCGCCCGCCCCGAAACGCCTCCCGGAAGTTGCGGCCCTCGATTCACCAGACAAAGGAGAGGATAACATCGATCGCGATCGAGCACCGGAAACTGCAACCCTGAATTCACCAGAGCCCATACAGGATAGCAGACTCGATAGCATCGGGCCAGAACGTCGAGTCAAAGCCTTTCTCGACACCATAGCCACCGCCGAAGGAACCGCTAGCCCCGACGGCTACCGCACCCAATACACCGGCACGAAATTTGTCAGCTTTCAAGATCATCCCAGGGAAATGAGGTGCGGCCGCCGCTACGGCAAAAAACTCTGTTCCGACGCTGCGGGGCGATATCAGTTTCTCAGCACCACTTGGGACAGATTTGCCAAAAAATTTGGCGTCCGCGATTTCAGCCCCGAAAATCAAGATTTGATGGCTATAGAGTTAATCCGAGAAAAAGGTGCATTAGAAGATATAGAAGCGGGTCGATTGGAGTCAGCAGTCAGAAAACTAGCTTACATCTGGCCTTCTTTTCGGCGTTATGGCGGTTCTGTGGAATCGTCGATGCCCAAACTCGAAGCAATGTACCTGCAAAATTTGGGGATTTACCGGCAAGGATTAGTTGTTAGCAATTAGTGAACAGTCCCAGGACGAGTTTAGATTGGGGTTTGGCAATTTTGGATTAAATGTTGACATCCAAAATTGAAAATGGGGTAGTTATGGGTGATGTCTATTCTTCGGAAATTTTAAAATTAGGCTAATTTTCCATCTTCCATGTGAAGGATGCGATCGGCAATATCCAAAATTCGGTTATCGTGGGTTACTAACAGAATAGTACAGCCCTGCTCTTTAGCCAGTTGCTGCATCACATTCACCACTTCGCGACCGGATTTGCTGTCGAGGGCGGCTGTGGGTTCGTCAGCTAAAACAATTTGCGGTTGACTGACCAAAGCGCGGGCGATCGCCACTCTTTGTTTCTGTCCTCCCGACAAGTCATCTGGATAATAGTTAATCCGCTGTTCCAGTCCTACTAACTCTAGCATTTTTGCAGAGCGATCGCGCATTTGAGAACGCGACAAATTGCCGTGAACTTCCAAACCCATCTGCACGTTTTGCAGCGCCGTCAAACTGCGGTGCAAGTTGTGCGCCTGAAAAATATAGCCAATTTGGCGCCGCGCCTTTACCAATTGGTCTGAACTCGCATGGCACATCTCTTGACCGAGAATTTTGAGACTTCCCGATTGACCGGATCTCAGCCCGCCAATCAAAGTCAAAAGCGTTGTTTTTCCAGAACCAGAAGGCCCGGTCATCAGGACAATCTCCCCGGCATTAATTTCTAAGTTGATGCCAAAAAGTACCTGTTTTCGCAGTTGACCTTGACCGAAGTAGTGGTCGAGTTCGTGCAGACAAATTACAGGCTCAGAAATCGGTAATTTGTTAGTTGTCGTGCTGATATTAGTGGATTTCATAAGTGAAAACTGAGGTTGGTAGTGATGACTAAAGTCCTCAATCAACATTGATCTGCGTTAATCTGCGTCTATCCGCTACCATCTGCGGTAAAAATTCCCAACTATGCCATCTGCGGTAAAAATTCAACGTAACTAACTGAGCAATTTCTTCCGTTGGAAAACCTAAAGCCATTGGTTTTTGCGGTGCGGGAATTATTTGCACATCAGAGAGTAATGATTTGATGATTTTTATCTACTGCGATCTCGTGAATGTCGATATCTCCTGTAGTATAGCCGATTCTTGGAATATATAGGCGATCGTCACCTCGATGTTCCCCACCCGCAGCTAGCACATCGTCTAGCCAAAGTTGATATTTTGAGCTTAAATAGAGGCGTTCGTACAGTAAAGCCCCATTGCGCGATCGAAGATTCGCCAAACAGCCTAGATTCTGTTGATTTCTGGCACAGCACCTATGTTTTGCTCGCATTGAGAAAATCCGAGAATTAATCACCGCACCCAGCCGCCAACCGCTTCCTTTCCCTCCGGTGCGATCGTCATTGTTTAACACCAATGAATTAATATTTACCAAATCTTTTAAGATCGTTTAAATTTCATTAATTTAAGTAAACAAAGCACTATTAATTTTGTAGTAAATGCTTGAATAGCAGTATAGTATAATTATTTACTAACTCGGCAAAATTTGTGATTGATTAGATAAGATTATCATCTGGTAAGCAAAAAGTTTTGCCGTGAATGAGTTAGAACTTACGCACTAATCCGAGATTTCGTTGTTCTCGGCTTTTGGTATCACCAAAAGCCTCATCTATTGTTGTTAATTGCGCTGAATGCGTAAGTCCTAGACTTAACAAAAAACAATAAGGTGATGACCATGAACAAGGAAATCATTTTCGTTGACTCGTCTCTACAAGATTATCAAAGCCTGATTCAAAACGTCAATTCCGCTCAAATTGTAATTTTAAAAGAAAATTCGAGCGCGATCGCACAAATTACCCAAGCCTTGGCCGATCAAAAAGATATTGCAGCCGTGCACATCCTTTCCCACGGTAGCGAAGGTAGTTTAAAACTCGGTTCTGACATACTCGACTCTCACAACCTAGAAAATTGCAGCAGTCAGATAAAACAGTGGGGAAATGCCCTAACTGAAAACGGCGATATCCTATTTTATGGATGCGATGCGGGTTCAGGAGAAACCGGCCTCAATTTTGTCAAGCATCTCAGCGAAATAACAGGCGCAGATGTAGCAGCTTCTAATAACATAACGGGTTCTGCGGCAAGTGGCGGCGACGGGGAGTTAGAAGTGAAATTTGGGGAAATTGAAACCAAACCCCTGAATTTTGCCAATTATAACTACACTTTAGCCGGACTCACTGGCACCGCAGATAGCAAAGGAATCAATGTTACTGCTACCCCTACTTCCACCGCTATCGATGTTTTAGCGAACGACACGGGAACCGGCAGACTCAGTGTTGATAGTATCGTCACCGGCCCTAGCCACGGCACAGCGATTATTGGTGATTCGATCTATGTCGGTGGCATTTTCTCCGGCATCGGCGGTCAAAATCGCAACAACATTGCCAAGTTAAACTCTGATGGGACTGTTGATACTACCTTTAACCCAAATGCGAATAGTTATGTCAATACGATCGCCCTCGATAGCAGTGGAAACCTCATTGTTGGTGGGGGGTTCACCACCATCGGCGGTCAAACTCGCAACAACATTGCCAAATTAGACCCGATTACTGGGGCTGCTGATACTACCTTTAACCCCAATGCGAATAGTTATGTCCATGCGATCGCTCTCGATAGCAGTAGCAACCCCATTGTTGGTGGGGGGTTCACCACCATCGGCGGTCAAACTCGCAACCACATTGCCAAGTTAGACCCGATTACTGGGGCTGCTGATACTACCTTTAACCCCAATGCGGATAATTCGGTCGATGCGATCGCTCTCGATAGCAGTGGAAACCCCTATGTCGGTGGCTGGTTCACCCAAATCGGCGGTCAAACCCGCAACTACATTGCCAAGTTAGACCCGATTACTGGGGCTGCTGATACTACCTTTAACCCCAATGATGCGGGTTTTTGGAGTGTCACGGCGATCGCCCTCCATAGCAGTGGCAACCTCATTGTCGGTGGCTGGGTTTCCGGGGGGTTACACGCCGGTCATCCTCCCATCCGAAGTGCGAAATTAAACCCAACTACTGGGGCGACTGATACTACCTTTTACCCAAATGTGGGTGTTCAATTCAATGCGATCGCTTTCGATAGCAGTGACAACTCCATAGTTGGTGGCTGGTCTTTCATGAGCATATCGGCCAAGGTTGCGAAGTTCAACCCGACTACTGGGGCGGTTGATACTACCTTTAACGCCACAGCTAACCCGTTTGGGTCTTCGGTCAATGCGATCGCGATCGACCCGAAAAAAAACATCCTCTACACCCCCAATGCCAATTTCAACGGCGTAGACACCTTCACCTACACCGCCAAAGAAAGTAGCGGTGTCAGCACTCCCATCACCGTCAACGTCAACGTCAACGTCAACCACTCCCCCGTATTAGATAACAGCGGCCCCCCCGCGCTCACCGCCATCAACCAAGGAGACAGCGACAGTACCGGCACACCAATTAGCACAATTATCGCGAATCTGGGGGGAACAAAAATCACCGACAGTGATACCGATGCCAAACAAGGCATCGCGATCACCAACTTAGACACAACTAACGGCACTTGGCAATACACCACCGACGGCACTATCTGGATAAATGCCCCCTGGCAATACACCACCGACGGCACTATGATAAAGACCTCCAGAGTTAGTGCCACAAACGCCTTACTTCTGGCCAGTGATGCCAATACCAAAATCCGCTTTGTCCCCAATGCCAGCTACAATGGCACTGTCACTAACGCCATCACCTTCAAAGCCTGGGACCAAATCACCGGCACCAACGGCGGCACAGCAGACGTAACAGCAGACTTAACTGCCAACGGTACATCCAGCGTATTCAGCACCGCTGACGAAACCGCCAATATTACCGTCAACCCCGCACCCGCCATCACCAGTGTCAGCGCACCCACCAATAGCACCTATCGAGTTGGAGAAAACCTGGACTTTACCGTTACCTTCAACGAACCCGTAACCATCACTGGCGGTGCCAACTTACCGATTACCCTAGATACTGGCGGCACCCTCAACGCTACCCTCAACGGTACAGGAGCCTCTGCCACCACCCATACCTTCCGCTATACTGTTGCTTCTGGCAACCTAGATACCGACGGCATCACAGTTGGTACGGCCTTAACTTTACCCACGAATGCTACCATTCAAAATGCCACCCATGCCAACGCGCTCCTAACTTTAAATAGCGTCGGTAGCACCACAGGCGTATTAGTCGATGGGGTTGCTCCCATCGTCACCATAAGTCCTGTTGCTGATATTACGACAGCCGGAGGAACCAGTCAAAGTTTGACAGTTACTTTCAGCGATAATAATGCTGTCGATGTTTCAAGTTTGGACAGTTCTGATATTTTGATAAATTGGTCTGGCGGTGACATTCCTGCCAAATTTGTCAGTGTCGATACTAATAGTAATGGTACGCCTCGGACAGCAACTTATTCGTTTATTCCGCCTGGGGAAAGTTGGGATAATACTGACAATGGAACTTATACTGTTAAGTTGCAAGCAAGTCAAGTTAAAGATAGTCTTGGCAATTTCAATGTTGCTGGTAGTTTAGGGACTTTTAACGTTAATATTGCGGTGCCGGTTCCCCAACCAACGCCAATTCCAATTCCACCGGTAACACCGACACCAACGGTGACACCAACACCAACGGAAACACCAACGGAAACGCCGACACCGACACCCATAACGATCGCAATTAACACGCCATCAGTCAGTAATATCGATCGCGGTGAACCAACTAATTTGCCACAAAATCAAGAAGTAGATGGCAACTATCTACTGAGTGATGAAGATGATATCAGTATCCCACAATCAGCCTTCGGCAAACCGCTATTCGCGTTATCAGGTAATGATAACTTGACGGGAAGTGACGAGAATGACACCATCTATGGCAACCAAGGTGCTGATACCATTGATAGCGGTAATGGGAACGATAACTTGTTTGGGGGTAAAGAATCCGATCAATTGTCTGGTGGTAATGGTGATGACTTCTTGAGTGGAAATAATGACAATGATACTCTCATTGGTGGCAATGATAATGATCCCTTACACGGGGGGAAGGGAAATGATGTCTTGATTGGTGGGAATGGGAATGATGAGTTATGGGGCGATCGAGGTTTCGATGTGCTCATAGGTGGCTTGGGACCTGATACCTTTGTGTTACAATATACCCCTCCTAACCCATCTCAAGCTGATGTGATTACTGACTTCACTGCCGACGATAAAATAAAGTTGATTGGTGCCAATTTCAGTCAACTAACCTTTGAGTCGGTTAATGTCATCTTAGATGGGGTGATGCCTCTAACTGCAACGGCGATTAAATCTGGGAATGACTACTTGGGATTGGTTTATAATGTGAATCCAACTGCTTTTAAGAGTAGCTCTTTCTTGTAAGATTGCTGCGGAAGAAACGATAGGCTAGGCCATCACAGAGAGGCGATCGCACTAACCGGAGGTTTGAGCTTTAGCCAGTTAGCAATCACTCAAAATAATCAGGAAAAAATTATCAAAAACATCTTGACAGGGTAGTTGTTAGGTGTTATTACAGGAGTGAGTGCGAATCTTCAAATATCGGCAAATTTTCGGATTTAGGGTTTGACATCCAAAATTGAAAATGAGGGAGTTATGGGTGATATCAAATCCGTTAGTATCGGAATAGTAAATTCGAGTTCACTGTTGACTGTTAACTGTTGACTGTTCACTGTTCACTGTCAACAGTCAACCGTCAACATCATTCCGGTGTAACCGGAAATGATATGATGTCTATTCTTCGGAAATTTTAAAATTAGGCTAATTTTCCATCTTCCATGTGAAGGATGCGATCGGCAATATCCAAAATTCGGTTATCGTGGGTTACTAACAGAATAGTACAGCCCTGCTCTTTAGCCAGTTGCTGCATCAAATTCACCACTTCGCGACCGGATTTGCTGTCGAGGGCGGCTGTGGGTTCGTCAGCTAAAACAATTTGCGGTTGACTGACCAAAGCGCGGGCGATCGCCACTCTTTGTTTCTGTCCTCCCGACAAGTCATCTGGATAATAGTTAATCCGCTGTTCCAGTCCTACTAACTCTAGCATTTTTGCAGAGCGATCGCGCATTTGGGAACGCGACAAATTCCCGTGAACTTCCAAACCCATCTGCACGTTTTGTAGCGCCGTCAAACTGCGGTGCAAGTTGTGCGCCTGAAAAATATAGCCAATTTTGCGCCGCGCCTTTACCAATTGGTCTGCGCTGGCTTTGCACATTTCTTGACCGAGAATTTTGAGACTTCCCGATTGACCGGATCTCAGCCCGCCAATCAAAGTTAAAAGTGTGGTTTTTCCCGAACCGGAAGGCCCAGTCATCAGCACGATTTCACCTGCATTAATGTCGAGATTAATGCCAAAAAGTACCTGTTTTCGCAGTTGACCTTGACCGAAGTAGTGGTCGAGTTGGTGCGCGGAAATTATAGGTGCAGGAATCTGTAAGGCGTTGGTTGTCGGGTAGAGAGTAGTAGAATTCATAACTTATTGGTTTGAGATTTGAGATTTAAGAATAAACCGCTTTCTTCGCCGAAAATGTAGAGAGAAAAACAAGAGAATGATTACAAAAAATATGTGTGGAGTCAGGAGTTTATACAAAATCTGGCTTTAATACTCCCTTTATTCTTTAGTCCGCTGCGGCGGACTTCGTTTGTGTAGGAAAGAAAGGTTCCAGCCACGTAGTCTGAGGGGTTTATAATCCAGATTTAGTGTCCTTCCGACTCTCTTTTAAATTTTCCATTAAAACATCTCTGCTGGATCGGCTGCTTGCAGTTTGCGAGTGGCAATTGCTCCCGAGATAGTACACATAATCACGTTCAAAAGTAATACTATAACTGCTCTAAGCAGCGTCATATAAAGAGGTAAATTTGTAGCATTGCGAGTTAAAGAGTAGAGTCCGAAAGAGACTCCTACTCCCGGCAAAAAACCGAGGACGGAAAGAATTAGAGCTTCTTCAAAAACGATGCCCAGTAAATAAACATTGCGGTAGCCCATCGCTTTGAAAGTAGCGTATTCTCCCATGTGGTCGCTGACATCGGTTGAGAGAACTTGATAAACAATAATGACACCAACTACAAAACCCATCGCGACGCCTAAATTAAACACAAAGCCGATCGCAGTATTCTTAGCCCAATAGTTTTTCTCAAAATCGATAAATTCTTGTTTGGTTAGTACCTTGACATCATCTGGTAAGTATGCTTTCAAAACTTGTTGAACTTCCACGGGGTCAGCACCGGGTTGCAGTTGAATTAACCCGGCATTAACACTCGCGGCGTTTTGTCTCGCAAACAGGCGCAGGTAATTTTGATCGCTAGTCATCAAAATACCGTCGGCAGCAAAAGATGCTCCAACTGTGAATAAACCGCTGACGTTAATCGTGCGCCGCTCTACCTCAGCTTTAACGGCTTTGCCTTCAGCTATTTGTGCGATCGTTTTTTGGTAGTCTCCCCTAGAAGCTCGATCGAACAACACGGTATCCGGCAATTTAATCGCGATCAAATTTTGGTTGACTTCTGGCAGCGCAAACGCCGGGTGGCTGGGATTGAAACCCACCACCATCAGCGACGTTTCGCGCCGAGTTTCGGGATTTTTCCAGTTAGCAATTTTCACGTAAAGCGGCTCGGCTGATTTCACGCCAGGTACGTTCATTGCTTGATACAATCTGCGCCTGGGGAAGGAAGACAAATTAATCAAATTTCGCGCTTGCGGGTGAATCAAAACTAAGTCTGTTTGCAAGGCTTGATGCAGCCGCGTATTGCTGGTGTAAAGCGCATTTTGAAAGCCTAACTGCATGAACATCAAAACGTCAGCAAAGGCAATTCCTGCTACTGCAACGACCATTCGCCCTTTGTCGTGACTCAGTTGCAGCCATCCGAGGGGAGTTCTGCGTCTTAATTGTTGTAAGGGTTGGATGAGTCCAATCATATGATTTTAGATTTTAAATTTGGGATTTTAGATTGAAGAAAGCGACCCTGCGGTTTAAGTCTTCTTACTTAATCTTTAAGTTCGCCGATCGCCACTTTGACTTGCAAATTGGTTAATCCCGCTACTTTCTGGCTGGAAGCTGCATCCAAACGCACTTTTACTTCCACAATTCGACCATCAATATTCGCAGAAGGATCGGTGTTAACAATGTTTTGGCGCTGCACTTGCAAACCAATATGTTCGACAGTTCCCCGCAATTCGCCGATCAAAGCATCGCTAGTAATTTTGGCGGTTTGTCCGAGGCGTACTTTGTCCACGTCGCTTTCGTAGATTTCCGCCACAGCCAGCATCTCGCGAGTTTGTCCGAGTTCGACAATGCCGTCGTTTCCCACTTTTTCTCCCGGATGCGTGTGAATTTTCAGGACTTGGGCGTCTCTGGGAGCACGGATGTAAGCTAGATCCAGATTGGCTTTGGCTTGTTTGGCGGCTGAAGCGGCGGAACTGACTTCGGCGGCGGCTGCTGCTATGTCAACGGGCCGCACTTCGGCGATGCGATCGAGATTTGCTGCAGCTTCGTTAATCTGCTGTTGTCGAGATTGCTGAATTTGGCTGAGTTTGGCTTGGGCTTCGTTAATTTGCTGTTGGCCCGATTGCTGAATTTGGTTGAGTTTGGCTTGGGCTTCGTTAATTTGCTGTTGGCCCGATTGCTGAATTTGATTCAGTTTTGCCTTTCCTTCGTTGAGTTGCTGTTTAGTTGTTTCGGCGGCTAGTTTTTTGCTGTCGCTGGTGGAAGCAGAGATTGCTCCCTCTAGATACAGTTGCGAGTACCGCCGATCCTCGCTTTGGGCGTTGCGGAGTTCGGCTTGCAGGCGGGCAATTGCGGCTTCTTGAGTTTGAATTTCCCCTTGCTGTTCGGCCCTGATGCGAGCAATTGTGGCTTGTTGCGCTGCGATTTCGGTGCTGCGATCGACTTCTAGGCGGCTGACGATCGCCTGTTGCGCTGCGATCTCGTTGATGCGATCGGCTGATAAACGGCTAATAGTCGCTTTTTGGGCTTGAATTTCGCCGTTTTTAGCTCCTGCTTTGACTTTTGCTAGGTTTGCCTCGGCGACGCGCACTTGTTCTTGGGCTTGGTCGAAGGCGGCTTGCAGGCGATCGCGACTGTCCAAAATTGCGATCGTCTGACCTGTTTTCACCCTGTCTCCCTCTTTTACTAAGAGTCGATCGATCCGGTTTCCTTCCGCCGCACCGGAGGCGGAGACTTTAATTACTTCTCCTCTGGGTTCGAGTCGCCCCAAGGCTGTAACTCGGGTTAATTGGGATGCTGCGACGGCGGCTGCTGCTGCTACTGCGTTGGGATCGGGTATGCGCGATCGCCAGATCGTGTAGCCTGTAGTTCCCCCTGCCGCCACGGTTGCTACTGCTGCCACAACTAGGAGTTGTTTAACTAGGGATGGAGTTGAGGATAAGCCGTCCGCTGTTGCCCGGTGTACCATGACACACCTCATCATTTAGGTTTACAAAACTAAACGGTTTAGTTCTATTTAAATACTAAACCGTTCAGTATAATGATGTCAAGACCCGAAGCAAGAATTACAAAAACAAGCGATGGCCAGGACAAAACCCAGCGAACCAGACAGCGCCGCAGCAAGTGACAAAACCGAGCAAATCCTGCAAGGTGCGATGCAAGAATTTTTAACCCACGGCTACGCGGGGACGAGTATGGACAAGGTAGCGAAGACGGGGGGAGTTTCCAAAGCCACGGTTTACAGCTATTTTCAAGATAAAGAAGGATTATTCGCGGCCTTGGTGCAGCGGCTGGCGCGAGAAAAAGTCCATTTTACAGTTCTGGATGAAGAACCGGCCGTAGCGCTGCGATTCCTTGCCACAAATATATTGGATCAGGCGACCCACGAACCAGAATTTCTCAATTTCGTAAGGTTAGTGATTGCGGAGTCGGGGCGTTTTCCCCAGCTAGCGCAGACTTTTGTGAAAAACTTAGCTAAACCGGGGATCGATCGGCTAGCAGAATATTTGGCATCGCATCCAGAGTTAAAATTGCCCGATCCGGAGGCAACGGCGCGAATTTTTATCGGAGCTTTGGTATATTTTCAGTTAATGCAGCATATGATGCACGGTAAAGAGATTATCCCAATGGAGCGCGATCGACTGATCGACGGTCTCCTGCACTTGGTTTTAGGCCCGCAGTCTAATTCCTAAGTGCGATCGACAGAATCTAGGAATTTTATTCGAGAATCATTTAAATGCCATAAAGAGCGATATCCCTTGATGGCGCGCAGGTTCTATTCAGGTGTTTTCCCTAACCTTTCCCTCAATTCCTCAGCCGATAACTGCGGCAGTTGTTCTACCAACAATGTCAATGCTGCCACAGGCAATGCCAATAAATTAGTAACTGCTGCAGGCAGAATATTGCCCAATTCAGGCGATCGTATTTGCAACGCACTTTCAGCTAACAATTTAACCGCTGATTCCCGCCCCGATTCATCGACGGTCAGCATCGAGATTGCCAGCAACAGCACTGTAAACTCCGCCGCCGCCAAGTTGGATATTGGAGATAGAAAAACCGTCATTTTTGGACTTAATTCTCCAAATCTAAATCGCAGAAAATTTTCTAAGATTAAGCGCTGTTGTTCTTGTCGGCCTCGTTCTAGCCCCTGTTCTAGCCCTCGTTCTAGTCCTTGTTCTAGCCCTTGTTCTAGTCCTCGTTCGAGTCCCTGTTCTAGCCCTTCTTCTCTAGCTTGTTGCTGTGCTGCTTGTATTTGTTGTTGAAAAAGTGGTGCAATGGCCATAATTAACTCCCGCTCTTCTGGCTCTAATTCTTGTGGCGCATCGGTTACTAAATTTGATTGTAACCGATACAGCAATTCTAGCGCGATAATCCGCAACGGATCGTCTGGTGCTAAAGTGCTTAATTGGGAAATAGCCCTTTGCTGCACTCCCCCTTTGCCCAAAATCCTCAACCACAGGGTTTCTGGAGTTTCTGGCAACTGGTGAATCGCCACAATTGCAGTCCGCAAAGATTCCCCCAAAAAATAGATTCCCAGCATCCAATTTTCTGTGTCTGGTGTCGCATTAAAACTATCTACCAATGCTTTGGATGCTGTGGGTGTCAAAATCCACATTCTCGGTAATTGAGCGTCATCATAGCGAGTATTTTCTCTCCTAAATTTTCGCTCCAACTCACCTCGCACGTCCAATAACTTGCCCAGACAGCTACAAATTTCGCTGACGTTTGCCGGATTGCGAAACGGTTCAAAAATTGCAGTTGTGCTTGCCATTTTTCCCAACAATCCCAGGGTTTCTGAGTATTCGGGAATTGCGTTGCTGGGAGTGAAGTAAACATCGATTTCTCGGACTTCGGAAGTGACATCGCGACCGATATTAACCGTTCCGATCGGGGACAGCAACTCTTCCAGAAATTCTTTGGCAAAGAGATCGTGAATAAATCGCGTCATAGAAATTATTTCAAATAGTAAATAGATCTTTTAGCCGTTTTCTCACCCATTCTACTGGAGTTTCATCCTCTTCTGCTGCATCTACCAATTCCATTTCTCGCAATAATTGCTGTCTCTCGCGGAGTTCTTCTTTGTGTTTGACAATTTCTTTAATAATCTGTTCAGATAAATCAGGTCGTTCAGTTAAAACTTTCTGGAAACCTTCTTTGTTTATGGCAAACAAAATTGTTTCTTCTAAAGCTCTCACCGAAGCAGTTCTGGGGATGCCCAACATCAAAGAAAGTTCCCCGAAAAACTGACCTGTACCGAGGTAATTCAGATGTTTGTCAATAGCTTCTACAAAAACTTCTACTGAACCTGAAAGAATCATGTAAAAAGCATCTCCGGGGTCGTTTTCATGAAACAAATATTCTTGCGATCGCAGCCGTTTGCGGTATCCAACTTCAATCAATTGCCGCAATTCAAGATCGGTCAGATTTTCAAAGTATTCCACCTCTCGCAGCAAACAGCTAAGGGACGATGGCTTTTTCAGTTTCTCTGCAAAAAATGGCGGTTTTTGCTCATTTTCCGAGTAACTGTTCGGGAGGTCAATTGCAGTTTCTTTTTTGTTGAACATTGACAACAGAACTTCGGGGTTTTGCAAATAAATTTCTCTGTCATTGAACGGAAAATCAATTTTATGCTGGCGGAAATTGTATTCAATTGCAAAATTCAAAGAACTTTTAATTACTTCTCTTTCAGTCGGCCTGTCCGTCCACACTAAAAGTTCAAATTTAAAACTATCATCGCCAAACTCGACAAACAATACTTTCGGATGCGGTTCGTACAAAACTCCGGCTTCCGCGTAAGCAATATTTAACAGAGTTTCTGTCACTAACAGCGGGTTACTATTCTCGGCTACTTCTACGGGAACTCGCAGACAGAGTAGCGAGTTTTCGTAACTCCAGTTAACAATTTTGTTGCTAATCATTTTGCTGTTGGGAACTATGACGCTGGAGTCGTCATTGGTTTGAATAATAGTCGATCGAATCGAGATTTTTTTGACAATTCCCATCAATCCTTCTAATTCCACAAAGTCTCCGACTTTCACAGGTCTGTCTAAAAGCAGTGTTAAGCCGCTGACAAAATTAGTTGTTAAATCCTGTATTCCGAAGCCAATTCCGACTCCCAATCCCCCCACAACTACTGCAAAAGAAGCGAGGTTGAAGCCGATGCTTTGGATGGCGAATATTACTCCCAAAGCTACTATTAAATACCCAATAATTACTGCGATTGCTTCCCGGTTTCCCTCGTCAATTCCCATGCGAACAAGCAAGCTTTCTTTAAGAAAGTTTGTAAAAAAGCGTGCTATGACAAGGATAGCCATCAACAATACAATCAGTTCCCCCAGTGACTGCAGGGATACAGGATTTTCACCTATTTTAAATAGGGTAGCTGTCAATATTTGCGATAGCTGTGTCCATACTTCTTCTGGTATTGTATTCAATTGAAATTCAGGTGATAATGTTTTTTGTGCGGTCATTTTTTAAGGGAGTAGTAAAAAATAAAGTCCTCAGTACCCAATGTAAAAATAAAATACTGAACTCGTTATCATAAATTTTAACCTGTTTTCAGGCTGAAAAAAGTGAAGTCGTTACATAGATACAGCGGTTCTTAAGTGTGGTGAGGTATGTCCTATTCCCACTCCAGGCCTATTCCCACTCCAGCCCGATAGTACCTCATTTTTCCGAGAAAGGCTATATGTGGTTTTTCATACTACGCAGTTATCCCTCTTGCCAATTTTTCGGATACCTGGTCTTCGGAGGGCTGCGGTTAGTGTGCCACTTTTTCGCGCTCCTAGAGCCGACTCATCTATTATTAAAGCGATCGCTCTACTAACTTTAGTCAACATTAACTCGATTCGATTTTATCATACTCTCCACTATTTTTTTTGAAGTCCCGTTATCAACTTAAGCAGGGATTATTCAATGACTATTTAAGTGGACAAGTCAAATATCCAAGTATTACAATGAATTTAACTGGTGGGAGAGATATTGCTATTACTCTGCCAGTTGCGTCCGTCTTGTGTATATTTAAGTGAAAATTTAACGGTTCTAGCTAAAATTGATAACGTTCCAAGACAGCTTGGCATTCTACTGACATGGGGAAAAATTATAATTTAATCGCATTTGTCAATCCGTAATTTTACTTAAAATACTGCTTGTTTAGGAGTGGAAAATTGGCGATTTTGGGGCGGGCAGGCATAAATATGCTATCGCCATGATTGCTCGATCGCCCAAATCTAAGTTCTCCACCCAAAACCCGAGTAAATGCTGAGCATAATTGCTGATTGACAAATGCTTCCCTAGGTTAAGTTGTCACCAATGTTCTACCGATAGGATTGATTAGCAATAGAATTGATGAGAAATAGAAATACTTGGCGATACATCCGAATAATTAAGGGAAATAGTATCGCAAGGGATACTATAGATCGCAGATTGAAAGCCTAATACTCGCGCTACTGAACCTTTTCTTCAGTACCCAAATAGGAAAAAAGGAAAACCTTGTACTCGCCCCATTGGAAAGAAGTTCTAGAATAAAAGCTGAAATGCACGAGCCAACATGAGCAAATTCCCACCAAAGAAAACCCAACCGCCACAGCAAGAGAGCACAACAGCACAGGTATTGAGACAGGCTCACTTCGACGCTTTTTTTGCAGGTGCCAACGCCGGAATGCTGATTTTTGACCGCCAACTCCGGTATGTCCAAATTAACGAAGTTCTGGCCCAGATGAATGGCGTTTGTGTGGCAGACCATATTGGTAGGTCAGTGCGTGAAGTGCTGCCTGAATTGGCTCCGACTGTGGAACCAATGCTGCAAGGCATTCTGGATACAGGCAAGCCAATTCTCGACTATGAATTAGTGGGTGAAACGCCGAAAGAACCGGGCATCCTGCGCTACTGGCAAGCATCTTACTATCCTTTGTTGGATGAAAATGGCATCGTTTTTGGTCTTGGTGGGATTGTAATTGAAATTACCGATCGCAAGCGGGCAGAACAAAAGCAGGCACGAATGACGGCAATTTTGGAAGCAACTTCCGACTTAGTAGGAGTTTGTGATGCGGCTGGGCATAGCGTCTATCTCAACAAAGCCGGACAGGAAATGCTGGGGATGTCTCCAGAAGAAGCACGATCGCCGTTTACTATAGATTCTGTATTAGCTCCCTCGGCAAGGGCAAAGTTCCACAACGATATAATTCCCACCGCCTTGCGAGAGGGTAGGTGGGCTGGTGAAACCCTATTTTTGTCACGCGATGGGGAAGAAATTCCTGTCTCCCAGGTTTTGATCGTCCACAAAACCGCAGCGGGCGAAGTCGAGTTTATTTCTACTATTGTGCGAGATATTCGCGATCGCAAAAAAGCAGAGGAAGAACGGCAATTGCTCGCTACAACGATCGAGAACAGCCGTGACTTTATTGGCGTTGCCTCAATGGATGGTCGCCCTATACTCGTGAATCAGGCTGGTCTGGATTTGGTGGGGCTCAGTAGTTTGGAGGAAGCCAAAACCAAACACATTACCGACTTCTTCATGGCAGAAGATCTGGACTTTGTACAGCAGTCTATTATGCCTGCAATAATGCAAGACGGAAGTTGGCGGAGTGATTTTCGCTTCAGACATTTCCAGACAGGTCAACCCATCCTGGTAGATTACACCCTATTTCTGATTAAACATCCAGAGACTAATGAACCCGTAGGCATTGCCACTATTACGCGAGATATTCGCGATCGCAAAAACGCAGAAGATGTCCTCAAACAAAGTGAAGAACGATTTCGTTCTTTGATGGAAGCCAGCGCTCAAATTATTTGGATCTGCAATGCGGACGGCGAAATGGCGATCGAGCAACCTACTTGGAGTGCATTTACAGGACAGACCTTTGATGATTACAACGGATGGGGCTGGCTAGACACGATTCACTCAGACGATCGCTCCTATATTGGTAATGCCTGGTTAACTGCTGTTGCTAATCGATCGCTCTATGAAGTTGAATTCCGTATGCGCCGTCATGACGGGGAATATCGCGACATGAGTTGTCGCGGTGTACCAATTCTGAACGGGGATGGTTCAATTCGCGAATGGATTGGTGCTAATACAGATATTACCGAGCGCAAACAAGCTGAAGAAGCTCTGCGCCAACAGCAAGCTGTGCTGCGCGATCGCAATGTCTTGCTGAGCTCTATTTTGGAAAGTACGCCAGACATAATTGTAGTTAAAGACCGGGAAGGCCGATATGTTGCCCTTAATTCCTTTGTGGCAAAATCCTTTTACGGTAGACCCATTGAGGAAATTATCGGTAAAGATGATTCGGAACTCCTTCCCCCTGCTGCGGCCATTGCAATAATGGCAAAAGACCGCCAGATTATGGAAGCAGGCATTACTGAAAGCTACGAAGAAGATGTTTTCAATGGTAAAGAGAACACTTCTTTTTTAACCACAAAAGCCCCTTGGCGGGACGCTCAGGGCAATATTCTCGGCCTGATCGCCATAGCGCGAAACATTAACGATCGCAAACAAGCTGAAGCCCAACTGCGCGATCGCAATGCGCTGCTAAACTCAATTTTGGAAAGTACCCCAGACATCATTGTGGTCAAAGATACGGAAGGGCGTTATGTTGCCCTTAACTCCAATGTGGCAAACTTTTTAGGCAAGCCAATTGAGGAAATCATCGGCAAAGATGATTTAGAATTAATGTCGCCTGACACTGCTCGTGAAATTATGGCAAAAGATCGTCAAGTCATGGCAGCAGGCATCACTGAGACTTACGAGGAAGATGTCTCAGACGTTGAAAAAACCGCGACTTTTTTCACTACAAAAGCTCCTTGGCGGGATGGTAATGGCAATATCCTCGGCATCATCGCCACAACACGAGATATTAGCGATCGCAAAAAAGTCGAGCAAACACTCCGTCAAACCCTAGAAATACTGGACTTAGCCAGCGATGGTATCATTATTCGGGATATGGATGACCGCATCATCTACTGGAACCAAGGTGCAGAAAAGCTCTATGGTTGGACAAAAGCAGAAGTAGCCGGGGAGTACATTCACACATTCTTGGAAACCGTCTTCCCTCAACCATTAGAAACCATAATGGCAGAGTTTTTCCAGCAGGGAAGTTGGGAAGGAGAACTGCACCATACCACCCGTGATGGTGGGCATATTATTGTGGCAAGTCGCTGGACATTACAGCGCGACGGGGAAGGCAAACCTTGTGCCCAACTCGAAATTAATAATGACATTAGCGATCGCAAACTTGCCGAAGATGCTATCAAACAAAGCGAAGAACGCTATCGATCGCTCATCCTGGCTACGTCCCAAATTGTCTGGACGGCGGATTCAGAGGGTCGATGCTCGGATATACCGAGTCTGAGAGCTTACACCGGACAAACCGAAGCTGAGGCGCTCGGTTTTGGCTGGTTAGATACAATCCATCCGGACGATAGCGAACGAACGGCTCAAGCCTGGATGGAAGCAGTGCAAACGAAAAACCTGTATGACATAGAATATCGCATCCGTGCAGCAGATGGAAACTATCGTTATTTTCAAGGTAGAGCGGTGCCAATTCTGAATGAAGATGGTAGTCTCCGCGAATGGGTTGGCACTTGCATCGATATTCACGATCGCAAACAAACAGAAATCGTACAGGCAAAAGCCAGGGAAGCCGCAGAAGCAGCTAGTCGGGCCAAAAGTGAATTCCTTGCCAACATGAGCCATGAATTGCGGACTCCGCTTAATGGCATCATGGGATACGCGCAGATTCTTCAGCGTTCCAAAGTCTTGAATGAAGAAGAGCGATCGCGCATTGATGTCATTTATCAGTGCGGTTCGCATTTACTGACGTTAATCAATGATATTCTCGATTTGTCAAAGATTGAAGCACAGAAAGTCGAACTAATGCCCACGGATTTTCATTTCCCGGCGTTCCTGCAAGGTGTCGCAGAAATGTGTCGCATCCGAGCTGAGCTTAAGGGAATTCACTTTCATTTTCCATCAAGCCCCGAACTCCCGATCGGTATTCGTGCGGATGAAAAACGCTTGCGACAAGTGTTAATTAATCTTTTAAGCAACGCTATTAAATTTACGGATGAGGGCAGTGTTACTTTTACAGTAAGTTTTGCAGCAGAAGGAAAAATTCGCTTTGAAATACGCGATACAGGTACCGGCATTGCACAAGATCAACTCCAAGCTATCTTTCAGCCCTTCGAGCAGGTAGGAGATCGCAGGCGGCAGACCGAAGGTACGGGATTGGGACTGGCAATTAGCAAAAGGATTGTAGAACTAATGGGCAGTACAATTCAGGTTCAAAGTGAGATGAATGTTGGCAGTATTTTCTGGTTTGATGTCAATCTATCTCAAGCCGATGAATGGGTGAAAACGTCTCAAATCGACCATCGCGGGCAGATTATCGGCATCAAAGACCGCCAACCTAAGATTGTGGTTATTGATGACAAATGGGCTAACCGTTCGGTAATTAGCAATTTGCTCAGTCCGATCGGCTTTGAGGTGTTTGAAGCGAACGATGGGCAGGAAGGCTGGGAAAAAATTCTGGAGGTACACCCAGATTTAATCGTTACCGACTTACTAATGCCCCAACTAGATGGCTTCGAGCTAATTAAGCGGGTTCGAGAATCAGAAAGTTTCAAAGAGACTATTATTATTGTCTCTTCTGCCAGCGTATTTGAAACCGATCAATACAGAAGTTTAGAAGCAGGAGGCAATACGTTTATTCCCAAACCTATTCAGGCAACTGAACTCCTGCAAAAATTACAACAGTATCTTGATTTGGAATGGGTTTATGAAGCTAATGAAGACCCGCTGGCGAGATCCTCAGACACCAACGAGCTAATTGCTCCGCCTGCTACAGAAATGGAAATGCTATATGAGCTGGCTATGAAAGGAAATTTCCGAGAAATAGTTAAGCAGGCGGCATTACTTGAAGAAATAGACCCAAAGTACATTCCCTTTGCTAAAATTTTGCATCAGATGGCAAAGGACTTTCAAGACGAAGAGATATTAACATTTATTCAGTCCTACAAGTAAGGTTTATGAATTCTGAAATTCAAGCAAATGGTACGATTCTTATAGTTGATGACAATTCAGCTAACTTGGGTGTCTTATCTGATGCCTTAAGCCAAGAAGGATTTGAAGTTCGGGTTGCCAAATCTGGAAAAATGGCACTAGAGCGAGTTAAATATGCTCTCCCCGATCTAATCTTGTTAGATGTCATGATGCCAGAGATTGATGGATTTGAAACCTGTCGTCGATTACAGGCTAATCCAGAAACTAAACAGATTCCCATTATATTTATGACGGCTCTCTCGGATACCGCTAATAAAGTTGAGGGGTTTAAGCTTGGGGCTGTAGATTATATTACGAAACCCTTCCAACAGGAGGAAGTATTAGCTCGCGTCAAGCTGCATTTAAAGCTTCATGTTCTAGCTGACAAATTAGAGGAAAAAAATACATTATTGGAGCAAAAAGTTTTAGAAGTTAGCCAAGCCTATGAAGATTTACAACAAATGCAACTTAAGTTAATCCAAAGCGAGAAAATGTCCGGCTTAGGGCAAATGGCGGCTGGGATTGCTCATGAAATAAATAACCCGATAAATTTCATCTCTGGGAATCTGGGTTATGCTCAAGAGTACGCTCATAACTTACTAAAAATTATACACCTCTATCAAGAAGATTATGTAAATCCCACCCCTCGAATTCAAGCAGCAATGGATGAAATAGAACTAGAATTTGTGGATGAAGATTTTATCAAAGTTCTTAACTCAATCAACTTAGGAACGCAGCGCATCCAGGAGATTGTCAAGTCTATGCGAATCTTTTCTCGCCTGGATGAGGCAGACGTGAAAGCAGTAAATATTCATGAAGGAATTGATAGTACACTCACCATCCTGCATCATCGTTTTAAAGCAAAACCAGAGCACCCTGAGATTAAAGTAGTAAAAAATTACGGTCAGCTTCCACCAGTAGAATGCCATGCCGGACAACTAAATCAAGTGTTCATGAATATTCTTTCCAATGCCATTGATGCTTTAGATGAATCGAATCAGGATCGTTCGTTTGCCGAAATCAAACAACATCCGAACCGGATTGAAATTTCTACAAAAGTAATTGACGAGAATTGGGTGGCTATTTATATTAGTGACAACGGTCGGGGAGTTTGCGAAAGCATTGAACAGAAGCTATTCGATCCCTTTTTTACTACCAAACCTATCGGTAAAGGAACTGGGTTGGGGTTATCTATCAGTTACCAAATTATCGTTGAAAAACATGGAGGTCGATTATACTGCCAGCCTGTCTCAGGAAAGGGAATAGAATTCGTCATTGAAATTCCTATTCGGCAGCAAGCTTGTAAAGTTGCTTAGTTTCCCGGTACAATGTCTCTTACGAACTTTTGTTAATTTCTCGCTGACAGCGGGGACGACAAGGTGTTCCTGTGCAAATAAAGCCTGCAGGCATATTTTTAAAGACGCTGCTGCGAGCTCCAATTAAAGCGTTAGCACCGATTTCGACACCAGGGCCAATGAAGCAGTCGGCGGCAATCCAAACGCCGTTATGAATGATAATAGATGCTGTTATTAAGCTAAAGGCTGGGTCTTGGGAGTCGTGAGTGCCGGTGCAGAGGTAGCTTTTTTGAGAAATGACGCAGTGTTGGCCGATCGCAATTCGATCGAGACTGTACAATACAACATCATCTCCGATCCAACTGTAGTCTCCGATTGCAATTTTCCAAGGATAGGTAAAACGAGCCGTGGGGCGAATGAGTACACCCCGACCTATTTTTGCTCCAAATAACCGCAGCAGCCAGCTTCTGATGCTATTCAAAGGGTGTGGAGTGAGAGGAAATGCGATCGCCTGCACGAACCACCAAAGCAAAATTAGCCAACCGGGCTTTCCTCGATCGAACTTTGATTGGTTGTACAGCCGCAAATCAACTAAAGATTCCCCTGTCAAAGTATTTGCGCGGTTGTCGCTAATTGGACGATCGTTTATTTGAGAATTTGGGGAATTTGCGCTCGAGTTTTCCGGATCTTGGTGCGGATTTGGTATATAATCGGTCATTGATAGTTAATTTAATGTTTAATTTAAAATCGAGTTTAACTTTAAGGACTGCTGCATGACATTTCCAGTTACGGACAATTTTGACTCTGAAAACGCCAAGGATATCGCACAAGGCGAGAATATAAATCCCAGAATTGGCAAAGTGCGACTTTTACAAACAGCATTGGTACTGCTTAGCAGCTTTTTTGTAGCAGAGTTAATCGCCGCACTTAATTCTCATAGTTTGTCCTTATTAGCAGATGCGGGTCACGTTTTTTCAGATGTAGCAGCTTTAGCAATAACTTTGACAGCGACTTGGTACTCCTCAGTCAAACGCAAAAGTAAATCCGTAGATTGTGCGATCGCACAATCGTCAATCCCTGAACGAGGAGAAATCATTGCTGCTTTCATTAATAGTATCAGTTTAGTAGCGATCGCCCTTTGGATTGCCGCAGAGTCGATCGCCCGTTTGCTGTCCCCAACCCCCGAAGTAGAAGGGCTCCCGATGTTAATTACCGCCATAGTCGGTTTAAGCATCAACTCGATTAATGCTTGTTGCTTGCATTCCTGCTGTCACGGCGACTTGAATCTCAAAAGCGCCTTTCTGCACGCAGTCGCCGACATTTTTTCGTCGGTTGGAGTAATTTTAGCTGCGATCGCCGTAGCGTGGCTGCACTGGAATTGGGCGGACGGCTTAATTAGCTTGCTGGTATCAGCATCAATTATTTTATTAACTCTACCGCTGCTAATCGAAAGCATCCAGTTGCTGCTGGGAAAAGTATCAGCAATATCCGCCAATCAACAGCCTTGCGATTGCGAAAAAGTCAGCGCCGAAAAATTGCTTTTTCCATCCCTCGAAGAACTCATCAAATAACATCTATTCATCTGCCCTCAACCCGAGAAATAGATAACTAATGTCCTACAGTGATTTGACTTTAAATCGAGTCACTAAAGACTTTAATTTAACCATTTCCGAGCACTCTCATATTTGCACAGGAATTCCCGAATTAACACCAAGCGATTTCCTCCAAGAAACCCTGCGCGATCATCTACCTTTAGCCCTTGGTAGCAGACTGAATATTTGAGTGTTAACTGTTGACTCGATTTTATGATGCCGATGCCACCGGAAACGATATAACAGACTAAGAGGGACTCGGCGGTTGAAACGCTGTCTGCACAAACTTTTGTCCGGATGGTGCGCGGACTGAGAGGGACTATTAGGGCAATTTCACCTCTGTCTCCTGACTGATAACTACTGATGGCGATAGAGTAGGCTCAGGTTCTGCCACATTCAACTGACCGCCACAACAACGCAACTCGTAAAGTTTTGCATTAATTTGATACTCATATTGACTCAATAACCTTGCATAAATATAGCCAGCTTTTCCATCCAAAAAGCCGAGCTGAATGAAGTAAAATAAAATAAATCTGAGCATGGGTTTAAAAGGCAGCCGCACCCAAACTTTTTTGAGAAAGCGTTTCCGCTGCACTGCATCTCCAAATAAGTGAGCGCCAATAGTGCCGCTGTCGTCGCGCCCTTCAATAATATTGTAATAAACGCGAGCTTCCCAATTAGAATAGCGGTTGTGCCGTTCTATCCAGTGAAATAAATCTCGGTAATCCTCGTGGATCATGTCATTTTTTAAGTAGCCGACTTGACCGGCTAAAATGACGTGTTCGTGAACTTCGTTGTCGCCAGTATTGGGGACGGATTCAGTGCCGAGGTTTTCGTAACGTCCTTTTTGATGCTTGAACAAACGCAAATTCCAGTCAGGATATCGGCCGCCGTAACGCAGCCACTGACCTAAAAAGAAGACTTTGCGGTTGAGGTAGTAGCCGTCAAAATTGGGGTCTTCGATCGCCTGCGCGATTTCGTCCCAAAGTTCCGGCGGAATGCGCTCGTCGCAATCGACAATTAATACCCATTCGTTGCGAAAGGGCAGATTGTCCAAAGACCAATTTTTCTTTTTCGGCCAGCGGTTGTCGAAGTAAAACTGCACTACTTTTGCGCCGGTACTGATGGCAATTTCTACCGTGCGATCGCTGCTTTGGGAATCAACCATGAAAACTTCATCCGCCCTGGCAATGCTGGCCAGACACGCAGGTAGATTAAGTTCTTCGTCTTTTGCCGGAATGAGAACTGAAACCGGAATCTTGGATGAACTAGATGTCATAATCGAGTGCTTGAACCTGAATGCGGTCGAGTTTTGGTGGATGAAATGCGATCGGCACAGCCGCGCCGACGACTTGAGCAGCGAGGGATATTGCCTATAGCCTAATGCCTGCTGGTCGATTTCGGTACAAAAATCAGGCCGCGGATGGCTGCGCTCAAATAACCGATTTGACCCCAGGCAAAAACGAAATTTTCAAAACGCAGCCCCGGATCTCTAATGTATTTAAAAGACTTCCAGACACCCCTCAATATTCTTTCACCCCCTCGCCAAAGCTGAGCAATACCGGCTCGATCGGACAATTGTTCGCGATAACACTCGCTGATGCCTTGCCACCACCCGCGATCTAGAAACCAAGCTTTGTTGAGCCTTTCTGTCGCGACATGGTGAAGCACCAGGGCCTCCGGTAGATAAACTACTTGCCAACCTAACTCTAAAGCTAATTCTGTGGCCCGCAACTCTTCATTTGAGAGCAACTTTTTGCCGACTCTACCGAGTTTGACATCGAAGCCGCCAATTTGTTCGAGAAAAGCGCGCCGGATCGAGTAGTTTACACCCCTGGGAGTCAAACCGGCAGCAGTCACGTACAGACAAGTATTGCCTAAATCGTATTCTCCCAAGTTCTGGGCCAATCCCGGTGACAGCCATTCGGGCGGGCAGACTCCAGAAGGCCAGAGCAAATTTACTTTGCCGCCGGCTACGGCGAGTTTTTGATTGCTTTGATAAGCGCTGTGCAGCACCCTGAGCCAATTCGGCTCAGCAATAGCGTCGTCGTCGAGATAAGCTAATATTTCGCTGCGAGCTTGCTTAGCGCCGGTGTTCCGGGCTACTGAGAGACCGATTTCGGGTTCCCAGACGTACTTGAGGCGCCGATCGCCCAGCCTTGCTTCTACCACCTCGCGGGTGCGCGAAATCGAACTTTCGGGGCTGGCATAATCGCTAGAAGCGTTATCTACTACTACTACTTCAAAGTTGTCGGGAAAATCCTGTACCAGCAAGCTGTCGATCGCTGCACCTAAATAGGCGGCGCGATTGTGGGTGCAAATAATCGCTGATATCTGAGGATCGTCTGGCATAAATAACAGCTTGGGAAATACGGGGGTTCTCGATCGACTTACTCTGATATTGTCTCAACAATGCTATTATCGCTTAAAAAGCATTTGGTAGTTGGCCGTTTAAATCATAATTGGTAATTGGTAATTGGGAATTGGCAATTGGGAATTATGTTTAATCCTTTGTCTGTGACCCCGCCCAAAGAACGGAGACAAGCCCGCGACATTAGTCGCCAGCAGCCCTAAAATTTTGACCAAACTTCAATCTCCCAAAATCATTTGTTGTGGAGTAAATCTAAAATCTAAAATTTAAAATCTAAAATCGACTGACTAATGACTAACTCTGAACCGACTGCATCGAGACAATTAATCTTAGTAACCGGGCCGGCCCGAAGCGGTAAAAGTGAATGGGCCGAAACTCTCGCTGCGGGTTCGGGAAAACAAGTAATCTATGTGGCTACTGGCCGGGTTGATGAAGCCGATTTGGAGTGGCTTCGTCGCCTCGAACAGCACCGAAATCGCCGTCCAGTTGATTGGGCAACTCTGGAAGTGCCGATCGAATTATCGGCAGTTGTGCAAGCCGGCAAGCCCTCAGATTGCTTGTTGATTGATTCCCTGGGAACTTGGACGGCAAATCTTTTGGAAGAAGAAGCTGCTGTTTGGGCGACTGTGCAGCAAAATTTGCTAGCTAGTTTGAAGTCGGCGGCGGCTGATGTAATTTTGGTAGGGGAAGAAACCGGATGGGGCGTTGTGCCTGCTTATCCGGCGGGGCGGCTGTTTCGCGATCGCCTCGGCACTCTCGTGCGCCGCATCGGGGCGATCGCCGATAATGTTTATCTCGCCACCGCAGGTTACGCCTTGGATCTGAGGGCTTTGGGTACCCCGCTGCCGCCCGTAGCGAAAAATTAACAGTCGGAGTCGCGATCGACAAGAGAGAAAACATCTCGGTTTACCGACGGACAATTATAACTGAAAATCAGGTATAATTTTAACTAATATTGAAAGCTCAAGACTCACATAAATTAGTCAAAAAATATACTCTATTGGGAGAACAGCTCAACAATTTGACATGATGAGAAATAGCCAAATTTTAAAATGATGTAAAAGATAAAATGTCTCTTAAGAAAGAGTGCTGATTTCCAATTAAAAGTCTAAAATAATCAATTATTAGCTGAAGGGTTGACTAAAAGTTATGGCATCAGATCGTGAAGTAAGAAAATATATTGCTTACTGGTTTCAGTTAGGCAAAAAAGTATTAATTTACAACGGTTCCGAAGCGCTGCAGCCCAAATCGGTAAATGCCGGCGATCGCTACAGCCAGGAATTTGAAGACTGCTGGCAAAAAATCATCTCCCGCGACAGCGGAGACTGTTACCTAGAAGGCACAAACGAAACAATTGCCCAACTGCTGACACCAGCTTGGGAAATCAGTCCCTGCGCGCGCTGCGCTATGCCCGTAGTGTTCAAAAAAACCGGAATGCCCCCGGAGTCCTGTCCCTGTCACGACTTAGCAAACTGGCCCGATACGGAAATGCCCCAACCTCGATCGCCAGTCAGCAACCAACTGCAACTTTCAGGAATTCGCGATCGACTCAAAAGATCCAGCGGCGATTGACATTCTCACGCCCGCTAAAGCCGGGCGTGATTCTAAACATCACTGTTTAGGCTTCCTCTTTCGGCGACTCGACTTATTTGAAGGAGTCTCCTCATTCAAACAGAGGTCGATATCTCCAGAGGCGTTTGAGGTTCCCGTATGCCCTACGGTACGCAATCCTAGTTCTAATATGTTGCGAGCGGCATTCCAATCTCGGTCTAAAACAAATTCACAATGCGGACAAATATGTGTTCTTTGACTTAACGATTTCTTCGCGACTTTCCCGCAATTAGAACAATTTTGACTTGTATACTGTGGCGGCACTGCAACAGTCGCCACCCCAAATACTTTGCCAAAATATTCAACCCAATTCCTAAAAGCTGTCCAGGCTGCATCTGATATAGACTTGGACAGCTTTTTATTTTTAACCATATTACGCACCGACAAGTCCTCATAGGCTACCAAGTCGTTGGACTGGATTACGCACCTTGCTAATTTCACGGCAAAGTCTTTACGTCGCCTACTTACCTTGAGGTGTTTTCTGCTTAAACGATTCCGAGCCTTAACTCTATTTTTAGAGCCTTTCTGAGTTTTAGAGAGTCTCCGATTAAGTTTTTTAAGTGACCTTTCAGACTTTCTCAGATAGCGTGGATTCTCTACGGTATTTCCGTCAGAGTCTGTATAGAAGTGCGTTAGCCCTACGTCTAAACCAATAGTTCGTCCCGTAGGTTTCCGCTTTTCATTTCGTTCAGTATCAATACAGAATTGCACGTAGTATCCATCAGCTCGGCGAACTACGCGCACCCGCTTGATTTGATTTAACTGATAGAAGTGTAGGTCGCGAGTTCCCCATAATTTAAAACTTCCTGCTTTGAATCCATCACTGAAAGTTATATTTCGCCTGTCGTCAGAAAGCTTCCATCCGCAAGTCTTGTATTCAACAGAACCGTGGGTTTCATGCTTTTTGAAACGGGGAAAACCTTTCTTTCCGGGTTTGGCTTTTTTGCAGTTGTCGAAAAACCGCGCAATCGCTGACCAAGCTCTTTCGGCCGAAGCCTGCCTAGCCATTGAGTTAAGCTTGGCAGCCCAAGGAAATTCCTTGGCAAGTACCGCACAATAAGCACTTAAGTCGTAGCGACCTACATCTTTTGTGTCGATCCAGTACCTGATGCAGCTATTGTCGGGTAGGAGAGCATACGTCGCCGCATCTCTCCCCCCTAAGAACCGTACTTGACACTTTCGCATCATACGGCTCAAGCCTCCAGAACCTCAGAACTTTTACCCGTATGTACGTGCTTGTGGCAGGTGAGGTGTAGGTGGACTAGGTTGTTTTCCCTATTAGTTCCCCCATCTTTCACTTGCATTTTGTGGTGGGTGTGTAGCTTTTCTCCATTGAACAGGTGTTCACCGCATACGGGGCATCTCCAGCTTTGGCTCTGGGCTACATTGAATAGCTTTGAACCTTTGGCAAAATATGTTTTTCCGTAGTTAGTTCTACGTTTTTCCCAGTATTCGGTAAGGTTGGGGTCATCAGGGGACGCCGTTCCTTTGATTTTGACGTGGCGGGTTATTGGTAAGTCTCCGAGTTTCGTTAGGATTAGGTTTTTCTTCCTCCCATTTCTGTCTTCAACTGCTGCATGAAAGTTCCATTTCCTGCCATTGACAGTGATGAAATACTTTCCTGCCACCCACTTCTTCCCCTTGTTTGGATGTCTGCTTAGTGACCATTTCCAGATTGCCTGAAAAATTTGGTGGTCAACATAGCTGAACACTTCGCTACTTACCCCGTGCTTATAGTAGTTTCCCCACCCCCTGATTCGGGGGTTTAGGTATTGGATAACTGCTTCCGGGCTGGCGTGTTTATTGGTTTTTAGCCATTCCCGAATTTCTCTAAGGAATAGTTTGACTTTTTCCTTTTGAGGTTTTACTAGACAGCTTTCCTGGAAGTGTCGGACATTAAATCCCAGAAAGTTGAATCCTTGTTCTATATGAACAATATTGGTTTTGTCCTCATTTAATTCCAGTCCTCTTGTCTTGAGGAGTTCCTTTACCGAGGGAATTATTTCCTCAATATCCTCTTTTGTTTCGGCGGTGATAATGAAGTCGTCAGCGTATCTGACAAATCCATATTTAGGCGCTCTAGGAGACTTGTTCTTCCCTTGCCTTTTCTTAAATTGACTTAGGAATTGTTCTATTCCGTCCAGCGCTATATTAGCTAAAAGGGGTGAGATTATCCCCCCTTGTGGTGTTCCGCTTTTCGTTTCGTGGAATATCTCAGATTCTACATAACCTGCTTTCAGCCACTGTTTAATTAACTCTCTGCCTGGTATTTCTCCAATAGTTTTGAGTATGAAGTTGTGGCTGATGTTGTCGAATGCGCCTTTGATATCTGCGTCTAATACCCACCTGTCATTCCCTTGTTTATTAAGGCGAATCCAAGAGTGTTCTATGGCATCATGACAGCTTCTACCTGGTCTGAAACCGTAGCTGCTACCCTCCATTCGGGCTTCCCAACTAGGTTCCAGTGCATTCTTGATTACTGCTTGTGCTATACGGTTTTTAACTGTTGGAATCCCTAATGGTCTTTGTTTTCCATTGGCTTTTGGAATATATACCCTTCTAGCGGGTTGAGCTTTCCACAGGGTGTAATCCTTCATTTCTTTGACGAGTTTTACTCTTTCGGAGGGGGTGGTTGCCGTCTGACCGTCTATGCCAGCCGTCTTTTTCCCCTCGTTTTCTTGAGTTACTCTCCGCACTGACAGTAGTAGGTTGGAGTAGCTACATATCATCAGTTTCATAAGGCTGCGAACCTTATTCCACTGTCCGTTCTGGGTTGCTCGATAAATTCTCCGTCTCAGGTTTTTAATCCGTCTATTCACAAGTTTCCAGTTGATGGATTCCCATGTTCTCAACGGTTCCTTCGTTCCGATGTCATTACTGACCCTATCTTTCACGTCGGTTCAATTCCTTTACTTTGATTTATCGCTGAAGACCTACCAGAAGTCTGCCACCTTTTGGTGAGAGGCAAATTTTGAACCCCTATCCAGGGCGTTACCCTTGGCTTTCGCTTTTTCTGGCATCCTTTACCCCCTCGGCAGTTCCGTCTTCCTTACGGTTGACCTACTTGGGCTTTCGACCTTACCCAAGAGCTAGTGGGGTTTACCGTGTTTCGTGTATGTGACCTGCGAGAGGTTCGGGTTCCATCTATACTCCGACAGGGGTTTTACTCCTTCATCGTTGATGTCCGAACTTCAACGACTTACCTGCTTGCCTTTTGGCATGGCGTATCAGCTCATTTCGCCATTGTCATTTCACGGAGCTTACGATGATTCACTTTCGTTAACCCTTACCTCCCTTTCCCTTGCCGGATATATCAAACGAGCTGTCCGTATTCCAGCTTTTGTGCCTTGCATTCCCTTAGTTTCATTACTTACTATCTCGGTAGGCGGGGTACTTGACCCTTTTACATGGGAATATGGGGAAGGAGTCCCATAGAGGAGACGGCTCCTCAGTCTTTAGTGCTGATGCACCTACACACGACTTTCACGTCGCACCCGAATAAAACGAGCAGTACGAATGGCTTCGTCTAGCCGTTCGTACTGCTCGTTTTTTCCTTCTAGCTTGGCTTCAAATACTAGCATTTACGTCGCTATGATGAATATAAAGACCATAGCACAGTTTTGGCTAAATTAAAGCCGTCCTGTAAGGACGGGGCTTTAGACCCAATTTCTTGGTAATTAATTTTGTGTGGTTACTTACGTTCCTGGTTATTAAGTTTCAATTCAACCTTGATGGCGTACAGCGGTTCTCAAGCGTGGTGAGGTATGCCCACTCCAGGCCACTCCAGGCCGATGCTGTAGAGTACCTCATATGAGAGCTCGAAAGGCTATACATAACTGATTAAAATTTTTGAGCGATCGTTGTTAGCTTACTCATATATCCCTCTTTTGTCACTCTGGGAAACTAAAAATGAAAACCAAATTTAAAACTGTAGATAGTAGATAGATCAAGGATTTGAGAATTTATTTTCTAACAGAATGGCCCAAATCAAGGTTTTTGGTAAAAGTCTTATGATATAACCATCCCAGATTATTTTCTGCCGAAACTGACAAAAGAGGGATATAGCGGTTCTCAATAAAATGAGGTACGCACCGCTCGCAACTGATGCCCACTCCAGCCCACTCCAGCCCACTCCAGCCCACTCCAGGCCTATTCCCAATCCAGGCCTATTCCCAATCCAGGCCTATTCCCTATGCCCTATTCTCTATGCCCGCTTATCGAGCGTGCACCTCATGTTACGCTCGAAAGGCTATAGACATGATAGCCTAGTCAATGAGTAGATTTAGGAAAATTCAGGAAAATTTTTGTCAACAGTATCTACCCCTTTTCCTCTCTTTATTTTCAACTCGGAGGGCGAATGCTAATATCAATTGGTTGCACCTTCACCGAATCGCCCAAACTGCTCAGCGGTGGCTTAATTGCATCGTGATTTCCCACCACTAATGTCACTAGGTTTTCAGGCTTGAAATAAGTCTGCGCCACCCGCTGCACATCGGCAATTGTAGTTGCTTCCACCCCCCGCTGATAGCGGAAGATGAAATCCTGCGGATAGCCATAGTATTCGTATTCGATTAAGCGCCATAATGTTTGGGCTGGCTCTTCAAAATTGAAGATAAAAGAATTGATGGCTGCATCTTTAGCAACGGCTAATTCTGTCGGCGTAATGGGTTCAGTGCGAACCCGCTCAATTTCGGTCCGAATCGCCTTCAGAAACTGTAACGTCGCCTCCGATCGCGTTGCTCCCCCAGCCGTAAACACCCCCGGATAGTCATATTCAGGACTCCAAGCCGCATCGACAGAATAGGTAAGGCCTTGCTGCGATCGCACATTATTAAATAAACGCCCCCTAAAACCATTGAGTACATCATTGAGGACGCTCAGGGCAGGATAGTCAGGATTATTTAACATCCCGCCCAAATGGCCCATTCTCACATAACTCTGGCTGAGTTGCGGCTGGTTGACGAAAAAGACGCCACCCTGATGGGCTGGCGATACAGGTGGCAAAGGTGGCACCTCTATCGCCTTAGTAGATTGCCAGTTGCCAAACTCCTTTTCCACGAGCAATCGCATTTTTGCGGTGTCAAAATCCCCCACAATTCCCAAAATCATATTCTTTGGGTGGAAATATTGCTCGTAGAACTTCACCACATCATTGCGGGAAATATTCTTGAGAGTTTGATACTCCACTGTGCGAGCGTAAGGGCTCTGCTCTCCGTAAATCAACTTTTGAAACTCTCGCCAAACGATCCTATAGGGATGGTCATTACGGCGAGCGATCGAACCCTCCTCTTGCTTAGACGCCAAATCCAATTTATCTTGAGCAAAGGTCGGTGTCTGAATCACCTCAGCAAACAGCCCAAACACGGTTTCTAAATCATCGCTCAAGGCGCTAAATGTAGCACTCCCAGAACTCCTAGAGATACCCGTTTCCACCTGTGCAGCATTCTGTTCTAGCAACTGATTAAGTCGATCCGGCGAATGTTGGCGAGTCCCACCAGTCCGCATCACCTCTCCAGTCAAACTGGCCAGCCCCACTCGATCCGCCGCTTCAAAGCGATCGCCCGTGCGAAACATCGCTGTCCCCTCGACTAGGGGTAATTGCCGATCTTCCATCAGGTAAACCACTATGCCGTTTTTGAGGACGAAGCGAGTGTACTTAGGCAACGAGATCTCTGGCAGCGGGTTAAATATTAACTCCGTGTACTGTTTAGCGGTTGTCGCCGAAGAAAATGACAGATTAAAAATTAAAGATGAAACCGTTAATAAGCAAAGGGAAATCAGAAATAACTTCACCTTATTTTTGAGCCAATTACCTCTTTTCATTCTTGTTCCCCTGACAATTTTTTTGACTGTGAACTGTCAACCATTTCCCAAAATGGCGTTGCTGATTCTGGCGTATGAATCACCTTTTCGCTTGATGTTACAAAACTCACCCTACGAGTGCCTATAGCCATTGGGAAATCTTGAATTCATACTTGTATTCAGCAACGCCCTGAAAATCAGTTTAAGGACTAGGCAGCAACCGCCCAACTGTGCGATTTTCAGGGCGGAAAGTCCCTTGAGCCACTCGCTGAATGTCAGCCGGAGTAATCGCTGCGAGCGCGTCAATCTCTTTAAATAAATTGCGCCAAGAACCCGTTTTCACCTCATAATCCACCAGCGAAAACGCCATGCCCATATTAGAATTGAGCGATCGCAACAAACCCGCCCTCGCCTGAGTTTTCACGCGCTCCAACTCCTCGGTAGACACCGGCTCCGTTTTCAACCGCTCGATTTCTTTCCTCAAAGCAGCCGCCACTTCCTCCACCGAGTGTCCCGGAGTCGTCATCGCAAAGAACAAGATCAAATTAGAATACTTGTCCCCCGGATAACCGCTAAAACCGTAGGCCGACAGGGCCAATTGCTGCTCTTCTACCAGAGACTTGTAGAGGCGAGAAGTGCGGCCGTCGCTGAGTAAGTTGCCGATCACTTCATACACCGGGTGATCGGGATGATCGATCGCCGGTCGGTGGTATCCCTCCAGATACCAAGGCTGGGACTGCAACCGCAGCGTGACCTCTTTCATTTCGGTTTGTGCCGGCTCCACCACAGTCAAATCGGTCGGAGTAGACCTGGCTGGGTAGCGGCCGAAGTAGATTTCGGCAAGCCGTTTCACTTCCGAAGCTTTCACATCTCCCACCACCGCCGCCGTCAGCTTGCTGGGGACGTAGTGAGTCTCGAAAAATTGCTTCACATCTTGCCGCGAAATATTTTCGATGTCTTTGGTGTAGCCAAGGACGGGGTGGCGGTAGGGATGCACTGAGAAAGCCTTGGCTGCAAAAGCTTCTACCATTTGGCTAACCGGCGAGTTCTCCGCCAGTCGTCGCTCTTCCTGAATCACCTGCTTTTCTTTATAAAATTCTCGAAATACTGGGTCTAAAAATCGCTCCGACTCCAAGGCCATCCACAGTTCGAGCTTGTTGGAGGGGAGGCTGTAGAAGTACGAGGTGGCATCCGTCGAAGTCCAGGCGTTGAGTTCGACGCCCCCAGCTTGTTCGACAATTCTGGCCAGTTCATTTTCCTTGACGTACTCGGAGGCTTCGACTTCCAATTGGTCAAACTCTGCCTTGAGCTTGGCGAGTTCTTCTGTTTTGCCTGCTGCTTGGGCTACCTGAATTTGGCTGAAAATTAGATCTTCTCGGTCTAGCAGGGGTTTTTCGGCTGTGTAATCTTTCGTACCAATTTTCGATGTCCCCTTGAAGGCTAAGTGTTCTAGGTAGTGGGCTATCCCTGTTTTGCCGTTGGGTTCGTTGGCTCCGCCTACGTCAGCGCCAATCAGAAAGGAAATGACAGGGGCTCTCGGCTGCTCTAGCACGATGAACTTCATGCCGTTGTCGAGGCGAAACTCTGTCACCTGCCGGATCACGCGATCGAAGTAGGGTTGAATGCTGACTTCCTTTTCTAGATAGGAGGTCGGGACGGTTTCACGGGCATGGGCGATTTTTGGGAATATTCCCCAGGTTAGTAAGACAGCGGTGAGTAAAAGGGCGATCGCTCGCCTCTTACCCTTGGGCCAGATTGTTTCAAAGAAGCAGTTAACGGTCGGTAAATTGGAAACATACATATTAGAAACCACTAAAGAATTGGAAACTCTTGATGATGGAATTTACTTGATGTCCAACGGCTTGGTAGATGCTCATCGATGTGAATGCGGTCTATGATAGGACTTACCCACCAAGCACGAAATTACGTCATTCCGGGCCCCGAGCGACAAGCTGAAACCCTTGTGCTGCCCTTACAATGCGTAATTCCTATAGCTTTTAGCTACATACCTGAAGGCTAGTTGAGACTGGTGAGGAATTAGTGAAGATTCAGTTTTCGTTACAAAAATTAAAAAAAATGTTGAGGTTATTCATCCCAAAATCTCTGCCACTTCTTCCGTCATGGTGGCTAGAATCGGTTGGGAAATTACCCCCGGCAACCCCATCTGAGCAAATTTAGCCCGATCGCTCGGTAAAAATTTCGCTCTCACCGACGATCTGTCCCAGCAGAGCGGGTTCTCAGGCACTACCGCGTTAAGAAATCCCTCAGACAGATGCAGCAATGCAATTAAGTATGCAAAACTTTCTCTTGGTCGGGTCGAGTAAACTACAATACGCTTGAAATAAGACAGTCCTGGGGGTAAAACCGTGAAAAATAGATACTGCGATTGCTTGACCGAGTATTTCAAAGGTGGTACAAGCCCCCGCATTTATCCGTGGAATCAATCCCAAATCTCAAATCGAAAATCCTCAAGAAAGAGCATTTATCTCGCGCAAGTCAATCTCAAATCGAAAATCGAAAATCGCGCAATCGATTGACCTTCGATCGCGAAAGCTGACGTTCCTCGCTGCGGACAACCCCTAACTGAACCGTATTTCCTTAAAGCAGTGGTGATAAGGCGACAAATTGTTACAATATATTTACAATGCTTCACACTAGGTCTGATTTATGAATGTCAAGACAGTATCGCCAGCCTCCCCGCAAACTTATACAAATTCAGGGACTCAGGCTGTACTAAGCAATCTCAAAGATGCAAACACCATTCCCCTGCAAGCAGTACCAGTATCACTAGAGACTGAGGTAGTAACGGACGATCGGCTAAAATCCGCCAGAGACATAGCTTTCGAGTTGGCCGGAGATACTGTTCGGTACGATCCAGTGGCGATCGCAGCCCTGTACCGAAATCGACCTCTACAAGTCTGGGGAAGGCTGTCGAGCGTTGTTTGGACATTTTTTAGCTTTGCCTTCAGTGTGTGGTTCGACAGCAAAACAGGTCGTACCGCCACCAACCAAAAGCGTCGCGCCGTCCGACTGCGGGAAATTCTCGGCCAACTCGGCCCAGCTTTCATCAAAATCGGACAAGCACTCTCAACACGGCCGGACTTAGTACCGCCAGTATATTTAGAAGAACTAACAACGCTGCAAGACCAATTGCCAGCATTTCCCAACGAAGTAGCATATCAATTCATCCAAGAAGAATTGGGCGCCCACCCCAAAGACATCTACGCAGAAATCAGCCCAGATCCGATCGCCGCAGCTTCCCTCGGACAAGTCTACAAAGGCAAACTCAAAACCGGGGAAACAGTCGCCATCAAAGTCCAGCGACCTGGTTTAGCCGAAAACATCGGCTTAGATATCTACATCCTGCGGCGTCTTGCAGTTTGGGCACAAAACAACTTCAAAATAATTCGCAGTGACCTCGCAGGCATTATGGACGAGTTGGGCGAGCGCATTTACGAAGAAATGGACTACACCCACGAAGGTCACAATGCCGAACGGTTTGCCCAACTCTACGGCCACATCAAAGACATTTACGTTCCCAGCATCTACTGGGAATATACCCGCCGCCGCGTCTTAACAATGGAGTGGATCACCGGCATCAAACTTACGAATTTAGAAGCCGTTAAAGCTCAAGGAATCGACGCTCCTTACTTAATTGAAGTGGGGGTGCAGTGCTCTCTCAGACAACTCCTAGAACACGGTTTCTTTCACGCCGACCCGCATCCCGGCAATCTTTTGGCAACTCCTGACGGTCAATTAGCTTATCTCGATTTCGGGATGATGAGCGAAGTTAAACCTTATCAGCGATACGGCTTGTTGGAAGCTGTGGTGCATTTGGTGAACCGCGACTTTGAAGGTTTGGCAAAAGATTATGTCAAGTTGGAATTTTTAACGCCAGATACGGATTTGACGCCAATTATTCCGGCTTTGGCGGGGGTGTTTAACAATGCTTTGGGTGCTAGCGTTGCCGAACTCAATTTCAAAAGCATTACTGACGAGCTTTCGGCGGTAATGTACGAATATCCTTTCCGGGTTCCAGCTTACTACGCTTTGATTATTCGATCGCTCGTTACGTTAGAAGGGATTGCCATCAACGTTGACCCCGAATTCAAAGTGTTGAGCAAAGCTTATCCTTATGTCGCAAAACGGCTGTTGAGCGACCCCGCACCGGAATTGAGAGCATCCCTGCAAGATTTGCTGTTCAAACAAGGCGAATTCCGCTGGAACCGCTTAGAAAACTTGCTCAACAATGCCCGCGAGAGCGATGATTACGATGTCAGCAAACTCTTGAACCAAGCATTAGAATATTTATTTTCCGAAAGGGGAGATTTCATTCGCGATCGTATTGTCCTCGAATTAGTCAAAAGTCTCGACACGCTTTCGAGCAATGCTTTTGCTAACGCCAAAGCAGTCGTCGGCGAATGGTTTGGAGTCAAGGCAAATCAACCTGTGGTTTCACCAACTGAACAAAAAAACTTAGAACACATCAAGCGGATTTGGGATATTTTGCAATCAACTCCCGGTTTTGACTCGATGAAAGTATTGCAGCTACTGCCGCAGTTGTTGGTGAAACCGGAAGTGCAGAATATGGGGCAGAAAGTAGTCGGCGGTTTAGCTCAAAGAGCAGTTGCTAGGGTGATTCGCGAGTTTTTGCTTTCGCAGGAACAGGATGCGATTCCAGAGAATGGAAGCTATGCTAAAACTTCGCCTCAGTTGTCTTTGCCTGTGGCGAAGTAGTTTGATTGGGCGTTTTTTGACCGCAGATATTAGCAGATAAACGCAGATGAACGCAGATGAAATTTTGTCTGCGTTCTTTTAATTAGGGCTTGCTGAATAAGTCCAAAAAACTCAAAAAAGTTCCATCGCGCTATTGCTAGCCTACGCTCAACTTAAGTTTTTCTTTTAGTTGTAATACCAGGATATAACTTTTGATAATCGTTGCCTTCTTTCCAGTTGTTATTAATAAAAATTGACACACAAAAAGCCACAATAACCGCAATAACCCAGCCACAAGGTTCATAACTAAAAAAGCAATTGCAATCGTTGTTTGGGATGTATTATCGAGTTTAGCCATCACTCGATCGAGATTAAATCTTCTTTTTGCTTGACCAAATTTTCCTTCTATAGCTTGACGAGCTTTCTCATCTTCTTGAGCTTGCTTTTTTGTTGCTTTACTCACATGGGCTGGTCGTCTTCCCAAGGGCGGACCACTCATCCTAATTCCTCTTTCTTTACACCATGCTCTATTCGATAGAGTGCGATAAATTTGGTCAACGTGAACTGATTCTGGGTAATGTCCTGTGAATTCTTTAAATGCTTCTACTTGGGCTATTAAGTCTCCTGATTCATTGAAGTTATCCCAACTAATTCGATCTAAAAATATATACCCGTCACAACTGCTCGCTGAGATTTTGGCTCCAAACTCTGTGGCTTTTCCTGCTTTTCCTCTAACTATGGGACGAACATGGGGTTGGGTTAAACTTACTATTCTATCGTCAATTCTATTTGTTTTGTGTTGGTACATCCAGGATTGTTGGCGGTAAACTTCCTGACAGACTAGCAGCAGTTTATATTGTCGCTTACTCAAGTTCTCCAAAAGAGAGCCTAACTCGATTAATTTCTCAATATGAGCTAGGTTTCTTTTGATATATTGCAGTTGCTTTTTAATGGCTGTTCTTTTTTTGCTCTGCGTCGGTCGGCGCTGCTTGGCAATCGCTAGGTAATCTTTACGAGCTTTTTTGCGGTAGGTTCTGGGTTTTTTCAGGCATTGGTCTTTGATTGACTCGTAGAGGATATCTACGATTTTTTCGGTTTGCATTCTTGTTCGATTGAGAATTCCTATGTCAGTTGGATAGGTGATATCTGCGCTAGCACAAGTTGCATCTAATAATAATTTTCCCTGATTTTCACTCTCATTTAGTTCTGCTGGTTTTTTTTTGCTTGATTCAGGTTGAGGTGTCGGGGATTCTCGGAGATTCTTCACCATCTTTTGGTTCACTTTATTGACGAGATTGACGCTGATTCTTTGTCGAAAATGAACCAATAGGGAGGCATCAAATGGAATCTCATTGCTATAGAATGAGAGACCGATAAAGTATTGTAGATAAGGGTTTTCTCGAATTTGTTCTACAGTTTCGCGATCGCTAGTTCCCAATTTCTCTTTGATGATTAATGCCCCCAATGCTATCCTAAATGATTTAGCGGGTGCCCCTATAGATGAGGCAAAATTTTCAGCATATTCTGCTTCAAATTCTGACCACGGTATCAATTGGGCCATCATTACCCAACGGTTGTCTGAGGCTAATTTTCCTCCATGAGGAAATTCAAAGCTTTCTGGTGGGGTGCCGTCTGGGTCAACTTTTCGGTACACAACTGTTAACGGTGGTGCAAGGGTTCTGTACTATTTTACCTGTATTTGTTGCACTCACCACCCACGCTCGGGCGATCGCAGCCCTCATGTGGTGAACCTTTCAGCACTTATTCAGCAAGCCCTAATTAAGCTTGAATCCTTTAGCCGCTAATTGCTGGCGGAGACTCTGAATAATTACGCGATCGAGAGTATTTTCACCGCTATTGGTACTAGATTGGCGCTGTTGTTCAATATATGCTGCACGCTTTTGAGATAAGTCGCGGATCGTCTTTTTAATCGCCTCTCTTTCGGTTTTCTTTCCAGCTACATATGCTCTTTTTTCTGTTAGCGTCATCCCTCGCATGATTTCTGGTAAATTATCATCTGATATTGCTTCTAGTTTAACTGTTCCGTTTTCGAGAGCATCCAGCAAGTCCCAAGAAGCATTATCATAGTATTCAGAAGCTTTGGACGCACTACGCAAAACCCTATTGCTGCCAGCATTACTATCTTCAACTGCTTGACGTTGTTGTCCTATTCTTCCTTCTCTACCGTAGGGAATGTAAGTTTGATTTAGTTTAGTATTCCAAGTAGAAATTTCGTCGTCGTAAGGGGACTTAATTACCACAATTTGTTGGTTTTGATTAATGTTGAAGCTACTGCCTTTTGCTAAATCTGCTCCTGATACCCAAAGTTGTCGCTCCTGACTTTCGGCTGAACCACAGTAGATTGTATTAACGAGGGTATCTCCTTTGACAGCGAGATTGACAGATTGATTCCAAAGTATTGGGCCCTGATCGAATGGTTCATTACCCGCAATAAAAATCACGCGAAAATCTTCCTGATTTTTACTCCAGTTTAATTCTTGCATTGCCGAACGAATTACCCAGCCAGCATATTCTTGACCGCCGTTGGTTTTGATACTAAATAGCTTTTCGGAAACTAAATCTAATTCACGAGTAAATCCAGTTAATAATCTGACAAAACCTTCTGAGGAAGGTAAGCTGTCATTACCATAATGGTACAGAGCAACTTCTAAATCTGGTACTTCGCCATCTTTGGTTACTTTAGTTAAAAAATTAACAACTTGCCAAAGTTGAGTACGAGTCTGGTCAATCAGTCCATCCATGCTATTACTAGAATCTAAAAGGATGGCTATCTGAATCTTTGCTTTGGCGAAAGCTGCTGTGGGAGAACACAAAATACTTAGGGTTAAAGCTGTAGTGAATAAAATTCTAGTTAGTTTCTGCATGGAATTTCCCCTACAAAATGATTTTTTACAAATTATAGTCATTGGGAAATGGATTTAGTCACTGGTGTCAAGTCACTTGTAACAAGATTTTACATTTTTCAGAAACGGGCAAGATGCCCGTTCCACAAAAGTTATTAGTAGGGTGTGTCAGCTATGATTATTTTCGGTTTAAACTAAAAATCTAATAGCTGACGCACCACACAAAACTAAAGTTGTGTCAGAATTATAATTTTGGTGATGATTCATAATTTCGCATTAAGCCGTGAAGAAGTTGCACAACGTGCAAAGCAATTGTACGAAAGCAACATCTGCCAAAAGGTCGAGGTGGAAGAGAACATCGGCAAGATGGTCATCATCGACATTGAGACAGGTGATTATGAAGTCGATAAAACTGGATTGCAAGCATCTCGCAACCTTAGTAAAAAGCACCCAAACGCCCGACTCTTTGGTATTCGTATTGGATATAACGTTGCTGTCTCATTTGGTGGTGTCATGGAGCGTGTCTGCAAGTGATTTCTTTCGTTGAGCTAGACACGATCGCCTGCTGTCCAAGAAACCGGGTTTCTGCGACAATTTTCACATCCTCATGAGATTTTACGAAGAAACCCGGTTTCTCAGTGATAGTGCGATCGGGGTGGTTTATTTGTTGAGTTAAGGTAGAGTAAAAAGCCTTCAGATTGTTCAAAGTTAAACCGCTAGTGCAAAGTGTGGTGTGGTATTCTATGAATAGAAATTCAAATCGAAAGATTAATCAAGATGAGCGATTGAGTATCAATTCGGATCTTTCCTCTTCTTTGAGAAAAAAATACTCGATTACTATCATTATCTTAATCATATTAAGCGTACTCAGTATTTCTCTTAAATCGGATAAAGTTAACAGCAATATTTGGAGTCTTTCAGTAGAATTAAAGGTTACATCGGTAACTTTAGTTCTTGTCTTTATTTTTTGGCTTCCTATTTTATTTCCTTGGATTATTTCTCAACTTCCGCAAGTGCAAGGTTCTTTAAATTGGTTGCGCGAACAAGGCATTGAGGAAATTGAGACTAATCTACTGAGAATTAAACTAAAATACGGTGTTCAAGAAGCATCAGAAAAATACGAAGAAAAAATATCAGATATTGGGGCTATAAATCTAACATCTCAGGAAACGCAGCAGCAGCTTGAGGGACGCTATCGAGAGGCCATAGCTTTAGTCGATCCTGCGAGCGATATAGATTCAACGGAAGCATTGAAGCGGATAGATCAATTGGCTGGCTATTACGATAGGGTTAGAGATGAAATGCCCTATGGACATAACCGCACAAAATTAATGCACGAAATTTCCTCAACAATGTGGACTTTAATTCCTAAAGTTATAAATTTTCCTGTTCGTGAAAGACTAAATAGCCAGAAGGGAGGAGAGCGTTTGTCTGCTTACAAGCACGTTGAGTGGAACACATCAACTGATTATATAAATTTGTTAGTTTCTAGAGCAGTTGGTATTATGGAGATGCCATACACGCAATACGCTGCTTTATTGGCACTAAGAAGAGTGGTAACAAACAATCAATTTGCTCCCATTAAATCAGCAGAAATTATAGATATTTTGAACTGGTCAGCAAATCTTGATTATATGCAGCCAGAGCGCCGAAAATTAATGATTGAAATTGCTTCCCTACTAAAAACAAAGGCATAAAGCCTGCTAGTTCCGCCGCATAACAACTCGCTTGCACCCTTTCCGAATCAACGTCATCGGGTTAGGCACGAAAGGTTATTGGCAGCCTCTGAACAGCAACGTTAGAACGAGCGACGCACCATACCATCGATCGCGGGGATAGCTAACCCGGATTTGGTATGACAAACCGCAACAACTGAAAAAAACCCGGTTTGTTCAAGAAACCGGGTTTTGATCTATTCGATCGCCCTCAACCAAACCTACAATTACTACAAGGTAGAAGTGCCACTTAAATCGCTACTTGTTGGTAGCTGAAGGGGACTCGGATTCGCATTGAGTAAGAGGTCAGCTTCCTTACCAGAAGTATTAGCAGTGGGGGCGATCGCACTACCAACACTCGCGGCTTGCAAAGGAAGAATTGGCTGAGTTTGAGCGCTGGTTAGAGATGTTAACAAGCTGTTAGAGTCGTAGATCAGAATGTCATCATCGATGCCACTAAAGCTATTCATCGTTGGAATTGAACCGCCATTCAGCAAGATGTCATCGGTAGTAGTTGTCACAGAAGTTACTGTCAAACTACCTGGATTAGTAGCTGTTGTTAGCAGTGGGAAACTTATGGCTGCTGGTGCAGTAGTCGTGCTGTTTGACTGGCTAATTGATGCAGTAGTCGTGCTGTTTGGCTGGCTAATTGATGCAGTAGTCGTGCTGTTTGGCTGACTAATTGATGCAGTAGTCGTGCTGTTTGGCTGGCTAATTGATGCAGTAGTCGTGCTGTTTGGCTGACTCATTACTGTTGCAGTCGTGTTTGATAAGCCAGCGGTAGAACTGTTATCAATCAACTCATCATCCTCACTATCAACAGGTTCGCCAGTTAAAGAATCGACAGGCGAGGGAGTATTGAAAACTCCAGGCAGCGGGTCTCCGGGGGTGATGGAAATAAACCGAGAACTGTCAATTGTATTGACTTGAGTATCTTTCACCCAAGCTAAGTGTTCGCCAGTACCTGCGATGCTAATCAAAGCATCGTTAGTATAATTCTCGCCGCCTTGAACGATTTGCAGTTGGTCAAAAGTGAGGTCTTGTGCGAGTCCGAAGTAATCGCGATCGGCTTGGAAGTAGAAAATGTTATCAAGTCCCGAACTTGGTGATAGCACAAATATGTCGGAACTGCTGCCTCCAATCAGCGAATCTTGACCGTTTCCACCCTTGAGCACGTTGTTACCTTCGCCGCCGTAGAGACTGTCATCGCCGTCGTTGCCGTTCAGGCTGTCATTCCCACTGTCACCGTTTAAGAAGTCGTTGCCATTTCCGCCATCGAGGGTATCGTTGCTGCTGCCGCCGTCGAGACTGTCGTCGCCTTCGTTGCCCAAGAGGTTGTCGCTGCCAGCTTCCCCGGTTAGCAAGTCGTTGCCGCAACCGCCGTCGAGGGTGTCGTTACCGGCACCTCCCAGCATGGTGTCATCATCGCATTCACCAAACATCAAGTCGTCGCCGTTGCCTCCGCCCATCAAGTCGTTGCCGCTGCCGCCTGCGAGTGTGTCGTCGCCGGAATCGCCTGTGAGGATGTCGTCGCCGGAGTCGCCGACAACCAAGTCGTTACTCGCGCCGCCGTCCATCAGGTCAATTTCGTCGCCACCGTAGAGGGTGTCTTCGCCGACTTCGCCCAACATCGTGTCTTGCCCTTCACTGCCAAACATCAAGTCGTTGCCGGCGCCTCCGAAGAGTTTGTCGTCGTCGATGCTGCCGTCAATTTTGTCGTTGCCGGCACCTCCTAATAATTGGTCGTTGCCCGTACCGCCGAACAGTTCGTCGTTGCCGGCGCCGCCGTCGATGCTGTCGTAGCCGGAACCGCCGTCGATTTTGTCTTCGCCTGCTTCTCCAAAAATCAGGTCATCGTCTTCGTTGCCCCAAATGTTGTCGTTGCCAGCGCCACCGTAAATCGAGTCGTTGCCGGCCCCGGCCCAAATGTTGTCGTTACCGTCGTTGCCGAGAATCGAGTCTGCCCCGGAACCGCCGTCGATGTTATCCTCTCCGGTTTGTCCGAGGAGGGTGTCGGCTGCATCTCCGCCGTAGATTTGGTCGCTGCCGCGGCCGCCGTCGATGAAATCTCGGTCTTCGCGGCCGTAGAGTTCGTCGTCGCCGTCGTGGCCCCACAGGGTGTCATTTCCGGTTCCGGCATCGAGGAAGTCGTTGTCGTCGTTGCCTTCGAGGCTGTCGTTGCCAGCTTGACCGAAAATGCGATCGCCCCCTTCTCCCCCTGCTAAAGTATCGTTGTTAGCGCCGCCGTCGATGTAGTCGTCGCCGCTGTTGCCGTCGGCGATGTCGTTACCGTCATTTCCGAAAATGCGATCGCGCCCAGCGCCGCCAGTTAAGCTATCATCGTCTGCGCCGCCTTCTAAGTAGTCGTCGCCATTGTTACCGGAGAGAGTATCTTTGCCGATTTGACCGAAAAGTCGATCGGCCCCTTCGCCACCATCAAGGCTGTCATTGCCCGATTCGCCCCGCAGTTGGTCATCTCCGGTTTGTCCTAACAGCGTATCCTCGTTATCGCCACCCCACAGTTGGTCGTCATCGGCATTGCCTTCTAACAAGTCGTTGCCTTGGCGGCCGTATAATTTGTCACGGCCGTCATTGCCGGAGAGAGTATCGTTTTCGGTGCCGCCGTCCACGAAATCGTCCTCTGTTCCGCCAGCTAGGGTATCATCGCCACCTTCCCCGTAGAGACTGTCGCTATTTTCGCCGCCGTCGAGTTGGTCGTTGCCGAAACCGCCGAACAGGGTATCAGTACCGGATTCTCCCAGCAAGTTGTCAGCGTCGTCTCCTCCCCAAAGGGTGTCGCTATCGTCGCCACCGAACAGGGTGTCGAGGCCGGATTGACCGTAAATTCGATCGCGCCCTTGATTCCCCTCAAGCAAATCATTGCCGGAACCGCCGTCAACAATGTCATCGCCACTGTTGCCGATAACCGTGTCATTACCGACTTGTCCGAACAGACTGTCGTTATTATCACCACCGTCGAGAATGTCGTTACCGTCACCGCCTTCGAGGGTATCGTTTTCAGTACCGCCATTGAGAGTATCGTTGCCGAGTTCCCCAAAAAGTCGGTCTGTTCCTGAGTTGCCTTCGAGGATGTCATCGCCACCGAAGCCGTAGAGAGTGTCGCTGTCAGCTTGACCGAGAAGGGTGAGGCGCTGAAATAGATTTCTTAGACAGGTATTGACATTCTTCCCGGATTGGGTAACTATTGAGTTGTAGTATTAGAGGTAAGCAACTTTGGAGACTCAATCAGACGTGACACTCTCAATCGGGGAAGCGGCTAAGGAGCTTGGTATTTCGACAAAGACGCTGAGACGCTGGACTGATGCAGGCAAGATTAAGTTTGAGCGCTCTCCCACGGGACAGAGACGCTTCTACCTTACCGATATCAAGCGAATTACTCCCAGAGACTTAAACCAGGCAGACGATCGAATCACTATCAACTATGCCAGAGTTTCTAGTCATGACCAAAAAGAAGATTTAAAGCGTCAAGCTGCTGTTTTGGAATCGTTTAGCGCTGCCAATGGCTGGCAATTTGAAACAATTCAAGACTTAGGCTCTGGACTTAATTACAAGAAAAAAGGACTGACAAAACTACTCAAACGAATCATGTCCGGTGAGGTTGGCAGACTTGTTGTTACTCACAAAGACAGGCTTCTAAGGTTTGGTTCCGAGTTAGTTTTCGCAATGTGTGAGGAATTTGAATGCGAGGTAGTAATAGTCAATAAATCGCCGGATGAATTGAGTTTTGAACAGGAATTAGTTCAAGATATGATTGAATTAATTCAGGTTTTTAGCGCTAGACTTTATGGCGCTAGAAGTCACAAAAACAAAAAACTGATTGATGGTATAGCTAAAGCAGTGGAGGACGTAAAATAATGCTACTCAGTTTCAAGACGGAATTAAAACCTAACAATAGACAGGTGACTCTATTCCGTCAACACTGTGGAGTAGCCAGACACGCTTACAATTTTGGCAATGCTATTATTCAGGAAGCTTTACAACTTAGAGAGGCTGATAAAACAATCAAAATTCCCTCTGCTATTGACTTGCACAAACGTCTAGTCGCTGAGATTAAACCAGCTAATCCCTGGTATTATCAAAGCTCCAAAGCAAGTCCACAACAGGCTCTGGCAGAGGTAAGGACGGCATGGGATAGATGCTTCAAAAAAGTCTCTAAACAGCCTAGATTCAAGAAGAAAGGCAAGTCTAAAGACAGTTTTTATCTTGAGCAAGGCACTAAAGCAAAACCTGGTATCAGCAATGATGGTAAGCGAGTTAAACTCCCTAAAATTGGTTGGGTGCGATTGCACGAACCTCTCCCCATTACGGCTACTCATAATTGCGTAATTAGTCGCACTGCCGACAAATGGTTCATAGCCATCAAGTATGAGATTGAACAGCCACCAATACCTCTAAATCGCCCCTCTATTGGTGTTGATATTGGTATTAAGGAATTAGCTGTCACCAGTGACGGAAAGGTTTTTGCTAACCCCAAAGCTTACCGCAAAATGAGTAAGAAAATGAAGCGATTGCAGCGCTCTGTTAGTCGCAAAGTTAAAGGCTCAAAGAACAGAACTAAGGCAGTTAGAAAGCTGGCAAAACTGCATTCTAGAATTTCATTCATCCGCAAAGATGCTATTCATAAACTCACCAATCATCTCGCTAAAAACCACAGCGTGATTAAAATTGAGAATTTGAACGTCAAAGCATTTTTGAAAAATCACAAATTGGCGGGTGCGATTGCCGATTGTGGAATGTACGAATTTAAGCGACAACTTGAATATAAAACTGAGAAATTTTCTAGTCAGTTGATTTTAGTTGACCGCTTCTTTCCTAGTTCTCAAATCTGTTCAAATTGTAGGAATCACCGCCACAAAATGCCATTAAAGAATCGAGTCTATGTATGTCCTGATTGCGGTCATACAGAGGACAGAGACTTGAACGCAGCTAAAAACATTGAGCGATGGTTTGAAGGAATTCACATTCCGATTCGCTCAGATTAAGTAAGTCAAACGGTAAGCTCTACCGAGATTGCCTGTGGAGTAGGCAAACCCTCAGAAGTCATTCTGAGACTACGCTGAAACAGGAAGTAAACACTAAAGTCCAAAACTTTCGAGCAATGGGTAGCTTTGGGTAAGTTTTATAGAGCGGTATCGTTGCCGTCGCCTGCTAAGAGTGAGTCGTCGCCGAAACCGCCTTGCAATAAGTCGTTGCCAGCTTGACCGAACAGGGTATCTTTGCCGTCGCCGCCGTAGAGGGAATCGTTGCCTTCTGCTGCATCGAGGATGTCATTGCCAGATTCCCCAAACAAGTTGTCATCGCCGGCTTTGGCTGATAAAGTGTCATCGCCTTGACCTCCCCACAGATAGTCATTGTCACTTCCGGCATCTAAAATGTCTTTGCCGTCGTCGCCGTAGAGGGAATCGTTGCCTTCGCCAGCATCGAGGATGTCATCGCCGTTTTCGCCGTAGAGGTAGTCGTCGCCAGCTTGGGCTGATAAAGTGTCGTCGTCTTGACCACCCCAGAGATAATCGTTGCCTGCGCCAGCATTGAGAAAGTCTTTGCCACTATCGCCGTAAAGGGAATCGTTGCCTGCGGCTGCATCGAGGCTGTCGTTACCGCCTTCGCCAAACAGGTAGTCATCGCCAGCTTGGGCTGATAAAGTATCGTCGTCTTGACCACCCCAGAGATAGTCGTTGTCAATTCCGGCATCGAGGAAGTCTTTGCCGTCGCCGCCGTAGAGACTGTCGTTTCCTTCTGCTGCGTTGAGTGAGTCGTTGCCCGCTTCGCCAAACAGTTTGTCGTCGCCTGCTTTGGCATATAAAGTGTCATCGTCTTGACCACCCCAAAGTTGGTCGTTGCCAATTCCGGCATCGAGAATGTCTTTGCCGTCGCCACCGTAAAGTTGGTCGTTGCCTTCGGCTGCATCGAGGGTGTCGTCGCCCGCTTCGCCAAACAGGTTGTCGTCGCCTTCTTTGCCGAGGAGGATGTCGGCATCGTCGCCGCCGTAAAGTTGGTCGTTGCCGAGGCCGGCATTTAGGGTGTCTTTGCCGGTACCGCCGTAGAGGTAGTCGTTGCCAGTTCCGGCGTCTAGGGTGTCGTCGCCTGCATCGCCTGCGAGAGTGTCGTTGCCGGCTTCGCCGATGAGGGTGTCTTGGTCGTCGCCGCCGGAGAGTTCGTCGTCGCCGGTGCCGCCGTAGATGAGGTCGGTGTCTCCTTCTCCGTAGAGTTTGTCGTTTTCGCCTTCGCCGTAGATGGTGTCTTTGTCTTCGCCGCCGTAGATAAAATCGTCGCCAGCGCCACCGTAGAGTAAGTCTTTGCCTGTTTCGCCAAAAATTGTGTCGTTGCCGTAGCCGGCGTCTCCGGCAACGGTGTCGTCATCGCTACCGGCGTAGATTAAGTCGTCGGCATCGCCACCTCGGATGTAGTCTTGACCGGCTTCACCGTATAGGGTGTCTCGGTCTTGGTTGCCGTAGATGCTGTCGCCACCTTCGCCGCCGTAGATTAGGTCGTTGCCGAATTCGCCGTAGAGTTTGTCGTTGCCACCGAGTCCGTAAATGCGATCGTCCCCAGCATCGCCAGTGATAACGTTAACGGTATCGTCGCCGGTAATATTATCGTCATGCCGAGAACCGGCGACGTTTTCAATGCCAGTAATTTTGTCTTGGTCGCCCCAGCCGTCAATAGCATCGCCTGTTTGTAAATTGACACTAACGCCATTCGGGTCGCGGCGGTAGCTGAGAACGTCGATACCTTCTCCCCCGTAAAATGAGTCATTGCCGGCATTGCCAATTAATAAATCGTTGCCTTCTAATGCCCAAATTCGGTTATCTTTTTCGTTGCCAATTAAGATGTCTTCAAAGCGAGTACCGATGATATCTTCTAAGTTTCTCAAAGCATCGGTAGTGCCAAAACCGTCTTTACCGGTACCGGCCGCAATTTCAAAATCCCGTTCGAGTTCCGTGTAGTATTCGCTGGGATTAACTGCAGTGACGAATTCTTTGAAACGTTGGTTGGTGTTGTTGTCGTAGTCGCTATTTTCGTCAATATTAACGATAACGCCCCTGGGGGAATTTCTGTAATTAACGAGATCGACTCCTTCTCCCCCATCTATTAAATCATCGCCGATTTCTCCGATTAACGAGTCATTGCCAGTACCGCCAAATAATTCGTCGTTGCCAGCGTTGCCGTTGAGAGTGTCATCGCCCGCTTGGCCTAGAAGTACGTCGTCATCGAAGCCGCCAAACAGGGTATCTTTGCCGTCGCCACCATCGATGTAGTCTTGACCTTGACTGCCGAAAAGATTGTCTTCGCCAGCTTGTCCGTAAATATCATCGTCGTCGGCCCCGCCATCAATAATGTCTTGGCCGTCGCCACCTTCCAGCCAGTCATTATTTTCGTTCCCTTGAATGACATCGTTGCCGGCTTGTCCGTAAATTCTGTCATCTCCGGTATTGCCCAGAAGCGAGTCTTGGCCGCTGCCGCCATCGATGAAGTCGTCGTCGGCGTTGCCTTCTACCGTGTCGCTGCCATCTTGTCCGTAGAGGATGTCGTTGCCTTCATTGCCTTGGATGAAGTCGCGGCCGCTGCCACCTTCGGCGTAATCTTCGCCTTCGTTGCCTTGGATGATGTCGTTGTCGGCGCGGCCGTAGAGTTTGTCATCGCCGCTGCCTCCGATGAGGATATCGTTTTGGCTGCCACCGTCGAGGATGTCGTCGCCATCTTCACCGAAAAGTTGGTCGCTACCTGCTTCGCCGTAGAGTAAGTCGGCATTTAATCCACCGTAAAGTTGGTCTTGGTCTTCGCCACCGTATAAAGTGTCGTTTCCGGCTTCTCCTTTTAGTAAATCATCGCCTTGTTCGCCTCGCAAGTCGTCATTTCCAGTGCCCCCATTGAGGGTATCTTTGCCAGTTCCGCCGTAAAGAGAATCGTTGTTTTCTTCTCCTTTTAAGTCATCGTCTCCTTCTTCGCCGTAGAGTTTGTCTTCACCTTGACCGCCGTACAAGGAATCATTTTCGGTTCCGCCATAGAGAGAGTCGTTGCCATTTTCTCCTCGGAGGTCATCGGCACCTTGTTCGCCGCGAAGTTCGTCTTCACCATCGCCACCGTAGAGACTGTCGTTATCTTGACCGCCGTAGAGAGAGTCGTTGCCGTTTTCTCCTCTTAAATCGTCACTGCCTTCATCACCTCGGAGGTCGTCATTATCATCGCCACCGTAAGCTGTATCATTACCAGTGCCACCGTAGAATTTATCATTGTTAGAACCGCCCTCACCGTAGTCATTGCCATCGCCACCGTAAAGGAGGTCTTCGCCATTCTCACCATAGAGACTATCATTGTCAGCCTCACCATAAGCAGTATCATTTCCACTAGCACCATAGAATTTATCGTCTCCTGATGCACCTTCAAAGTAGTCATTTCCTGAATCGGTTAAGGCACCAATTAATCCATCATCATCATAGGTGTCATTACCCGCACCACCATAGAATTTATCATTGTTAGAACCACCCTCACCGTAGTCATTGCCATCGCCACCGTAAAGGAGGTCTTCGCCATTCTCACCATAGAGACTGTCATTGTCAGCTTCACCATAGGCAGTATCATTTCCGCTAGCACCATAGAATTTGTCGTCTCCTGATGCACCTTCAAAGTAGTCATTTCCAGAGGGTAAAATACCAATTAATCCATCATCGTCATAGGTATCATTGCCTGAGCTACCATAGAACGTATCATCTCCCAAACCTCCTTCTCCATAATCATTCCCATCACCTGCCTGAATTTCATCACCAAACAGATCGCCTTTTAGCGTATCATTGCCTGCGCCACCGACTATGAGATAACCAGACAAGGGAACCAAATGCGGGAGCGGTTTCACACTGAATCTGTCACGATTGTCGTCTCCAGGAGTACCGTAAATCACTTGCAGATCGCCACGTTTATAAGACAAGAAAGGATCGGAGGCGATATTATAGAGATAAGATATTCCTCCAGCAGCACCAAGTTTTGCTATTCCAGCCAAATTTTTTGCATTATCTGCGCCATCACCACGAATTCCTCCTGTAACACTCACATTCGACGATTTTAAATCATCATCATGAAAGTTAGAGGAGTTATAATTGTTATAAGACTTTCCATCATTACCAGTAAAATTCATGACTATTAACCGATAATCTGGGTACTTAGGGTTTACTGTCCCGTGCTGTAAATTATAAGGATTGAGCAAAGGTTCAAATATTGTTTGGTTAAGAACTTGAGCAGCAAGATTGTCCGATTTAAAGCCAAAACCATCAAACATAGGTTTGACTTTCATTTCTTTAATGTATCTATTCTGCATCAATCCCCCAGACCCAATATCATCAACCTGAAATGTTATAGATGTTATCTGAAATGGGGTTGTTCCGAAAATGAAAGAACGGTCATTATGATCGTCACTGAAAATATCAGTGCCATATTGAGAAACAATAAGTTTAAAATCTCGATCTTCCAAGAAATCTAGCCCACTACCACTCGTTATCCTAACCTCTGGATCGCCATTGCTAATATATTCTTCGGCTGTATATTTATATTCGCCGGGTTGAATGTCGGAAGCTTTAAAAAAATCGGAAACAGCACCAAATAATGATGGATAAGCATAGCGCCCTGCACCATTATTCATGTAATGATTCATATCATAAGCGATACTTGGTTGAGGATTTTCGTCAATATGTGGGTTGTAGTTTGGTGATGATGGATTATTTGTTCCGAATGCTAAAAGCTTAGTGATTTCGATAGGATCGTATACTGTGCCGGATTTCTCTCCTTGGAGCAAACTCCCGCCCAAATTCAATAAAACAGAATCATTCTCTTGCTTCAAATCCTGAATATGACCAACACTCAAATCAATCTCTTGTACAATATTAGAAAAGAACTCCCCTTCATCCCCAGGAGTATCAGAAGTATTAATACTCCAATCTACCGAATGACCAATCTCTTCCAATAAAACACTGGTAATTCCTTGAAGATTATCAGTATTTTGGGTCAGAAAGTTTTCGGAAACATAAATGGTGTTATTTGAACCCGCATAAGCAGCATTAGCCCCTTTGACTTCAGAACCAGTGCGAATTTCGATCGCAGGCAAAGATGCAAAATCGCTATTAATCCACTGCTGGCGGATTTCTTCTAACTTACCAGCATCAAAATTTGTGCCGAAAATACTTTGAACTTTGGCAACAAAATCATCACCCTTGGCAAAATTATTTAAAATGCTGTAAACATTTTGCAGAGAAGTTTCGATCGCGGTTGTGAAAGAGTTGTTAGAAGTAGCCATGATTTTATCCTCGCGTGGTAGATACAATGTGTTCTGAAAATTGACAAAGCGACTCTATCGACAAGCCCGATCGCACTTCTGCACTTCTGCACTTCTGCACTCTCTAGCTGTCGTAGATCCGTCATTTACCCAAACTGAAGCCTCGCGAAATGCGTGAAGCAAAGCTATCCCGTAGGGAATCGCACTTCAACTCTGTTGTCGCAATTACTGACTCAAATCGACTCAATAAATGCAACCGTGGAAATAGACTAAACCAACATCGGAAGAAGCCCTTTCCAATATCCGTTGGGATGTTGGTTCGGATTTCGATCGGGAAGTTACGCGCGATGCGACTTTTGAATAAATCTCAACAAGTGCGATCGAACTTCGTAATTTCCCTTCTGTATATCTATCAGGGTGAGCTCAGTATTTTTATGCAAAACTCTCAAGTTTTTTTTGATAAAGTTTTGCAAATACTGGTGAAAGTACGGAACAACCGGTGTTTTCGGGATTTAAGGGCGATCGAATCACGCGCTGCCCCACAATCCGGCGGGGAATGAATTCCCCGCCTCATAGCCAAAGTCCTCTCCAAGAGGACTGGTAAATTCTTCAGTCGGCGACCGACGACTTTCGCTTTGAGGCAGGGGTTTCAACCCCTGCTGCGGAATTGCGAGATAGCCCGATTGCCCGATCGATCTGGTTGTTAACATCAAAGATCGATCGCCCCTCAAGCCTTTTTGTTCTTCCTATTTACTTATCGGGGTGAGCTCAGTAGTTTTATGCAGAACTCTCAAGTTTTTTTGATAAAGTTTGGCAAACACTGGTGAAAGTACGGAAGAACGGTTGTTTTGGGGATTTAAGGGCGATCGGTGTTACGCACGGGTGGTCAGAAACCGGGTTTTTCGCCCAGAAGACGCGTTACAAACCTGCATAAATCGCAAAAACCCGGTTTCTTTGGTTTTGATGCGTCTTAACAAAAATTCACATCTAATTGAACGGCCCAATCCACCGCACAGCAAGACTTTCAACCATCCGCTGAAAAAAACTTTCAGAATTTCGCATAAATTCCTCCAACTTACCCTGATAAGTAAATGTAGGAACAAAGTTGCGGCCGCACTGAACTATGAATGATGAGTATAACCCCTCCGAGGGGGAAGACCACCCATCCGATCGACAACTGCTATATCAAGAGTTCGACAGCCTTGTCACCCAAATTTGTCAGGAAACCTCGAACCCTTGGAAACGAAGACGTTTGGTGAATCAGCTTGTGATTAAAATCACAAACTCCGGTCTGATCTGGAAGAATAAGGATAACGTACCTTACTATGAAGACGCTTTGCAAGAACAGTGGGAGTTTTTCTATAGCAATTTGTGCGAATCCCGCACTGGCACTCAGTACGATCGCGATCGCGGCAGTGTCATAACTTGGTTCAATAATTATTTCAAGTGGCGGCTGCTAAATTGGGCTTCCAGAGTAGATAGAGAAAATCAGAGGAGATGCGATCTAGAACAATTTTCAGAAGACGGAACACCGATCGATCGAATCGAAATTTTGCCCGCTGAGGATGAAAGCCATATTCTCGAATGTATTCAATACTTTGAAGAAGTCAAAATCTGGATCGAGACTAACCCTAATGGGGTGTTAAGCGACCACATTCGAGGACGAAAAGATCTAACTTGTCAAGTTATATTGAGAAGTTTGTCATCTGGTAAAAATTTTATGACAATAGCAGCAGAGTTTGCCTGTCCTTATCCTACAATTCACGGCTTTTACAAAAAGAAATGCCGCCCTCGTTTGGTCGAATTTCGCGAAAATCATGACTATTAATTATACAAGGAGTTAAAGTAGGAAAATGAACAATACTACTGCCGGAACCCAATCATTGCCAATGCCAATTACCCAAAAGGCAATTCGTCTAGCATGGCAATTTGCTTCGGAACAGCGTCATCCGCAAAGAGTAGAACAGATTTATCTCAACACTTTAGCTTTGCTCGCCGTTCGGGATTACTTAACAATCTTGGATATTGAAACTGAATTGACTCAATGCGATAGCTGGAATCCAGTAATTAGGATGTTTGAGGATGTGGCAGATTTGTATATTAAAGGGTTGGGAAAAATTGAGTGTCGTCCAATTAGGAGCCTACATCAAAATGGAGAAAATTGCAAGGAAAATTCCTCTGCAAATTTACCGGAAATGTGCCATATTCCTATCGAAGCTAGGGAGGCACGCATTGGTTATATTGTAGTAGAAATTGATCCGGATGAAAAGGAAGCAATCTTGCTGGGATTTTCCCCAACTGCGGAGACGGGCGAATTAGTATTGAGCGATTTAAATTCCCTGGATGACTTCTTGATTCACCTCGAACATTTGTCGGAATCTCTAGAAAATTTATCTGAATCTAACGTCAATCTGCGTCAGTGGTTGGAGAATATTTTTACATCAGATTGGGAGTCGGTTGAATCGATATTTTATCCACAGCCGGAGACTTCCCCGGTGAAAATAGAAAATCCGGTTAAATCTAATTTAGGCAATTGGTTTAAGAATGTTGCAGAAACAGGTTGGCAGAAAATTGAGCAAGGTAAAAAAAGTTTAGAAGACCTACTTTTTCCTGACGAAAACCCCAATTTTGCCTTCCGAGCAGGTGGAAATTCGAGAGCCGAATCTGCCTTGCAGGGCAGTCAAAGCAGCATCAATAGGTTTCCCGAAGCTGATGTGACTCGGGCTAAATTGATTGACTTGGGCATGGGTTTGGGAAGGACGAGCGTTGCTTTGTTGGTGGCTATTGCCGAAGAGAGCGATCGACGAATCAAAGTTCGCATTCAGTTGCGCCCCGCCGTTAATCAAAAGTTTCTGCCGCCAGAACTCAAATTAGCGCTGCTGTCGGATACTGGGGAAACTTTACAGCAGGCAGAATCAACGGCTCAAAGTAGTATTATCGAAATGAAGGATTTTAAAGTTTTACCACAAACTAACTTTAGTGTCAGAGTGGCGATCGACAATTTGAGCATACAGGAAAATTTTGTTGTATAATCTCAATCAAATGTACTCATCGCTAATTTATGCTCAGGGTAGTTAACTTAGACTTTGGATTGGGAAACTTAATCGAAGGATTTCCCTATGTCACAGCCAGGTTAGATATTCAAAAATCAAACAGGAAATTTCAAAGTAGCTTAGGGCCTGCTCCTAGAGTTAAAGAGCTTTATGAAAAACGGAAATTTATTTATGAGATGCTTTACTCTGGTAGAGCCGAACCTCGCATCGAAATTGTTGAATCCGGGGTCAACAATTTCTCAGATGCCACTCTAGCGGATATCGATGGAGGTTTAAAAGAAAATTTTAATCAGTGGCTCAGTAGTAGCGAATTTTTCAATAAAATAGAAAAAACGCTCAGAACAGAATTACATCCCTCCGATCGGATTCAGATATTTATTGAAAGCGATAATCTTGATATATTGCTGCTGCCTTGGGAGTCGTGGCAATTCTACGAAGATTTCCCTTACTGTGAAACAATTGGGAGTACATTAGAATATCCAAACGCAGCTCCTAAAGCTGTCACAGGAGGATTGCTCAGAACATCTCAACTCAGAATTTTAGGTGTTTTGGGAAATAGTAGGGGTATCAATGTTAAAAAAGATGAAAAACAACTTAGACGACAACTGGGCGATCGCTGCTATATCAAATTTCTTGACGAGCCGGAACCAGAAGAATTAAATAACAATCTTGTAGATGAAAAAGGCTGGCAAATTTTATTTTTTGCCGGACACAGTGACAGCGATGATAATGCACAAAATGGGCGACTGTATATCAATCAAAAACCTTACCACAATACTATCACAATAGCCGACTTAAAAGAATGCCTAAAAAAAGCTATTGACCGAGGGTTGCACTTGTTAATTTTTAATTCTTGTAAGAGTTTAGCATTAGCACGAGATTTAGCGGCTGAAGGTGTTTCTTTGCCACCAATGATTGTGATGCGGGAGCCAGTACCAGACAAAGTAGCTCATGAGTTTTTAAAGTTTTTTTTGAAATATTTGATTGAAGGAGAAATATTGTTTGTCGCAGTGCGTAAAGCTAAGGATGAACTGAAAAGGTTTGAGAAATCTTCTGGATTTCCGGCTGGTGCGAGTGGGATTCCGATGCTTTGTCAGCATCCAAATTTTGAAGCATTTACTGTGCTGGAATTAGAGCGCGATCGCCCTGTTCCGGCAGATGATGCGGCGGGCGATCGCCAAAATAACCAACCCTTAATTATTCCAATTGATTGGATGCAGCGGGCGGCAAAAAGTTTAGGTATTACCGCTATCAGTTATATGTTAATGGGCCCGATACTTGGCCGCGTTGTCAATGAAATAGGAAAAACCAGCCACCATCAGGGTCAACTATTAATCGCGGAAAGATGCTACCAATTAGCAACTTTACTAAATTTAAATTATGCCACGCCTCATTATAACTTAGCTATGTTGTATGATGGCTTGAATGAAAAAGATCGCGCGCAAAAATCAATGAAGGATGCAGCGCGGCGGGGTTCGGCTGAGGCGAATTCTCAATTATCTCGATCGCTGATTCTCAACAATCAACCTCAAGAAGCTTTAAAATTTATTGCTCGCTGTTTAGAACATACTGAATACGACGGAGTAAAAGCCGCTTGTTTTAAAAATCGCGGCTGGGTGCGGTTGGCACAAAAGCAATATGAGGCTGCTGAAGCAGATTTAAGAATAGCAATAGGATTCAGAGGCAATAGCCCTGAAGCTCAATGTCTCTTAGCAGAGGTACTTGAAATCAAAGGTAAGCAGCAAGAAGCCTTAGAAGCCTGGAATCAGGCGCTTAAATATTCTGATTACCGCGTACCGAAACAAGATGAATGTATGCGAATTGCCCAGCAACGTTTACAAGCAAAAGGAAATATCAAGTGAAAATCAGGATTGCAATTTTTATAGCATTAAGCTCGATCGCAACTACCGCACTAGCAGCCAGTAACAGAATATCCAACGGACTGATTATCCATAGTAGCGGGGAAGTTGCGATCGAGCGCCAAAACGGCCGAATTGTCCGCCCTACCAGCGGTACGCCAATTTATCCGGGAGACACACTGCGAACCGCACAAAACGCACAACTGACTATCCAATGTGCAGATTTGGGAATTAAGTCGATCGCACCGGGTGAAAATCAATTGAATAGCTGTTTGTTAGCCAAAGAAGAGTCGAAATCTGATTGCAGCGCCGACTTGATTAAATGTCCCGATCGCGGCGACGGTAAAATTGCTTGGAATAGCGCGCCAATTCCTTATATTATCAGTCCGCGGCGCACGAAATTGCTCGACAGCAAGCCTATTTTGCGGTGGAATCCGGTTGATGGTGCGACTAGCTATAAGTTGAGCCTCCGCGAAAATGGAGCCAAATTAAACTGGGAAATGACTGTTAGCGGTACTGAGGCTGTGTATCCGGGGGAACCGGCGCTGAAACCGGGTGTTAAGTACAGATTAATTGTCGAGGCGAATACGGGTGCTTCTTCTGAAATCCCCGTGGTAGAAGGAGATACAGAGTTTGAGTTGCTGGATGAGAAGCAGGTTCAGGCTGTTAAAGATGCGGTTGGGGCGATCGACAAACAAGTACCTAACGAAAACGCCAAAAAATTAGCAATTTCTAGAGTTTATCTTAACACAAACTTGATTGCCGAAGCAAGAGAAATTTTAGAAACTTTACAAGAAACAGGCGTGGAAACACCGCCCATTTATCGCACGTTGGGCGATTTGTATCTGGAAAAGCTACAACTGGTTCCCCAGGCTGAAGTCTACTATTCCAAGGTGATTAATACGGCAAAACCTGACGATATTGAGGAGTTGACAGCCGCTAGATACGGATTGGGGCAAGTTCATTCAGCGATGAGAAATAATTTGGAAGCTATGAAATATTTGCGAATGGCAAAAGATGGATATACAACTTTGGGAGATTTGCCAATGGCCCAAAAGATTGATAAACAATTGCGGGATTTGCAAAGGAGGGAACAGAGAAAATAGTAACTGGCTGTGACGTTAATTCCGGCAGGGGTTGTGACGTTAATTCCGGCAGGGGTTGTGACGTTAATTCTGGCAGGGCTTGTGACGTTAATTCTGGCAGGATTTGTGACGTTAATTCTAGCAGGATTTGTGACGTTAATTCCGGCAGGGAATGAATTCCCTGCCTCAAAGCAAAAGTCCACTAAAGTGGACTGATATCAAACTTTTTTCTACAGTCTTCTTCAGCGGACTAATACCAAACTTTTTTCTACAGTCCTCTTCAGAGGACTTTCGCTATTAGCCAGGGAATTCATTCCCTGGCGGATTGGCGGACTTTGGGACTGTCAGAGGGCGCTGGTGGGCTTTCGCAATTATCAGAGTGAAATCGATATCATCTACTAACAAAACCATGAAATCAACACACAAAAAACCCCGCTTTTTCCTAACATTCCTCTCCTTCACCGCCTTAACAATGTGGGAATTAGGACTTTTCGCCCCATCCCAAACAGCCACAGCCCAAATTACCCCCGCAACCGACGGCACGAATACTCAAATTACTCCCAGCGGCAACCAATTCAACATCAACGGCGGCCAACAATCCGGCGACGGTGCGAATCTCTTTCACAGTTTCCAACAATTTGGTTTAACTCAAGGGCAAACTGCCAATTTTATATCTAATCCTAATATCCGCAATATTTTAGGGCGAGTTGTCGGCGGCGATGCTTCGTTAATTAACGGATTAATTCAAATAACGGGCGGCAATTCCAATTTATTTTTAATGAATCCGGCGGGGATGGTTTTCGGCACAAATGCCAGTTTGAACGTGCCTGCTGCTTTCACTGCGACTACTGCGACGGGCATCGGTTTTGGCAATAACTGGTTTAGTGCGGCCGGTACTAATAATTATACTCAATTAGTCGGAAATCCTAATAGTTTTGCTTTCACAAATACACAACCGGGAGGAATTATCAATTTAGGCAATTTGGCTGTGGGACAAGGGCAAAGTTTAACTTTATTGGGCGGCACGGTTTTGAGTACGGGACAACTTTCTGCACCGGGAGGAAATATTACTGTTGCGGCGGTTCCCGGCGAGAGTTTAGTCAGAATTAGTCAACCGGGAAATCTGTTGAGTTTGGAGATTCAGCCGCAATCTGTAGCGGGGAGTTTGCCTCAAAATTGGGTGTTGCCAGTTGCATCTTTGCCGCAGTTGTTGGCGGGTGGCGGGGGAAGTGCAACGGGGGTGACAGTCAACGCTGCAGGGCAAGTAGAATTGACGGGTGGTTTGCAGGTAGAGAATGGAGATGTTGTTGCTAAAGAAGTAAGCGCGGGAAGTGCAACGCTGTCAGCTAATCGTAATTTGACATTAGTTGAAAGTCTGTTGCGTACAACTGGCGATTTGAATTTGCTGGCTGACGATACAGTGCGAGTGCGCGATAGTGTGGCAAATCCGTTTGTGGCGAATGCTGGCGGAAATCTCTACATTCAGGGAAATCAAAGTATCGATATTTTGGCGCTGAATCATCTTTCGCAAACGCCGTTTGTTAGCGGTGGAAATCTGACTTTAGTGAGTGATGGCATCATATCTACAGATGCTCATTTTCGCAGTGGCAGTAACACATCGATTGTTGATTTATCTGGTAAACCTGCGAATTTTATTAGTCTGTACGATCCAATATTTACGCAGCCTAATGACTATCTCGTTGGCGAATATACGGGTGCATCTCTCAAGGTAGATACAACTTCTGGTACTGGAAATATTACTATTAACGGGAATATTACAATCACAAGTACCGATCCAGATCCAAAGTTTGCTAATGCTTCTCCCGGTACTGATGAATTTCTTATGCGTAATTTCAGAACGTTAATTTTGCGATCGGGGGGCAATATTCAAGTAGTAGGAAAAATTGATACTTATGTAAGTAATCCCAATAATGTAGGTCCTGTAATTATGCAAGCTACAGGCAACATTCAAACGAAAACGATTAGGGCAGACAATTTTGGGGGTAATGCTGGTTATATATCGTTGACTGCTGGGGGCAACATTTCTACAGGAGCTCTTTCTGCTATAGCTACAGATGTTATTGGTAATGGCGGTAATATTAGTGTGAATGCAGGTGGGAGCATTACTATTGCGGGTAATCTAGCTTCTTTCGCATCCAGTGGATCGGGTGATATTACTCTCACAGCAAAAAACGATATTACTTTAGACTGTGCTTCCCCTAGTTTTTGCATAGAGAGTTTTGCAGGAGGAGTTCCTAATACAGTACCTACTGGCAGTAGTGGTAATGTTACCATCATCAGCGAACAGGGAGCTATTATTTTTCCTCCAAACGGAGTACATATAACCACTGGAAATAGCGCTTTATCCAGCATTCCTGGTTCTGTAACGTTACAGGCAAATGGTAACATTAACGTAGGTTATATAGGTGCAGATAGTCTAGATGAATCTACCGCAGATGGTGCAAATATTAATATTACAAGCGTAAACGGAAATATCCAGCTTGGCGACCTCACTAATACTTCAGACAGCGGTAAGAAGGGCGGTAATATTACTATCTCTACCAGTGGAAATATTATAACAGCTAACGTATTAAACTATGGTAAATTGCAAGGCGGTAGCGTTAATTTTACTAGCACGAAGGGCAGCATCACTACAGGAAAAATAAATGCAACCAGCTCTCAGGACTCAGGAAATGATACAATTTTTCTACCGGAAAATGGTGGATCAATTACTTTGAGTGCCGATCGCAATATTACAACTGGCAATCTCAACGTAACGGCGAATCAAAACGGCGGCCCGATCGCACTTACGAGCACTGCCGGTTCCATAAATACCGGAACGATCGATGTCAGGGGCGATCGCACTGCTGGAAATATTACCATTCAAGCCAGCACGGGCATCACAACACCGACAACAGGAACCGCGATCGCGGGTGATTCTGCTAAGGGCAATGGCAGCAATGTTACTTTATCTACTGCCAGCGGTGACATTAATATAGGCGATGTATTAGTATCGGGAATACAGGGTGGAAGTCTTAAATTTACTAATAGCAACGGCAATATTACTACAGGTCAGTTATTGACAAGTTATGACGGTTCATCTCCCGATTTTAAAACTAATATAGGCGGCAATGTTAATCTAAATGCTGGGGGAAATATTACTACCAGCGACATCCGGGCGATCGGCAATCAAGACGGCGGCTCAATCACGTTTAAAAGCGGCGGATCGATCGACACTACCGCCGGAATCATAAATGCGATCGGCGGTAACAGCGGCGGCAATATTTCCCTCGAAGCCGCAACTAACATCAGTACGGCAGGAATTGGTAGCGCCCTATTATTAAGCGGCTTCAACGCCAATAGCGGGAATCTTCGCATTCAAAGCGGCGGTAATATCGACACAACTGCCGGCCCAATTATTACCGCTGCGGCAAATGGTAAGGGCGGAGATATCACCATAAATGCTCAAGGAACTGTTTCAACCTCGGATATTAATTCCCGCACTTTCGCTCCCAGTATTACTGTGACAGGTGGCAATATTGATGTCAAGGCAAATGACTCTATTACTGCCAGTGGCAAGATCGAAACTAACCGCAATAACATTACTTTTAACGCTCCGGTGACATTAGGTAATAACCTGTCGGTCAAAATTTTAGAGGCTGGCGATATTACTTTTAAATCTACTGTTGACGGGCCTTACAGTCTTACTGTTCAACCCGATGCTGGAAGTGTTGACTTTGGCGATGCTGTTGGCAGCCTCAATCCCCTCAACAGCATCAGTATTCAAGATAATATTCCCAAAAGTTCCGCTGCAATTAACATTACTACTACGAATAATATTAGCGCCCAAAATATTAAGTCAGCGACCGGAATTTCTTTGTATAGTGAGAACGGAGAAATCAGCACAGGCGATCTCGATGCGACTTCCCCTAACAATGGCGGTAATATCATTTTGAGCGCTGGAACTAATATTACTGCGGGCGATATCAATACCTCGTCTGCTGGTAATGGGGGCAGTATCTTGCTCGACGCTACCGGAAGTATTAATGTTGGAAAAGTTGACTCTTCTGCTAAGGGGAATGCGGGCGATGTTATCGCGATTAACCGCAGCACGATCGGCAATATTGTTGTCAGTCAAATTGATGCTCAGAGTCAGGACACAGGTACGGGGGGCAATGTTTCGATTGTGACTGAAAACTTTTTTCGATCGCTCAATTCCTTCAAAGATAGAAACGGCATCAATGCTAGCATTTCTACGGCTGGAAGTCCTGGAGATGCTAACGGCGGTACAATAATTATCCGCCACGGAGGCAAGGGAATCACGCCTTTTATTGTCGGCAATTCCCAGACAAATGGAACGGCGGGTGCACTTACTAGGGGCAATAGTAATCCCATACAAACAATTTTGCCCGATCGCGAATATCGCTATACTCACACACAAGATCCCAATCTCGCGCAAAATCGCGATCGCATTCAAATTATTTCCGTACCGCCGCCAATAGTTGCACCGACACCCGCAGCTACTCCCACGCCCGCAGCTACTCCAACACCAGCAGCTACTCCAACCCCCGCACCCACACCCGCAGCTACTCCAACGCCCGCAGCTACTCCAACACCAGCAGCTACTCCAACGCCCGCACCCACACCCGCAGATACTCCAACGCCCGCACCCACACCTGCAGCGACTCCCACGCCCGCACCCACAACCGCAGATACTCCCGCGCCTTCCCCAACACCGACTGCAGCGCCCGCAAGCACACCCTCACGGCAACTCCCACGGCGTTTACCCGTCGCACCATCCCCAACACCCGAAAGCTCGAGCGCACCAACACCCGAAACTTCGATCGCACCTTTCCCAATTCCTCAAATATTTATCGCACCTGCCCCAACACCCGAAACTTCGATCGCACCTTCGGCAACACCCGATCCGATACCTGATTTTGCGCTCGACTTCCAACTACCTCAATTGCCCGATTCATTCCTACTGCCACCCCGCGCGCGCCCCACACAGCCCTCGACGCCCACAACGCCAAACGCTGCTGCCCGCATAGCTTCTACACCTACCCTTCCCTCGGTTTCCCAAATCACCTCCTCCCTCGCCACTCAACCTGCGATCGCCCCCCAACCTTCAAACGCGCCAACTCCAGCCCCCGCAGCCCCTCTTGCCTCTCTAACCCAGCCTGTAGCTCAAATTCAGCCAGTACCTGCAAGTGCGATCGTACCCGTGCCTGCAAGTGCGATCGTACCCGCGCCTGCAAGCTCGATCGTACCCGCGCCCGCTGTCAGCCCAAGCCAAACTCCCCAACGAGAGTTAGCTTTTTTAATTGGCGATTTATTGGGTGCTGAAACCTCGATCGACCAAAATGCTGAAACGGGAAATACCGAATTAGATTGGAAGCGTAACAACGAAACAATTATCTCCCTAGAACTTCCTTACACCCCGTCAGTTAACACCATTGCCGGAGCCGAAGCAAATAACCCGATCTCCACAGAGACATCTACTGACAATTTAACAGTTTCAGTCGCAGAAACTCCGCCGGAAATAATTGTTCAAACTCCTAGTTTACCGATTGCTAATTCTGAACCCTTTGATGTCAATCTTTCCGATCTTTGGGAGAGAATAGCTGGAATAAATACAGCGCCAGTTCAAGATTCACCCACTATTACTCCAGCGCCCGCACCAATTCCCGCACCAACTCCAGCCCCCGCACCAACTCCAGCCCCCTCACCAACTCCAGCCCCCGCCCCAACTCCCGAACCAACTCCCACTCCCCCTCCGATCGCAGAAAATCCCTTACCCGCAGATATCCCAAATCTTTTTCCCTCAGAAATTAGCCGATCGCTCGTCGAACAAACTTTAGACCAAGGCAATGCTAATGATGCTGTCGCTCTCATTGACCAACTATTTGAACAAGACTACGAAAATTATTATGGGGAAAATTTCACGGATAAAAAAATCAACGTTCAATATCTAAGAGAAACTCTCAAAACAATCAAGGAGGAAACCGGGAAGCAAGCTGTAATTGTTTACGCGATCGTCCGGCTCAAAGAAGTGTCGCTAGTGTTAGTAGTTCCCGACGGGCCTCCTATTCTCAAACAAGCGCCCGTTAACAGCAAAACACTACTAAAAACGGTGAATATTTTTCAGGGCTATTTGGCACAGCCACAAAATTCCCAAGATACAGCATATTTGGAAAACGCGCAGCAACTTTACCAATGGTTGATTTTACCAATATCTAAAGAATTGGAATCGTTAAATATCGATACGCTAATTTTTTCATTCGATGCAGGTTTGCGCCAACTGCCACTATCCGCTTTGCACGACGGCAAGCAATTTCTAGTAGAAAAGTACAGTCTAGGTTCAATTCCCAGTGTCAGTTTGACTAACACAAAGTATCAAAGTTTGAAAAACGCTCAAGTTTTAGCAATGGGTGCTTCAGAGTTTCCACACACTGATAAAGATCCTTTGCCTGCGGTGCCGATCGAATTATCTGCGATCGCCGGTACCAGAAGCGACAGGAAAAATCAAGCGGGATTGAGCAGAAATGAAAGTTTTCTCAATCCTGCTGCCGAATTGCCCTTATGGCGGGGACGGTCTTTTCTCAACGAAAACTTTACCCTAGACAATCTCAGCAAACAGCGACAGCAACAGGCATTTGGAATCGTTCACTTAGCTACTCACGCTAGCTTTCCTCAAGGCGAAAACGGACGCAAGGAAGCTGAGATTGATTTGTGGGATCGCTCTTTGGCGCTCGATGAATTTAGGTCGGCGAAGTGGTACGATCGCCGACAAGTAGAGTTATTAGTGCTGAGTGCCTGCGAAACGGCGATCGGGGATAATACAGCAGAAATGGGATTTGCTGGATTGGCCGTCCGCAGCGGTGTAAAATCAGCTTTGGCGAGTTTGTGGAAAGTTAATGATATCGGCACTTTGGCGTTGATGACCGAGTTTTACGGCAATTTGCGATCGGAAAACATTAAAGCTGAAGCGCTCAGAAAAGCTCAACTGGCAATGATCCGCAAACAAATTGTAGTAAAAGACGGTCAATTGCGGGGAACTCAAGGCGCGATCGACATTAATCAAGCCACACAAGCAGCAAATGCAGATTTATCTCACCCGAACTTTTGGGCAGGATTCACCATAATTGGCAGTCCTTGGTAGGTTATACCATTTTAGATTTTAAATTGTAGATTTGGGAATGACTAATGATGTATGAGTTTAAACCCTGAGCCTACACTTGGATTCTTTTTTTTTAGTGGTGTTAATCGGGCGTTGCACAATTTGAGGATGATGCTTGTGGGGTCGCGTCCCGCCTGCTTTGAAAATAAGCGGACGGGCCGGACGCCCATCCCACAAAACAATCAAAATCATTCCGCAATTATGCAACGCCGTTAATCATCGGAGATTTATTTGATATTTATCCAGACTTCTGTTGACACCAATGCGCTTGGTGCATACCCCACATTGACTCGTGGCATTTTGCAAAAAGTAAATGTATCCCTGACTACTATCTTTTTATGTCATAAATTTGCTATGAATAGCAAAACTGAACACTAGCGGGGCAAAACCTGTGGCAAAGTTTGATAAAATATTCAATTCAGAAGACCAATCCGAAGCAAGCTTGACTTTAGAAGAATCCGTAGCAGCGGTAGCCTTTGTCGCAGCAGAGGCAAATTCCCCTGATACGGATGCTGATATCTTAGAAAGCATACTTTGGGAATCAGAAATATTTGCTGAATACTCGGAAGATGATATGTCAGCAATGTTTCAAAAATTCGACGGTATTGTCGGCAAAGACGGTTTAGGAGCATTATTTAATACTGCTTGGGAATCTATGCCAGATGAGTTAGTGTTGGATACTTTTGCAATAACTGCAGCAATGTTTGTCGCAGATGGCGAAATAGCTCAGAAGCACCAGGCTTTTCTCCAGGAATTCCAGCAAGCATTAGGTGTGGAAGACGAGGAAGCAGCAGAAATTCTTGAGGATGTAACTGCTGCTTACTCGGAAGTAGAGGGCGAAGATTCTGATTTTGATGGAGCATGGTACGTATCTCCTGAAGGCAATTTTAGCGTCCCCATTCCAGTTGACGAGCAACGAGGCGGTAAAATTGATGAGCAAGAAAGCTGTGTCGCATTTTCTGACGACTTTGGCGTTTTGCTGAAAATTGATTATTTCCCTGTTGCTGGTGAAGTGGAAGAAACAATCGAGTCGGTTGGCGAGGAAGCTTATCTCAAGTCTTTTCTCGACAATTTTGTTTCTCAGGCAATTCTTGCTAATGTTGCCAATTCTAAGTTACTTCACGCGGAATATTTAGAAGATGAAGAAGCTTATTTCGTGGTTTTAGATTTGCCTGGGGGTGCAACTATCAGCGTGCAAGAAAACGATCGCCCTCTGACTCGGTTGGATGCTTACCGGGGACTTATGGCTTTTATTGCTGACGATTTTTGCTACACCGTAAGCTGTCAGCGAATTTATCACGAGGGGGATGAATTGGGTTCCTTGGAGTCTGAAGTTGAGGGAATTATGAACAAGATTTTTGAGTTTATTGAGACAATTGAATTCGGGCCGATCGAATAAACAAGACTTATTTAGGGGGTTGAAAACCCGGTTTCTTTCTAGATGTCTCGCTGCTTAACCCTGTATTTTTAGAGAAACCGGGTTTTTTTGCCAAAAATTCTCAGGATACTATCTCGTTTCCGGTCGATCGACCAAAATCCACCTGGTTGGTAGTCAGGACTTGAGTTTTCATTACTTGCCCGATCGCGGTTATTGTACCGCACTGCTAGATCTTAGAGGTTTTTTACGATAAAAGAGTGCGATCGAGAACAGGGTTTTTTGACCCGTGATCGATCGCACTTCCAGATACATTCAGTCAACCGCAGCCGAGAGACAGCAGCAATTAGCCGCCATTTTCGACTAATTAGTAGTCTGAGCTTCCACCAATCTTTGCTTGAGTTCTTCCAGAGCACTCGCCCAGCGCGGATCTGGCTGCACCGAGCCGGAATCAGCGCTCGACACCGTTGCTGCTGACTGATTGCGGCGAGACTTGTTGCTGTCACCCCGACGGCGATTGCTTTTGCTGGAGGCGCCACCACCTTGGGTAGGGGGAGCCGAGCGCTGCTGTTGCTGCGGCACAGGTGCTGGCACTGACGACGCGGAAACCAACTGCGGTGACTGCGGCGACGACTGCTGCTGATCGTCTTCGCCCTTCTCAGATTTACCCTTAGAGCGGGGCAGTGCCTTCTCTATTTTCAGCGGGTTTTCTTTGAACATCAAGCCGTTGTATTTCTCAATAACTTGGTCGGCTTGTTCGTCGGTTAGCACCGTCACAAAACCGAATCCTCTGCATTTTCCAGTTTTGCGGTCTGTAATTACCTTTGTGGTAACAGATTCGCCCTCCGGCGCAAAAACTTCTTGCAATTCTTGGCGATCGAGTTCCTTCGGTAGATTGCCAACATAAAGACGAATAGACATGAAAAATTCCTCCCGACTTGGATTTTAATTAATTTGCTCGAACAGAATTACCTGAAGTCAACTGAATATTGACTTCAGGCAAACACCACATAACCCGAGAATTGGCGCATTCCTCCCACCAACCTTGACAGCTCCCCCCACCTTTTAGAACAAAAAGATGATTTACTCTGATAAGGCCGGAACTTAACCGCCGATGCAGAGAGCTTTTAAATCTCAGGTTGTTGTGTAAACTTTTAGTCATCACTCAAATGTTTAGGCTATTGGCTATTCTGTATTACTTGCTTCCGGTTTTGATTCAGAATGTTTATAGCCAGCGCCGTCTAGAAATTTATGTCCAAGGATGTCAATTGCAAGCGATCGGAATGCCAGTATTCAGTTTAATACAGTGATGGATAAAATGGCTAACATTTTTTCAGCCAGTAATCTTACCTCGATCCTAATCTCGCTCCTAATGCTGAGAACTACTCACTTACCCGGTATCCCTTAAATTGGGCCCGGCAGAGTCCGAGCATTCTTTAAAGGTATCACAGCCTTGGTAACAGAGCTAGTTATTTAGGAAGATTTCAGTCTGAATTTAACGGAAACCACATCTGAATCACTTTTGAGAATTCATCCCGCACAGCAAAAATAGCGCTCGAAAAAAAACAGCCGACAAGCGGCTGGCTGTACTTGCTGTGTTGGGAGGTTGACAATTTTTACGCAATGCCTTAAGGGATTTTAGCCAACTGAAGTTATCGCGCTGTTTGGTTCAATCCAATTCCTGTAAACTAATGTAACAGAGTGCTAGCAAAAAAGCAACTTTTCTTTACAAATGAACGAGGAAGTTCGGCAACGAGCAATGTACGGGATGTAACGGATGTAACTGATGTAACCGATAGACTCTTCGGGTGTGCCACAAGCACCGAGAACATCGGGTAGGGTGTACGCGGCGCACCGAGAAGATCGATCGCCCATCCCCCGTTGAACTCAAAACTCATCTGGGGCTGCGCGTTGTGCGCGATCGAGTGCGGCAATCTGATAACTATTCCTCATACCTGTAAAAAATGCAATTGCAGGCAACCTCGAAACCCTTATGCAGTAAGTCATTTCCCATTCTTCAATCTAAAATCCCCAATCTAAAATCCAAAATAGTCTCACCTTGGGCCCTGGATAATAATGTATGCGCCCCAAAAAGCAGCAGCAAAAGCCAAAATCGCAGACCAAATCGGATGTCCGCTGTCACTAACCCTCCCTCCTTGACTGCGGAGACTTTCAAGGTCGATCGCCACAGTAGCACCCCGGCGCAGCCAACCAGTGGCCACAACAGATTTTCCGATCAAATCGCTGGGGCGAGTCGTCTCTTTGAACAAAAATGGCCATAAAGAGCCAATGTAGCCAAACCTCGAAACATAATGCAACCTCACCAAACCCGTCGCCGTTTGCAAAATCAAATCTTGTCCCAGCCAATTACCCATACCCGATCGACCCAAAAGTTGCCCTTCCAGCCGCACCGGTTCAGCATCCAGCGGCAAACTCTCGGGATTTGACAAAATTTCCGGCAAACTCGGCGAAGCGGTTTCTTGCGGTGTAATGTCCGGGAAAAAATAATTGATCCGCATCAAAGTACCGATGCTAAATCCGATCGGCAAACAGCCCCAAATAATCGATCGATCGCCCCAAAGCCAATCCAACTGCCAGATACTCGTCCTCGAAAAAATCCCCCCAATCAGCCAAAGCACCCCGACTATCGCCAAACTCATCGGAATCCCAAAAAACGGCGCACCCTGTAAAAATAGTTTTGAGTCTTTAAATTCGATTATTGACTTAAACAGAGACAATTTTCCTTTCTTGGGTTGTTCTGGCACTCCCGCGTTTGCCAAATCTAACTCTGTCTCCAGTTGCCAGAATTGAGCGTAAAGGGCCAACAGCTTCAAACGCTCTCCCAGCAAAGGATGCGCGCGGTTAACCGTCAACCAGTTGCGCTCGCGATTGCTGACATCCCACAGCAAAATCTGTTCCAGCGGCGCGTGTAATGCAGCAGAACCAAGGCTTACAGCTTGTCCGACGCCTACGGGTAACAATAGATCGAAACTTTCGAGGAAAAAGCTAGTTTGTTTTTGCTGTTCGATATTACCAGCAATGCCGATCGCAATTTTAGCCAGTGCCCGCGTCAAACCGTTAGGATTGCCCGTAATTTCCGCAGCAGTCCGATCGCTAAAATACACTCTGCGGCGCGACAGCCACAACATCGGCCAGCGCAACAACTTATAAATCCCGTAACTGGTAGCAGAAATAGCAGCGGCCACAAATTTGACAGCAGAACGCAAAAACTCGATCGTCATTAAATCACACAACCGCTCTTGCCAGTGCGCCACCTGCCAATAAATCAAGTAAGGAATTTGAATCACCAGCAGCGCCAGGGACATCGGCGCAAAATCCCAGTGAGAAATATGGCCCAACTCCCGCGCGAAAATAGCAGCAATTTCATCATCCGTCAACTGTTCCAACAGCCCGCGACTCACAGCAATCCGAGCAAAACGGGGCAAACAGCCGTAACTGAAAGCTACAGGAACATTCAGCGGCAATAGTTTCAGCACCGGCACCGGCATATTTTGCTTGGTACAAAAACTTCGCAGTACCCGGCTAGCTTCCTTGCTGTGCTTGGATAAAACCGACCCGCGCAGGGTTTCGATGCCGCAAAACAGTTTCAGCAGCGCGTCTATCAGCCAGGGAGACGAGGCCAAAAGCAATCCAAAAACCATCTGAACAAACGGAGTGGGATCGCGGTAAAAAAGCTGAATCGGCGCGAAAATAGGCAGTCTAGTGAATATGTAAAGCTGAACCAACAGAGAATTAGTGTTTGTCAGCAGGAATTGCAGGACAAACCGGGCTAGGAAAAATAGGGCGATCGCACTTGCAACGGCTTCCACCCGAAACTCCAGCAACTTCAGCGGTTTGAGGGGGCGCGGGCTTTTCGCGCGCCCTGCTTGGCGCCAAGTGAGTTGGTAAGTATCTGGGCTGGCGACTGCGGGGATATCTGTTGGGGAACCGGAACTATTTTCGCCGCTAATTTCTGTATCGGGTGCGGTTTCTGTAGGGGCGGTGCCCCCGTGCCCGCCCTCTGATGTCGCGCGAATCGGCGGTGTGGGGGGTGGAGGTGGCGGGGAAATATGTTGCGATTTGGCGTTTCCCGGCGCGGCAGTCGGCTCTAAAGGCAAAAATCCTGTTTTTTGGTCTGAGGTCGGTCGTAGCGAAGCGGGGCGTAAGCCATCGCCCCCAATCGATTTTTTCGGCGATTTTGTTCCGGCATCAAAGGCGACAAAGCCTGTTTCGGGGGGAGTTTCTGCGGATTTTGGTTTATTTGCCGGTGGTTTTGGGGGGGGAGGGGGGGTTAATTCTGTTAAAGCGCGATCGGCCCAAGTTTTGACTTGAGAGTTGGGACTTTTGGCGAGGGAAGAGCACAGGGCGATCGCCTTTTTCAGATTGCCGGTTGCTTTGTACGCAGCCACCAACCCCATTTGTGCGCGGATTCCCGACGGCCCATTAGCTGCGGTTTGGGTAACGGATTCTAAAAGGGCGATCGCACTTTTGTAATCTTTTTGTTTCAAAGCGGCTAACCCAGCCTCCAGAGACTCTTTCACAGATGAATCCGCCGAATTTTGATTGTGTGGAGATGCCATAACTGTGCTTGCGATCGCGTCCTTTCTAAGATAGCTTGGCTGGTCGATCGATAGCTGTTTTAACACACCTCTATTTTTCTGTCACCATTTGTTGCAACCTTTGCCGCAAGGTACTCAAATAATTTCACTAAAATTATTTGTTTCTGAGATATTGCACGATCGCCACGATCCGACAGGGGTTTAAACCCCTGCCTCAAAGCTAAAGTCCTCGCTCAAGAGGACTGAAGAATTATGTCAATTTATGGTTAAATACTTCCTTGCTCTTTTAGTCTCGCGTTGCGCGGACTTTGTTTGACAAGAAGCGATTTCACTCACCGAACCCATCTAATTTTTGCTTATAATTAAATTAACACCTCACCTGCACATTTATGCCAATTGACGACGAAGATTTTGAAAGCGAATCTATTAGCAGCGATCGCAAACTGCAACTTTTCACCGACAGACACGAATTTACCCGCAGATTTGCCTTTTATTTAAACGACGACCCGCCTCCGGAACAAATTTTGTATTTTTTCGGAGATGGAGGTAACGGCAAGTCTTTGCTGCTAAAACACTTGGAGTTTCACTGCTGCAAAAGATTTGCCCCGGATGTCTGGCAACAATGGCGCGAACTCCCTGAATCGCAAGCCGCCGAAGTTGCTAATTTCGTCCGCTACGCAGCAGCTAAAACCTACACTCCCATCCCCGCAGTCAGACACGATTTCGGATTGATACCGATTAAAGAAGATAAACCTCAAGATAGATTTTACGGCTTGCTGATGCTGCGGCGCAATATTGCAGCAGCCACCAAGAAATATAAATTTAAATTTCCCAATTATGACTTTGCTTGCTTTTGGTATTTGCTGAACAAAGGCGAATCAGAAGCAACTCTCAACCAACTTTTCCCCGATGATGTGGCGGAATTGGTGGCATCTGTAGTTGAAACTTTTGCAGATGTTCCGGTGGTGGCGCAAGCTGTAGCGGTGCTCAAAGGGATAGATAAATTGGGCGGGATTAAGCGGGCGATGAAATTAGTTCAAAATCGCCTCGGTGTCAGCGATGAAAAGGCGGAGGAAATTCGCCGTCTAGACATTGATACTGAGTTAACCGACTATTTGCCGAAATTATTTGCCGGGGATTTAAATGCGGCAATGGCTGGCAAAAATAAACCCGATCGCCTCGTGATGCTGTTCGATACTCACGAGAAAATGTGGGATGAAAAACGCAATTCTCAAGGCGCAACTTTTTGGTATCAAGATGAGTGGTTTCGGCGGTTGCTTAGGGCGCTAGATTACAAATTGGGGATTGTAGTTGTTGTGGCGGGGCGAGAGTGTCCGGTGACGCAATTGCGGTGGCCGAATGCGTCGAGGTTTCCGATTCCTGAAGATTATATAGATGCACAATTAGTGTGGCATTTGTCCCCCGCCGATGCTAGAGATTACTTGCACAAGGTGGAGATTGACAAGGCAGATTTGGCAGATGCTGTGATTAAATATGCCAGCCTCAATCCCAACGATCCTTGGGATAATTTGCAGGTACATCCGTTTTATTTGGGTTTGTGCGCGGATGCGGTGCTGGCAGAAAGAAGGCGTGGAATTGAGTTGATGTCGTCGGATTTTGCGCGGATTCCGAAGTTGGAAAACAAGACTGCGGAATTAACAGATCGGTTGCTGAGTTATGTCGATCGCGAAGTGCGATCTGCCGTGCATTCGCTGAGTGCTTGCCGCGCTTTTGATGAAGATTTGTACGTGAAATTGGGAGTGGGTTGTCACTTCCAAGCAAGCAGTGCAAATTTTGAGATGTTGACGGGTTTTTCCTTTGTGTGGAAATCGCAGAAGCGGGGGGATAACTGGTATCGGATTCACGATTTATTGCGGCGTTTGGATGCCGATCGGGATAATCCGAAAACTCGCAAAGCTCATGAAGTTTTAGAGGCGCATTATCGGGAAGTGGGGGATGCGGCGGAGGCAATTTTTCATGCTAATCGCTTGGATTGGAAGCGGGGTGTGAAGGAATGGGAAGAGGTGTTTAATAAAGCTTTGAAAAAGAGTCGCTATAAGGAATGCGAGGCGCTGCTGGGAGTTAGAGATGAGTTGTGGATTAAAAGTGATTATTGGCTTGGTAGAGTTTCGCGATCGGAGGGACATTACTATGCTCAGTTTGCTCGATACGTAGAGGCAAAACAAGAATATTTAGAGACAGTTGCAGCTTACGATCGCCAACTCATTCTCACTCCCGATGATGACGCTACGCTCAACAGCAAAGGGAATGCGCTGCACAGACTGGGTGAATTACAAGCAAGGCTAAGTGAATTTGAGGCTGCAAAACTTTCTTACTGTGATGCGATCGCAGCCTTGAATTCTGCTTTACTTATTGTACCAGATGATATCGACGTTCTCAGGAACAAAGGGATTGCGCTGAAATGTCTGGGTAATTTACAGGCACAGCTAAGTGAATTTAAGGCTGCAAAACTTTCTTACTGTGATGCGATCGCAGCCTATAATTCTGCTTTACTTATTGCACCGGATTATATCGACGTTCTCAGGAACAAAGGGAATGCGCTGCGAAGTCTGGGTGATTTGCTTGCAAAGCAAAGTGAATTTGAGGCGGCAAAACAGTCTTACTTTGAGGCGATCGCAGCCTATAATTCTGCTTTACTTATTGCACCGGATGATAATTATGTTCTCACCAACAAAGGGATTGCGCTGCAAAGTCTGGGTGAATTACAAGCAAAGCAAAGTGAATTTGAGGCGGCAAAACAGTCTTACTTTGAGGCGATCGCAGCCTTTAATTCTGCTTTACTTATTGCACCGGATGATATCTATGCTCTCAACAACAAAGGGAATGCGCTGCGAAGTCTGGGTGAATTGCAAGCACAGCTAAGTGAATTTGAGGCGGCAAAACAGTCTTACTTTGAGGCGATCGCTGCCTGTAATTCTGTTTTACTTATTGCGCCGGATGATATCGGTGTTCTCAACAACAAAGGGAGGGCGCTAAAAATACTGGGTGATTTGCAAGCAAAATTCTCTGACCAACAGGAAGCACTCAAAAATTGGCAAGAGGCACTGAAAATGTTCGATCGCTCTTTAGCCATTGCTCCTAATCGCGATTGGGTTCGCAATTGGCGCGATTCGCTGCAAGAATTTATCGATAATTTGGGTGAGGATACTGTCAGCAGTTAGCTCGATCGCAAGGAGTAAAGGCGCGACATTCATTCCCTGCCTTAAACCTAAAGCCCGCCAGGGAATGAATTCCCTGGCTAATAGCAAAAGTCCTCTAAAGAGGACTAATGAATTCTTCAGTCCTCATAGCGAGGACTTTAGCTTTGAGGCAGGGGTTTCAACCCCTGCCGGACTGCCGGACTCAGGGACATAGCCTTAAAAGCCCGCCCTCGAATTTAGCTATTTAACCTTGCAGCTTACCGCCCAGATTGTTTCGGCGGTGTACCCTCACCCCGCTTCCGACGGATCAGCACGCTCATCACCTGCTTCGGATTAGCCGCACGCTGTGGGGGACTCCAATCGCCCACTTCTGCAAATCCCAGCCGGTACAAAGTGAGTATGGTTTCCCGGACACCTTTGGGCGAACCGACAACCGTTAACAGCACCACTTCCTGTTCGCATACTGCTGCTGAGTCGTCATTTGGGCGCTCGAATTTGTTGTCGTCAGGCACGAATTCCTGTGACATAATATGTTCTCCTGGTTTTGGGTTTTCTAGAAAAACCCAAAAACCCAGCCGCCCCGCATTTCAAGACATAGCAGGGCGGCTACAGAGGATGTTAAAATGCTCCGTTAGCCTCCAGACTGCTGATTCCAGTTTGGCGGTTATGCTGTCCATTGCTGTTAGCGCAGCTTTGGGCAGTGCAACTAGATTTTTGGGCGACGCGGGCTGCCTCCTCTACAAGCAAGCAACCTCTCACTTCAAAGCGTAGCCGCAGAGGGGGGCCGCCGTCAACCGATTTTAGATTTTAGATTTTGGATCTTAGATTTTGGATTTACTCGTTACCAGCGTCAGTGGCTCGAAACCAGTTAGTTGGGCCGAAATGCTAAATTAAAAGTAATGTTGCTTTAGTACAACCATGTCCAAACGACTCACCATTGCCCAAGCACAGCAGCAGCTTCCCAACCTACCCCAAGAACTTATCAATGAGCCGATCATCATCACTCAAGATGGCGTTCCCGTTATGGCTGCAATGAGCTACACGCATTTGACTGAACTGTTAGAAACCTTAGATATTCTCACCGATACAGAATTCGTTGCCAAATTGCGCCAAAGCATCACCCAAGCACGCCAAGGGGAAACTATTTCCTGGGAAAATGCCAAAGCAAAATTGGGACTATGAATCACGAAGAAAATGCGATCGAATATGACATCCAGCTTACGCCACTGGCACTGGAAATGTTGGAGGCAGTCAATCGATTTTAGATTTTAGATTTTAGATTTTAGATTTTAGATTTTAGAATTGAAGCATTGACTTGCGCGAGATAAATACGTTCGGCTCTTTATCGGATACAGGTTTTTTATTTCTGGACGGATGAATCCGGGGGCTTGTATCCTGGATGCTTTCGGTTAAAGATCGACGAGAACAGGAAAAATTGCGCGATCGCATCGATCGACTAAAAGTTGAACCACAAAAGCAAGGCAAAGCCCTTGTAGATAACCTATCAGGATTTCGCAGCATCCGAGCTGTTGGACAGCGCTATCGTATAGTTTATCAAGTCGAACAAGAGCGAGTTCTAGTTGTTGTCGTGGGACTAGGGAGACGTAAAGATGGTGACAAAAAAGACATTTACACCATCTTAGAAAAACTGTTAGAGCCGTGATTGTAACTTCTTATATCCGGCGTATTTAAGCCGAATAAATATCATTTCTATGGACACAACAGAGTTGTGTCCTTTGCCTGCGGTAATCTCACTCCTCGCTAACAGCCAAACCCGAAACCACAGGGGCGATCGCATTTAACTTCAAAACAGGGTGTTCTCCTTCCACCTGTCGGCAATTCCACTCATTTCTAAACAGCAAAACAGGCCTTCCCCAAATATCTTTCACCGTCACCGTATTAAACAGCCGCCCAACTTTTTCCAGCGCTTCCCAACCGCCGTCAACCCAACGAGCTACACTGTAAGGCAACATATCGATCGTCGTTTCGACATTATATTCCGACTGCATTCTGAACTGCACCACCTCAAATTGCAACTGTCCGACAGCCGCCAAAATTGGCTCGCGTTTCGCCTCGTCAACCGAGTACATAATTTGCACTGCGCCTTCTTCCTGCAACTCCGAAACGCCTTTGCGGAACTGCTTAAACTTAGAAGGATTGGGATTTCTCAAAAACGCAAAAAGTTCGGGAGAAAAACAGGGAATGCCTTCATATTCCAGTTTTTGCCCGGTGTAAATAGTATCGCCGATCGCAAATACTCCCGGATTGTTCAAACCGATCACGTCGCCCGGATACGCAACATCGATCGACTCCCGATCCTGAGCAAATAACTTTTGAGGTCTTGACAAGCGCACCGTTTTACCAGTGCGAGCGTGAGTCACGTTCATGTCCTTTTCAAACTTGCCCGTACAAACCCGAATAAACGCCACCCGATCGCGGTGTCTCGGGTCCATATTCGCTTGCAATTTAAACACAAACCCGCTAAAATCTTCATAAGTTGGCGGCAACTCTCCGGCGCTGCTCTTGCGGGCGATCGGCTTCATAGCGTAATCTAAAAACGCATCTAAAAACAGTTCGACCCCAAAATTGCTCATCGCGCTGCCAAAGAAAACAGGCGTCATTTTTCCAGCCCGAACTAAATCTAAATCGAGTTCAGTTCCCAACTCATCCAGCAGTTCTAACTCTTCTTTGAGCTGATAGTAAAGGTCTTGTTCCAACAAATCTTCAATGCGCGGATCGCCCAATTCGATGACGGTATCAACAGCAGCGCGAGAACCGTGTTTAGTCCGCTCAAATAAGTGAATCTTCTGCCCTCTGCGATCGAAAACACCTTTAAAGCGATCGCCCGTACCTATCGGCCAATTTACCGGATAAGTCTGCA